>DASZCA010000087.1:0-14231 GCA_035943555.1 Verrucomicrobiia bacterium
CCAACGCTCCATCAACCGTCGTCACCGTCGTCGGCGTGCCCGGCGAAGAACTGCCGCCCGAAAGCCCCAGCGTCGCCCCGTTGCTGGCGACCAGCGCCCCGGTCACGGCCGCTGGCGAATTATGGATCTGGAACGTCGCCCCGGTGCCGACAAAAGTTCCGTTGGAATAGGTGTTGGCCGCCGTCATCCGTAACGACCCGCCCAGCACCCGCAGGGCAATTTTGCCATTACCTGTCACGATTGAACCGCCAAAAGTGGTCGTGCCGCCGCCTGACACCGTGATGATATTCGTGGTCGTGGTCGAATTGTTCGCGATGGTGCCGCCCGCGCCCGCCAGGCTCGGGATGAAGATGTTCGTCGCGATGTCCAAAGTGCCGCCATTGACCACCAAGGGGCTGATGCCGCCGCCCAAGCTGTAAGGATCGGTCACCTTCAAGACGCCCAATTCAACATCGGAAGTGCCCGCATAACTGTTTGAACGTGTTATTATCTGCGTGCCCAGTCCCACTTTGGTCAATCCCAGCGTGCCGCCAGAGTTGGTGAGGATGCCCGTAAAGGTGCCGCTGTTGTCATTGCCACCCACGGAAAGCACGGAACTGCCCGAGGAGACATCGATCGTACCATTGCCATCCAAAGCGCCGATGGTGTCCTGCCGGCCATGCAAGTCGATCACCGCCGGGCTGATGTTCGTGACGTCCCCCAGACCGGTGCTGGGAATCGCGTTATCCGTCCCGACCTGCAGAACGCCATTGCTGACGACTGTGCCGCCGCTGTAAGTGTTCGCCGTGTTTAGGACCAAAGTGTTGGCACCGACCTTGACCAAGCTTGTGCCGCCAGCGATCTGGCCGCCGGTGGATGAGGTGAGGGTGTAACTGCCCGCGCTGGTATCGACCGTCACGCTGCCCGGAACGAGCGTCGAAGCGATGTTGACCGTCGCTTGGGAGATACCGGTGGCGTTAAAAAGCGCGCTGTCATAGATGTTGAATACGGAAGGTGTGGCTCCGTTGAGCCAGTTAGTACTGATCTGGCGATCCCAAGTGGCCGGAATCAGCGGATCATTGCCCGTCCAAACGAGCGCCTTAGGCACATAAGCATATACCAGCAAGTTCAAGTCACCGCCCGACGCCACGATTTCCCCGACCAAGCCCGGCGCCAATCCGCTGCCCGTCACGATCGTTACAAACGCTCCGCTGGAGGTGACCACGCCGCTCTGCGCATGGACAATCCGGTAAGTGCCCGCATTCAGCGGCAGGCTCGAAGCGTTGACCACCGTGATGGCATTGCCGTTGAAATTCAAGGCGCCTTGGGGTGCAAACAATGTCGGATGTGCCAGGTCCCCGTTGGTGGTGGCCGGTGTATACGTCAACGTCATCGCCTTGGAACCGAAATCAAATGTTCCCGCCGGGTCGATGTAAACGGTCGAAGCCGTCGTGCCCATGTTGGTGCCCGTGCCATTGGCGCTGATCGCCTTCGCGGACAAAGAGTAGGTGCCCCCACCCGTAATGGGGGTCACATCCAAAACCGCTCCCGCATTGATGTTATAATTGGCCGCCGCTCCCAACGCGCCCGCATCGGTCAGTTGGTTCGTACCGGTATCCACCGAAAATTTACCGGCAAAGTTGTTGCCGGCATCCAACACGATGGTTCCCGGGCCGGACATATGGAGCGTGGACGTGATCGCCGTACCCGTGACTTTGTTTACCGCATTGCCGATTGTCAGTACATCGCTGGCGCTGGTGGTGGCCACCGTGGCGCTGGTATTCAAGATATTGGCCATGGTGATCCCGTTGAGCGTGATGCTGCCGTTCACCAGGATGACGCCGCCCTGCTGCAAGGTGATGCTGGCCGTGTTCAAGCTGACCCCGTCAATTTGCAACGTAGAGTTGGTGACGGTCACGGCGGTTGATAAACCGAATGCCCCGGGATCTTTGACTTCCAATGTCCCACCATAGACAGTTATCGGCGAAGCGGCCTTGAAAGTATTGGGGCCGGAAAAAATCCATCGGCCAGCGCCTAGTTTCCTGACCCCGCATGTCCCGGTGCTTTGATTCACGCTTTGTGACAGGGAGGCGACCGTGTTGGTGCCTGTGTTCGATCCGTCAAAAATAAAGGTGATGCCGCGTGAGGTGCCGCCGGGATATAGAAAAATGCTGCTGAAGTAAAAGGTGCCCAACGGACTGGTGGCGTTGTTGGTGAAACCATAGAAACCGTCGGTGGACGATGGCAGCCGGATTTGCACCGGGATCAGGAACGCCTGCGGCGTCGTCACGGCGGCACCGATGTAGGAACCGTTGGTCGAACCCGTCGTGGCGTTGACACAAAGGCTCAAGACGCCGGTTTCCGGCAAGTCAGCTGTCTGGGCGGCGTAGGCGCTGGGCGAAGAAAACACATAGGCACCGCAGTTGGCGCCGTCAAAATTGACTTGGCCAAGCATCCGCGACTTGCCATTGGCCACGGTGCCATCATCTGGAATAACCGGGTTGGCCCCGCCTCCGTAGGTGGTGATGGCGTTGGTGAACAGCGCGATCGAGGTGGAATCCACGCCGTTGTTGGCGGTGTTATTGATAGTTCCGGGAACGACGCCACCGATCCAGTTCAAAGCATTGGTCCAGACGCCCGAAGCCGGGGCATTCGTCCAAATACCGTTGGCGGCCTGCACTTCCAGCGCGGCCGTCAAACCGCAAAGGGTTAAAAACGCGCTGAACGACTTTCGCACCGGGATCGTCAGGCAACGGCGGGGCACACCGGGAGATTTGGCTTTGTTTTTCATGGTTGGGGCTGGAGTTGGGTTTGGCAGGATAGGTTGTGAAAAGACAAAATGGTATTGTCGGGTTTCAAACTGTGGGCGATGAAAGCATCTTATTGGATTAATAATTTCTGACCATCGCCAGTTCTGGCGATGATTGCAAAACGCCCCCTGATCCTCTGCAAAATGTCTGCCGTCCCCGGTTGAAATAAAAAGGCGCGCAACCGTTATCGCGGTTGCGCGCCGTGCAAGATAGTCTCAACGCCTCAGAGCCGCAGGCGGAAGAACACCGTCGGCTTTGTCGGATCTAACGTGATGTTGGTCGAGGTGATGCCCGTGGTTCCCGGGATGTAATCAACCCAGTTGGTGCCGAGGCCTTTGTTGATGGCATTGGTCTGCATCTGCAGCGTCCAGCCCGAGTTCGTCGGCCAGCTCAACGTCAGGGTCGTGCCGCTCACCACGGTGCGGATCGGCGGCGGGCTTGTGTTCACCGGGTTGGTCACCGTGATGCTGCCGTTCACGGCCAGGTTGGTGATCCAGAACATCGAACCCGTCAAAGCCGGCAACGTGACCGAGGAGAATCCGGTCACCCCGGTGTTAAACAGTTGGAAACTATCGCCGCCCTGTAATGCCGGGCCGGCATTCGTCACCGTCAGCGGGCCGCTGATGAAGTAGCTCGCCGCCGTGATCTCAGAATGCATGATGGCGTTCGTACGATTCAACTGCATCACGATATTGCCGGCGAGAGTTGCACTGCCGGAAATCGCCATGACGCCGAGGCCTGGACGGACAAATGAACCGGACAATTCGTTGAGTTTGCCCGCGATGTTACCGACGCCGGCCAAGGTCTGAACCTTCAGATTGCCCAGATTCACCGCGTCATCCGCACGGCCCGAAACATCCAGCGTTGCCGTGCTGCCACCCAGCGTGCTCGTGACGCTGTTGTCGAGCGAAACCGGATCCAACAATGCCAGCGTACCGCTGTTCACGGTCGTGTTGCCGGTGTAAGTCACCGTGCCGCTCAATGTCAGTTTGCCGGTACCGGCCTTGGTCAGGCTGAAAATTCCAACCGAGCCATCCCGCAGGGTTCCGGAGAAAGTCGTGTCGTTGTTTTGTAGACCGATGGTGTAAGCAATGGTTCCCGCCGAACCGCCGGCATCGATGCTGCCCGCACCGGTCAGCGCACCGAGGCTGACCACGCCGATCTTGCTGGTCATCGCACCTTCCACATCAAAGGTGGTGAAGTCGCCGCCGTTGTTCGCGGTGTTGGCCGACCAGCGGAAGAAGCCGTCGGAAGGGATCAGCACCGTGCCCAGCATTGACTGAAATTCTTTGGCCGTGCCGGAAGAGAAGCTCACTTGCGCGCTGGTTCCACCGCCCACGACCAACGTCGTAGTGGTGCCACCCACCACCGTGCCGCCAAACCCGTTGGCTGCCTGCTGGGAGGTGAAGGCTACGCTCGCGCCATCCACGATGGTCACCGCGTTACCCGGGAAGATGGACGGGTCACCGCTGGTGCCGGCGCCATTCATCCTGAACGTGGTGCCATTGCTCATCAAGATGCCGCCCGTGCCGGCGCCCGCGCCGTTGTGCAACGCTAGGATGGCCGTGTCACCAACAATCGTGCCGCCCGAGTAGCTGTTGGCACCATGGAGTTCCAACTGGTTCGCCCCGCGCAGCACCAGCGCGATTTTTGATCCGCCGGAATTATCCGCGATCGTTCCGGAATAAGTCGTGGCCGCGCCGCCCAACACCGTCAAGAGGTTGGTGCTGATCGTCGAAGCGGTACTGTTGGTGATGAGGCCATTGGTCGTACTGCCTAGGCCGCTCAACGCATTCACGGTTTGATTGAATCCGTTCAGGTCCAGCGTGCCCGCCGTGGTGGCACTGCCATCCAGCACCAGCCAGCCGGTGGAACTCGGAACGGTCGCGGCGCTCGGGATGGCCTCGTTTACATTCAATTTCACCACACCGCCGTCAACCACCGTGTTGTTGACGTACGTGTTGCCATTGTTGAAGGTCACATTGCCCGCGCCGAGGAAATCCACCTCGCCGCCATTGGCCGGACCGGTGTTGATGTTGGCAACGGTGAAGCTGCCCGTCTTGTTATAGACCAGCTTGCCGTCATTGGTCACCGATCCCGAACCCAGGCTGCCCGTCGTACCGCCAGCGCCAACTTGCACGGTCGCTCCCGCCCCGATGGCCGTCCAGTTGTAGGTGTTGTTCGCCGTCAACGTCAATGTGCTCGCACCATTTTTGGTGAGCGTACCGGCACCCGTGCCGACAATGTTGGTGAGCGAAAGGTTGTTGGTCTGGTTGAAGACCAAAGTGCCGTTATTGGTCACCATGCCGGTGCCGATGCTGGCGGAGTCCGCACCGTTACCGACGGTCAATGTGGAGCCGCTGCTGATCGTGGTTGGCCCGCCATAGTCACTGGCGATGTCGAGTTCCAAACTTCCCGGGCCGCTCACTACCAAGCTGTTGGTCGCACCGGAAAGCTTGCCGCCACCGGTGGTGCTCTCAAAAAGGTATGCCTGCGAGCCGGTCACCAAGGTGGTGGATGGCTGCACGATCGCCCGCACGTCCACGGTCGTATTGCCCGCACCCGCGTTGTTGAAGGTCGCATGATCCCCCGGGGTGAAAGTGGTCAGGCTGGCGCCATTGTTCCAGTTGATGGAATTGACGATATTCCAGATGTTGTTTTGCGCGCCCGCGCTGGCCCAGATCAAGTTGGCTCCGCCGGAAGTGGCGACAATCAGATCAATTTCACCCGCCGTTGAATCAGACAACACAGCGGTCTGCCCTGATTGCGAGAAGCCCGCCAAAGTCAGGTTGCCCGCCGAACCGGTCAAGGTGCCGGCATAGGTGATCAATTGGTAGGTACCGTTCGTCAAAACCGTGCCAGGCACCAGACGGATGCCGCCGCCCACCAAGTTCAGGTTGCCGCTGACAGTGATCAGGTCATGGTTGTTGGTGCTGATGTCCACCACGTTGGTGCCGCCGTTGAACGTCAGGTCGCTGCCGCACGCCAGCGTTCCGTAGCCGGCCACGCCGGGCGAAATGAAGCTGCCCAGTTCCAAGTCCGCCGAGAACAGCGTGCCGTTGCCCGTGAGCGTGGCGCCGCTGTAATTCGTCAGCGGGCTGGCGTTGATCTGGCCCAACACCGTCAATGTTCCGTTACTGAGAATGGTCGGCCCGGTGTAAGTTGCCGTGCCCGCGCTGCTGATCGTTAGATTGCCGCTGCCCACCTTGGTGATACGCACGCTGCCCTGCACCCCGCCGGCGATCGCGTCATTTTGGTTGAGGCCGCCGATCACAAAATTCGGGCTGTTGCCGGCAAAGGGTCCCAAGATCGTCGCTGTCGAGTCTTCGTTGAAAGCTCCCACTCCGAAAGTATTGCCACCGGAATTGTCCGACACGGTCAGGGAAACATTGGTCATCGTCACCGCAGCCGCGCTGAATCCGTTGAAACTGCCGCTGTTGATGAACAACCGCACGGTCCCGCCGCCGAGCAGATTGACCTGCCCCGCATAGGTGTTCCAAGTGCCTGCGATGTCATCCTGTCCGCCGGGCGCATTGATGTTCAAGATGCCGGCGCCGGTCACCGCACCGTTCAACCGGTTCAAGGCCGACATGTTGATCGTGCCGGTGTTCCCCGCCGGAATGCTGATGTTGTTACCCAATGTCAAACGGGTGGTGGAGATATAGCCCGATGCCAACGCGCCGTTCGCCAGCGTGATCTGGCCGCCGCCGATGCTGCCGCCGTTATCCAGCGTGATCGTTCCATTGCTCACCACCGTGCTGCCGGTGTAGGTGTTGGCCCCGTTGCTCAAGTGCAGGGTGTTGTTGCCCACCTTCGTCAGGTTGCCGCCGGTGATCGCGCCGCCGAGCGTAATGTCAGCCGTGGCCGCATTGATCGGCTGCGCCGTTGCCAGCACCACCGGCACACTCAGGATCTGCGCGCTTGCCGAGCTGTTCGTCAACCCGCCCGACAGCGTCAAAACTCCGCCGTTCGCGGCGCTGATCACAAAAGCGCCCGCCGTGCTCGGGAACGTCAGCGCAGTAACGTTGTAAGAAGCATCCATGCTCGACGCCAATTGGGTGCTGCCGTCAAATACCAGCGAATCCCCGGTCGAACCCGGCGCCCTGATGCTGGCCCAGTTGGCGTTGTCACTCCAATTCGCGCTGCCCGTACTGGCCCCGTTCCAGACTTCATTTGTGGCATAGATCGTCAGGGCGATGTTGCCCGAGCCCGTCAAGGGCGTGGTGTCCGTCGCGTTAGCCACCACGTGCACGCTGCCCAACGGCGCTGACGCCGGGATTGCAATCGTGTTCGTATAGACATTCGGCGTACCGGAAAGCGTCAGCGGCACCGGGGTTGATCCGTTGATCAGGCTCAAGTCCAGATACACATTGGTCACTGTGCCGCTGCCCGGCGTGACCGTTACGCTGATGAACGTGCTTTGATTGGCCACGACCACGGCCGGCGATGCCGTGGCGGCAATGCTTGGGGCGGCGGCGAGCGTGTAGTGCAACAAAACTTTTTTGTTCACCGTATCGGTGATGATCGAATAGCTGCCGGAATTGGCCGGCACCGTTCCCAACCAGGTCGGCACGGAACTGAAAGCGCCAGAAATGCTGGCCGAACCGCCGGTCAAACGGAAGAGCACATAATCGTGGGTCGTATCCAGCGTCGCTCCCATCAGGTTGATGTTGATCGCCACACCGCCGCCGGTCAGCACGCTGCTGGCGCCGCTCAAAACCACCTGGTCGTTCGGGCCGCTGGTGGCGCTGGTGTTCAAATCAAAATCCGCCTTCGCCCCGCTGCTGTAGGTCAGGTTGCCGGTGATGGTATTGGTTACGCCGATCGCGCCGGGGCGCGTGTGCGCTCCACTGGCCACCGTCACGCTGCCGGAAACCGTGCCGCCGCCGCCCAAAGTCTGCGGGCTGACCAAGGCCAGCGTGCTGCCGGTCAGGGCCGTCGCGTCCAGCGTGCCATTGACCACATAGCTGGCGGTCGCCGAAGCCGGGGTCGTCAGCAACAAAGTGCCCGCCCCCACCGTGGTCGAACCGCTGTAGCTCAAAGTACCGCCGATGGTCTGCGATCCCGCACCATTTTTAACGAGGCTTAAAGTTCCGCCACCCGTGCCATCCTGCACCGTGCCCGTGAAAGAGGTGGTGGCCGCGCCGTTCACCGTCAAAATCGCGGGCGTGGCGTTGGCGTTCTGGATCAAGGCTGTCCCGGACGAATCTGTGTTGACGCTCAACGATGCCACGGAGGCGTTATTACCGTTCAAATTCAACGTGCCGTTGGCAAACGTGAAGGCCGGAGCGGCGCCGCCCAGTGTTTGGCTCATGCCGCCAAACACAACTGCCGGAACCCCGTTCAATGCATTCGCATTGCCCAACGTCACCGTGCCGGCGTTGAGCGTCAATTGCCCGCTGAATGTGTTGGCCGCATTGGGCGTAAGCGTCAACGCGCCGGGACCGCTCTTCGTCAATCCGATCGGGCTGGCGCCGTCCACGATATTGGCACCGATGGTCATGCCGCCCAAAGTATTATATTGGTGGATGATCAAATCCTGGCCGTTGCCGCTGGTCAGAACGTTGTTATTGATGGCCACCGCGTTGGCTCCGACGGTCAACGTTTCCAAGATGCCGCCCGTGGCATTGGTGATGTTACCCGCCGTGTTGACCGTATAAGCCCCCGCCGTGTTGAAACGAAGCGAATTGATGAACATTGAGGCCGGCGTGGAAGTGCCGATGGCCGCATCAACGTCTTTGGAGGCCGTGAATCCGGCCGTCAGAGTGGGTGCTCCGGTGATTGTTTTAGCGGTGTTGACCGTGGTTCCGCTAACCGCCCAAGATCCGCCGCCGCCGCTTACATAGGTGTTGAATGTCGCGTAGCCGCCCAAAATGGTCTGCTGACCGCCAACGAAATTCGCATTTACGTTCGTAGTCGTATCCGTGCCGTCCGCCGCTCCGATTTTTTGGTTGGACGAAGTACCGCTTGGACGTGACTGGAAATCAAGCGTTGAACCGGTGTTGCGCGTGATTCCCCCCATCGCGATGGAAGCGGCCGAACTCGTGTTGCGATAGGAGGCGAGGTGCGATGCTCCGGCGTTCAATGTCGAACCGGCAAACGTCTGCGCACCGGCGGCGCCAACCTCGTCCACAACCAAATCGCCACCGGCCAGCACCAAGGCCGAAACCGGAGAAATGATGTTTGCCACCACCGCTGACCCGCCGTTGTTTGCCTGCCCGAAATTTAATTCCAAAATACCGCCATTGATCGTTGTCGGCCCGGTATATGTATTTGCATTCATCAGCCGCAATACTGCCGGCCCGTTGAGCAAGCTGGCCGATGCCATGATGCCGGCGGTCTGGTTGGCCAACGCCGGGGCCACCTTGGTCAACCCCACCGTGCCCGTCGTGTTCCTGATGATGCCGGAGAAGGAATCGATGCTGGTATATGTGCCGCTGGCCGCGCTCACTCCGCCCACGCCGCTGCCCACTTTCAATGTCACCGTGCCGCCCGCGCTTACATTGTCGATCGTGCCGCCGAACAGCGCCGCCTGGTTGTTGATGAAGGCCACCGAAAGATTATGCCCGTTCAGATCGATCACCGCCGGACTGTTGGCGATGTTCACCCGGCTCGCCCCGAAAGCCAGGGCGTTGCCGACCAATACATTTCCGGCGTTCAGGGCGGTCGTGCCGCTGTAAGTGTTCGCCCCTGAAAGTGTCACATTCGCCCCGCCCGGAAAGGTCAGGGTGTTGCCGCCGCCGCTGATCACGCCGCCCAGGATCAGATTGCCGGCCGCGGGATAGATCACCATGGCCACGTTGCCCAGGATGATATTGTTGTTGAGCGTTTGCGCGGCCGTGCTGTTGACGGTGATGAAATTTCCCGCCGTGGGAAATGTCAGCGCATTGCCGCCCACCGTGAAACTGGGCGCCCCGGAATTATAGGTGATGCTTTGCAGGCTCAAATTGACCAGGTCGTTGTTCGGCGTGGTCGAGCCCGTCACATCGAACGACAATGAATCGTTATTGGCCACCGGGCCGCTGCCGCCCGAATAGGTCCAGTTCGCCAACGTGCTGAAATTATTGCCCGAGCCGCCCACCCAGGTGTCAGAGGACTGCGCCCGGGAATTCAACCCGGCAAATGTGCCTGCCAACAGGAGCAGGCTGCCGAGTTTTGATTTGGTGAGAAATGATGCTGCTTTCATGGCTGGTTGGTGATTAAGAGATGACGGGGCTGAATTCGGTTGCTTGCGGGTTGGTTCGTCGGGATGAATGCGCTGCTGTTTGGATTCAAACGCCGGTGCGGCATCGGGCGCGTTGAGGTTGGTTGGGCATTCAACTAACTATATCGCTTCAATGGCTTGAAGCTATCGCCAGTTCTGGGGATGATTCTGAAAAAACTTACGGCAGGGCCGTCAATTCACGGCGCGGACGGTTCTGGTTCAGATGCTTCGCCACCGCTTCCGTGCGGGAACGCACGTGCAGTTTTTCGTAGATATGCCGGATGTGCGTATGCACGGTTGCGTAGGTCACCTTCATGGACTCCGCGATTTCTTTGTACAAAAACCCTTTCGCCAGCAGGTCCAGCACTTCCGCTTCGCGCGGCGACAGGCTCTGTGATTCCGGCGAATTGTTCACCGGCTGCTGGAAAGATTGCACGATTTTCCGTGCGATGTGCCCGCTCATCGGCGAACCGCCGCCATTGACTTCCTTGATGGCCGCGATCAGTTCCACCGGCGGCGTCTGCTTCAGCATGTAGCCCGTCGCCCCTGCGGCCAGGGCATTAAAGATGTGCTCCGTGTTCTGGTACACGGTGAGCATGATGATTTGCGTGCCCGGCAGTTGCGGCTTGAGCTGGCGCGAACATTCCACGCCGTTGATCCCCGGCAGGTTGATGTCCATCAGCACCACGTTCGGCTTGAACCTGGGGATTTCCTTCAACGCGTCCTCCGCGCTGGAATGATTGCTCACACAACGAAACCCCTGCGTGCTGTCGATCAGCCTCGTCAGGCTGGCGCGCACCCGTGCGTCATCTTCCACGATGGAAACTGCAATGCTCATTATATATATGCCGCAAAAAAATTCTGGTGCTGGCTTTTAGGCTTCTACCTTAACCCGCCGGCCCGTTCCGGCCAATCGCCATAACTGGTGATGTCCCGCCAGATACAAACAGCGTCATCCGCACCTGCGTACCCTTGCCGGGCCCGCTCACGATCTCGCACCGGCCGCCTACCGCCGCCAGCCGCTTTTCCAAGTTCGTCAGGCCCGAGCCCGAGGAGATCCGTCCGGACTCCGCCGCCGCCGCCGTGCCCGCCGCCAAACCCTGGCCGTTATCCTCCACGCTCAACGTGAACGACTTCTCTTCGACGCGCAATCGCAGCCACACCTCCGTGGCGCGCGCATGTTTTACGAGGTTGTTCAACGCCTCCTTCAATGCGAGAAACAGGTTGTACCGCGTTTCCGCATCCACGCGCAGCACCGGCATCGGCAACGGAAAATCCATGCGGCAACGGATGCCCGCCACGCGCAAAAAATCTTCCGCGTAAGCTGAAATGTAATCCATCAAACCTTCGAACGTGTCGTGCTGCGGGTCCACCGCCCAGACAATTTCATCCATCGCCTTCGTCAATGTGCGCGCGGAATCCGAGATGCGTTCCAGGTTGTTGTTCGTTTGCTCCGGCTCGCGCCGCGCCAGCTCCGTCAGCAGTGTGATTTGCGTCAGCCCCGCGCCGATATCATCATGGATGTCTTTCGCGATCCGCGCGCGGTCGCGCTCGATCGCATGCTGCTGCCGCAACTGCGCCAGTTTGCGCCGGTATTTCCGCGTGGCCGCCCGGCGCACCCCAAAGGAGATCGCCCCCACCAGCAGCACCGCCACCACGATCTTGAACGGCAGCGTCTGGTAAAGGAACGGCTCGACCACAAAAGTCACTCCCGCGCCTTTTTCATTCCAAACGCCCTGGCTGTCGCACGCGATCACATGCAGGCGGTATTCTTGCGGCTCAAGATTCCGCAACGACAAGGTCCGTCGCGTGTCCAGGTCCACCCAGTCCGCGTCCAGCCCGCCGACGCGATACCGGAAGCGCGCCTTCTCGCCGCCGTCAAAGCTCAATGCCGTGAAACGGAAATCCAGTTGCTTGCGCCCGGCCGGGATGATGATTTTTTTGCCCGTCAACGCCACCGGCTCGCCGTCCACGCGCAGCTCCTCGATGATCACCGCCGGCGGCTCCAAACGGGCCGTCACTTCGTTCGGGTTCACCCACACCGCGCCGCCCCGCACCGTGGTGAACCATAATTTTCCATCCGTCGCCCGCCAGCACGCCGGCTGGTAACCTTCGGAACATTCCACCGAAGCCATGCCGTCGTGCCGCCCGTATGTCACATAATCCAGCGTGTTCGTCCGCCCGTCCGCGCAGGCGTTCAGTTCAGATTTGGCCACGCAATAGATTCCTTGATGCGTGCCGAGCCACAACCGCCCGTGACCGTCATCCAAGATCTGGCTGATCACATCCACCGGCAATCCGTACCGCGAGGTGATGCGTGAAAAATTCCCGTTCCGGAACCGCAACAGGCCGCCGCGAAACGTCCCCGCCCAGATCGTGCCCGTGCCATCCGTCGTCATGGAATAAATCGGCTGCTCGCTCAACGGGTCCGTTGGGCGGAATGCCGTCAGCTTGTCCGGCTCGCACCGGTAGATCGTTCCGTCATCCGACCCCGCCCAAATGTTTCCATCCGGCGTTTCCACCAGGGCGCGCACCGCCGGGAGTGTCGTAGCGTTGTTGGTGCCCAGCATCCGCCGGTTGTTGCCGTCAGAAAACGCGATGCCATATTTCGTCCCCATCCAGATGCGCCCCTTGCTGTCCGTCAGCATCGATTTGATGCCGTGCACATCCCACGACACGCGCCGTATCTGGTCATCTTGGTATTGGAACAGGTCTTCCCCCTCCGCCGCGCTCAACCACGCACCACCATCCGGCCGGGGCGCGATCGCAAAAATAAAATTGGCCGAGGCGCTGAAACCCACCGGAAACCGCGCCGCCACACCGTTGGTCCAGCGGCACAGACCGCCGCCCGCCGTGCCGATCCACATTCCCCCGTCCCGGTCCTCGCACACCGAAAGCGCCGTGGCCGCGCCCAGCCCGTTCGCCGCGCCCACCACATGAAAACGCCGGTCGCGCAACCGCACCAGTCCGCCGTGATCCACCCCCGCCCAGATGCCGCCGTCATGGCTTTGGAACCACGCCCCCACCCGCACATCCGGCAAGCCTTCCGCCGTCGTCAGATGCTGCGCTGTCTCGTCCGGTGCGATGTGAAAAAGACCGTTGCCATAATGGTTCAGCCACAGGCCGCCAGCGCGGTCTTCATGTACGCCCATTCCCCGCCCGGAGGCCGATCCCAACAGACCCCGCCATTGCGGAATTTCCGCCGTCCACGCGCGATCCGACATCTTCCGCAACCGGTCGCCATCCAGCACCCACATCGCGCCCGATTTCAACGGAAACAGCAGGTGCGGCTGGATGTCCGCCTCGCCGTTCGTCGGCGTCATCGCCTCGAACTGTGTTCCGTTCCAGCGCGCGATTTCATTTTCCGCTCCCGCCCAGATTTTTCCCTGCGCATCCGCCACCACCGTGTAAATCTGGCTGCCGGCCAGCCCCCCGTCATCCGGCAACATCTTAAATTTCCCGTCCGCGAACTGCATGATGTGGCTGTCCTTGTCCTGCGTCAAAAACCACAGCCGCCCCTGGTCATCCGCGCATTGAAAGAGCGGGCGCACATCCGGCGGCCGGTACACTTCCCATTTCGCATCCGGCCTCTTCAGATCATGCTGCATCACTTCCCCGTATTGCGTGACAAACGTGACCCGGTTGGAAGACGATGCCACCAGCGTCGTGTGCAGATCGAACGTCGGCTGGTCCGGCCATTCATTGTGAAACATTCCGTTGCGATAAGAAGTCAGCCCGCCGCGAAATGTGTTGATCCACAGCGTCCCGCTCACATCGAGGAACAACCCCTGCACCCGCGCCTGCCCCAGTTCCGGCGTGTTCAGCGGATCGAACGTCACAAACCGCGCCCCGTCAAACCGCGCCAGCCCGTTGTAAGTCCCCACCCACAAGTAACCATCCGGCGTCTGCGTCACCGAGGTCACCGTGCTGCTCGGCAAATTGTCCTCCGTGTCCCACTTGTCCACGAGATAATCCACCGGCGCGGCGATAAGTGGTTGCAGCCCGCAAAAAAACAGCCCGGCCAAAACATAAAGACGCAACGGTGGCGTGAATTGTTTTCGGCGGTGCATTGGTGGCCAGCATAGTGCCCTGCCACCGCGCCTGTCAACCAACGCACCCTCATCCTTGGTTGCGTCGTTTGTCTTCATGCCGCTCGTTAATCGTAAATCCAATATCGCAAATCACTTCGGCACCAGTTTTTTCAGTTCCGCCGGCAGCCACCACCGCAGCAGTGGCCC
>DASZCA010000088.1:0-2148 GCA_035943555.1 Verrucomicrobiia bacterium
TTCAAGGCCACCACCTCGTTGCTGGCAGATGGCGGGAAAATTGAAATTCCGTTCAGGGAGCATCGCACGGATTTTGAGGCGGAACTGGCGATCGTCATCGGCCGGAAGATCCGGAACGTCACGGCAACCCAGGCGCCGCGCTATATTTTCGGCTACACCGCATCCCAAGACATCAGCGACCGGACGATTCAAAAAAACGAGTCGCAATGGGCGCGGTGCAAATCATTCGATACCTTCACGCCACTGGGACCGTACGTGGAAACGCAGATCGATCCGAATCACCTGAACATTCAGCAGTTTCAAAACGGACAACTGCGGCAGAATTCGAACACGAGCCAGCTTATCTTCAAGCCTGCGGAGATCGTCAGTTTTGTTTCCACGAACATGACATTGCTGCCGGGCGATGTGATCCTCACGGGGACGCCGAGTGGTGTCGGGCCCATCCAGAGCGGGGACAAGCTGGAGGTGCGGATTCAGGGGTTGGCGCCGTTGAATAATACGGTGAAGTGAACTGTGGAGCGCGGCATTTATGCCGCTTGGACGTGGCATTGCAGAAATACGTTGAAGCGGGCTAAAGCCCGCGCTCCGAAGACGAACTAAGCTGCCGCCCTTAAATGCCAGTATTGACGGGCAGCAGAACGGGGACTAGCTTGGCCATGATGAAAGCGCAGATCGGACCCATGCAGCAGCCGGTGCGGAAAGTGGTTGGGCGTTTTCCTGAAAAAAGCAATCCGTTGGTCCGCGTGGCGCAGTTGAACGCTTTTGTCCAAAAATTCGCTAAAAATGAATTCCCTGCCGGAGAATTATACCTCGTACGAAAAATTGTTGGTCGCGCTCGCCCGCAACGGGGTTGATTTTGCCGTCGTCGGCGGGATGGCGATCACCTTGAACGGTTTTGTGCGGGCGACGGAAGATGTTGGTATCATCATCAATTCCGCGCCAGAAAATCTTCGCAAACTTCTTGAACGCCTCCAGCAATGGGGCGAAGGCTGGTCGCGGGAACTCACGCCGGAAGATTTTGCGAATGAGCCGGGCGCGGTGCGTTTGATTGAAGATTTTCCCCTGGATATGTTTGTGACCATGCGGGAAAAGACAATCGAGGGTTTTCGTCCGCGATTGCGGTATCTGGAAGCGACGGGTGTACGGATTTCTTATCTGGCACCAGAGGATTTGGTTTTTCTTAAAGACGGATCTTGGCGGGAGAAAGATCAATTGGATGTGCAGCAATGAGAGAAATCATTGCGAGGGTATTGAAATGAAGGTGGAATTAAACAAAGAAGCACCTCACCCCGGCCCTCTCCCCATTTTGCTCCGCCGACTCCGCAAAACGCGGAGAGGGAGAAACGTTCCCTGCGTCTTGACGGATTGGGCCGCGAGTCGTCATCACATTTCTATCCGGGCTGCGGGACACCGCCCTCTACGTCAGGCCAGGAGACCTGACGCTACATAAACGGCAAAATAAAATTCTTCGTTCCTGCGTTTGTTTATTGTTAGACTTTCCGTCAGCAATGCCGAACACAATAAATTTGTATCAATCTTCCGTTATGGTCGTTCAAACTGGAGTTAGGCTTCGAATTGCGACTGACGGCAAGGGCAGAAAATGAACAAGCGAAACCGAAACCGCATTGAATTTTTGTTTATCATTGGCTTGCTAAGCTTCGGTGCGGTTATGCTTGTTAGGGGGAATAGTGATAACGCTTCAATTGCATTCCTTTTTATTGGGGCTGTCGGTTTATTGTGGAAGATTATCGAACAAATCAATAAATCAAATTAAGACACTGCCTTTTGGTGGTGTGCCTTGACCGAATGCGCCATAACCGCCAGAATAGCTGCAAATACAGGGCATTCCTCTATTTGTCAAAATATACATTACATTCACATGAAGTGGACACAGACATTGATTCCGACCCTCCGCGAAGCGCCGTCTGACGCGGAGATCGCCTCGCATAAACTTTTGCTGCGCGCCGGGCTGATCCGCAAGCTGGCGGGTGGGGTTTATACTTTCCTGCCGCTCGGTTTGCGCGCGTTGCGCAAGGTGGAGCAGATCATCCGCGAAGAAATGGACCGCGCCGGCGCTGTTGAAGTGCTGATGCCGGCGCTGCAGCCCAAGGAAATCTGGGAGCAGAGCGGTCGCGCCGAGACCGCGAG
>DASZCA010000089.1:0-4054 GCA_035943555.1 Verrucomicrobiia bacterium
GAAGATTGTCATCACCTACGCGGGCGGCATCCGCTCGCTCACCATCGCCAACCAATAAACACCTGGCGGTGTGGCCACCACGGCCGCACCGCCAATTCACCCCAATAAAAAATTGACCATGAAAATATTTAACACCATTCGCAAAGCAGTCCGCCGGGCGGCTCTCCCGCTCGCGCTCATCCTGGGTGCGGGCTCCGCCTGCGCGCAGACCTCCATCCCGTTGAAGGTCTATCCGTTGACCAATTCGCTCACTGGCACCAACCAGATCGCCGTGACCAACGGGGCCACCAAGATCGCACCGGGTGCGCAATACACAGTGACCAGCCAGCCGTTCCCGATCTGGCGCGGCCGTGGCTTTTCGTTCAACTGGGCATTATACGGCACGAATGCCACCGTTCCCTCCAAGCAGGCCACCCTCACGGCCGGCATCCGTCAAGGCTCTGTGCATTTAATCCCCGGCACAACCACGTCGGTGACGAACTGGACCGCGACGAACATCGTCGCCCAAGCCGTGGTGACTGATACCAATGAGCAGTTCTTTTCCGCCAACGTCGCGGCATCGACGGCGGATAACGTATCGCTCGGCCAGCTCCTCACCCTGTCGAACAGTGACACCACGAACAGCCTCTGGTTTGACCCGACCAATTCCTATATCGGCGTTTATCCCTGATCAACTGCGGTGCGTGCACACGCCTGCACGCACCGCCTCTTTAAAATGTCCAATTGGATCACCATCACGATCGCCACGCTGAACGAGGCGAGCATCGCCGCGCTCATCACGGCGTGTGACACGGCTGCTCTGGCGGACAACCAGGCGCCACGCTCCGCCGGGCTGATCCAGGGCGTCGTGGATGACATCCGCCGGAAAGTTGCCAGCAACAGCAAAAATCGGCTCGACACGGATCCGACCAAGATCCCGAAAGGTCTCAAAGGGATTGCGGTCACCCTTATCAACGCGAAGCTGAACATCGCCATCACGAACGAGCTGAACGAAGACCAGCGCCGGGAAGTGAGCACCGCCAACCAAAATTTGAACCGCGTCGCCAGCGGAGACGATGTGGTCGAACAGCCCGATGATCCGTTGCCCAGTTACGAAGAGATGCAGACCAGCAACGGCGTCACCCACAAAGCCGGCAAACGCAAAGCCTCCGCCAAAAAAATGGATGGCCTCATATGATCCTGGACAAACCAGTTCCATTTTCCGAAGCCGTGAAGATGCTGGCGCAAAAGAATTTGCTGCCGACTTCACTGGATAGCGCCGGCATCCGGGCCATGGATGCCACTCTGCGCAACCAGTCATTGCTTTCCGCGAAGACGTTAAACCTCGATCTGCTGGCAAAATATAAGGCGGTGATCGAGTCGGTCATCAACCCCACGGTCCAACAGCGGGAGGATCGCATCACGGAAGAAAATCCGGAGGGGAATGTGACGACCGGTTTAAATCCGACGTATGCCCGCGTGGCCATACAAGATTTCTTTAAGGACATGGGCATCCGTCCATCAGGCGATGATGGCGGCTTGACCGACCTCACCAGCAATGCCCGCATCAATCTGGTGGTGGAGACGAATTCCGAAATGGCCCAAGGCGCCGGCCGCTTCATCCAGTCGAATGATGAGGACGTGGTGGATGAATTTCCGGCGCAAGAATTGTACCGGTTGGAAGACACCAAGAAGCATCGCGATTGGGAAGCGCGCTGGCGGGCGGCGGCTGAAGAAAGCGGTGATGAAGATGCCGCCGATGTCCTGGAAAATACCGGACGTATGGTGGCCCTCAAAGCGTCGCCGATCTGGGATTCGCTCGGCAACGGGGCGGGCGGTTATGACGACTCCCTGGGCAATCCTTATCCGCCGTTCGCCTTTAACTCCGGCATGTGGGTGCAAAGCGTTGCCCGCGACGATGCCGAATCGCTTGGCCTGATCAAAGAAGGCCAGAAGGCCGAGGCGCATCCGTTGGATCTGACGGACCTCTTTTCCACGGCTGAATAAATTAGGCGACTGTCCCATGACGACAAGTAACCAATGAAAATTATGAAGATAGTAGAAATCGGCAGCAAAACCACGGTGGCAAACTGCCCGATTGGATTGTTCTCTTATCGTGGACAGATTGCTTTTAAACGAAAAATGTCCGCCCCCGGCGCCGATGATCAAGGCTATTTAATTGAGAGCGGAAAACCTTTACGGCACGACCTTGATTACCGAGAACGCCTTAAACTGATTGTTCAACCCTTACGTGTCGTGAAGGGATAGTCACAATAAATTATGATTGCAAAAGTAACCATCGATCTGCGCACCGCCTCCGGCCAGCCGGCTGGCGTGGTGGTCATCGATTTGGAAATGCCGGCAGATACAACCCGCACCGAAGCCACGGCCAAAATTCACAACGCCATGGCCGCCACCGGAAACATCATTTCATTCGAGACCAAGTGAAACTTTTTTTAATCATCATCATGGCAGTCACCATCAGCATCAAGGTCACGGAGAATACCGCCCGTCCGGCGCTCGTGGCGTTGCAAGGCGTCATGACGGTCAAACAGCTTTCCAAGAACGTGGGCGAGGCGGAAGTGATCCTGTTCCAATCGCATTTCCGCAATGCGCCCGCAAACAAGATGGGTTTTCCCACCACGGGTTTTTGGAAACAGGCTGTCCGGGCGACGAATTATCAGGCGACGGATGCCGGCGCGGTGATCAGCGTCAACCAGGTCGGCGTGCGTCAACGTCTGCTTGGTGGCGAGATCCATCCGGTGAATGGCAAATATCTCGCCATCCCGGCCCGCGCCGAAGCCTATGGAAAATCACCCAAGGAATTTGACAATCTCATCGTCGCTTTCAAAGGCCGCCAGCCTTACGCGCTGGTGGAAGCGGCCGCGACGAAGGTGAAGCTCGGCCGTAAAAGCCGGGGCACGGCCGGCGTTCGCAGTTATGACACGGAGTCGACCGGCGGCGGCGTTTATTTCTGGCTCGTCAAATCCGTCAACCAGTTGCCCGATCCCACTGCGATCCCCGATGAACGCGAGATCCAACAGACCGCGAAGGAAACCATCGCCAGCGTCATTGAACGTGTGAGCAAAAACGGAGGTCACGCATGAACACTTCCAGTTACCAGGATCTCTGGCCGTTGCTCCAGGCCGATATCAATTCGATGTTGTCAGCCGATGAATTGATCGGCTCACGCGTCGGTGTGGTGGTCGAACCGGGCGACACGGTTTCCAAGATCGATGCGAAGCTCGCGCAGATCGTTGGTGCCGGCACGGATGGCAAATTGGGCGTCGGCTTCATGACGTTGCCGATCGAGCGCGCCGTGGACGAAAATCCGAACATCCCCGGCGGTCCGTTGAAACTGACCATCACCATCGACTTTGTCGAGAACGTCATCCTCAACCAGTCCGCCACAGGCACCCAGATCCCGATCCGGATCTACGCGGCCCGGGCGGCGAAGATCCTGAAGCTCTATACGCCGGTGGGTTTGACTCAGAGCCTGGTCCCGGCCACGCCCACCATCAGCGAATTCACGGATGACAAAAATAAAAGCCTCCGGATCGGCCGCGTGGAATTTTACGCCATCGAGGCGGATGATGCGCCGATGCGCCGGCTGGACCGGCCGCAGATCGTCATCGCCGGGCCGGCGAACAAGATCAGCGACATCCGGTACCAGCTCGCCGGCAATGGCGTGACAGTGACCATCAACCAGCCACAGGCAACCAAAATATTTTACACGACGGATGGCACGCATCCCTATGAAGGCAACCACACCGCGAAATTGTACGCCGGCCCCGTGCCGATCGCCGAACCCTGTCTGTTTCGTTGCCGCGCTTTTGGCAATGGCGATTGCCAGCTTGCGAGCGACACGGCCGCCAAAAATTTCATTTAACCATTAACCCTCCACTAAAAACCATCTATGAATCGTTCCGATCTTAAACGCATACCAGGGCGCCTTGCCTGGAACTCCCTCAGCCTTTATTCCAAAGGCGGCACGACCATCGACCAGGAACTGCAATACGCCACCGAGGAAGTGGCCGTTGCCGGTCTCGGCAAGGTGGATAACCGCGACAAGGAG
>DASZCA010000090.1:0-7028 GCA_035943555.1 Verrucomicrobiia bacterium
TCTTCGATTATATCGAAACCTTTTATAACCCAAAACGCCTCCACAGCGCCCTCGGCTATCTCTCCCCGGTGGAATTCGAACGCAAAAAACTATGACCAAATATACCAAGAAATCACTGTCCATTAAATCAGGGCAAGCTCATACACCCGTTTCTACCGATTTCTACCGATTTCTACTAGTTTCTACTGCTTTCTACCGGTTTTTAAAAAAATTATGAAAATAAAAACGAAGGCGGGCGTATTGATCCGGCTTAACCGGCGGAAAATGAGGGATATTTTTCTTGTGACACCCTGATGAATACTTTTAGTTACGGCGCAATGAACAGGGCAGATGCATCCGGCGTTTCGCGGCTCCAGCAGCCGGGGGTGATCGCTTTTTTGCTGGGGGCGGTGACTTTTCTGCTGTTTTCCCCGGCGCTGGGCTACGGGTTCATCAATTATGATGACAACCTGTATGTCTATGAAAACCCCCATGTGCTGCACGGGTTCAGCCGGGAGGGGCTGGTGTATGCCTTCCAATCGATCGATGGCGCGAGCTGGATGCCGGTCACCTGGCTGTCTTTCATGCTGGATACGACGCTGTTCGGGATGCGGGCGGCGGGAAATCACCTGACCAACATCCTGCTGCATTCGGCCAGCGCGGGGCTTTTATTCCTGGTGCTGCAACGGATGACCAAGGCCACGTGGACGGCGCTGCTGGTCGCCGCCGTGTTTGCGTGGCATCCGCAACGACTGGAATCGGTGGCGTGGGTGGCGGAGCGAAAGGATGTGCTGAGCGTTTTCTTTTTCATGCTGGGGTTGCTGGCGTATGTGCGGCACGCGGAGCAGCCGGGCTGGCGGCGCATGGCGTGGGTGGCGGCCTGCCTGGTGCTGGGGGTGATGTCCAAGCCGATTGTGGTGTCTTTTCCGCTGATCTTGTTGCTGCTGGATTTCTGGCCGCTGCGCCGGTTGGGGAATCCGACAACCGGATGGGTGGCCCGGCTATGGCCGTTGATCAAAGAGAAGATCCCGCTGTTCCTGATCTGCGCGGCGATCATGGTCGCGACGGTCTGGTCGCAGGGCAACCGGAACGGCATCTTGGTGGTGCATTTTCCGTGGTATCTGAAGCTGTTCCGCATCACGGAGAATGTGTGGTTTTATGGCAGGATGTTCTTCTGCCCGACCGGGCTGTCCCTGCTCTACCGGACGGTGGCGTTAAATTATCTGCATGTGCTGGCGGTGGGAGCGGTACTGGCGGCGGTGACCGTGATCGCGTTGCGACAAGCCCGGCAATGGCCGTGGCTGGCGGCCGGATGGTTTTGGTTTTTATTTTCATTGGCACCGGTGGCGGGATTTATCCGGATCGGCGACATCACGGTGGCGGACCGTTACAGCTATCTGCCGGCGGCGGGCCTGGCGATCGCGGTGTTTTATTCAGCCGCAGCGGCGCTGGCGCGGTGGCCACGAATCCGGAGCGGGCTGGCAGGCGTGATGGCGGCGTGGCTGATGTTCTGCGCGGCGGGGACGTGGGCAGACCTGCCGCGCTGGCAAAACACGTACACAATCTTTGAAAGCGCGTACCGGCATGGGGCGCATTTCGTGGCGTGCGACCAACTGGCCGCGCAGCTTTATCTGCGGCAGGAATATCAGCAGGCCATCACGGTTTGCAACGCGGGCATGGAGGACAACAACGGACTGGCCTCGCTTTATAATACGCGCGGCGGGAGCTACCTGATGCTGGGCGATGCGGACCGGGCGCTGGCCGATTTCAGCCGCGCCATCGAAATGAAGCCTTCCTTCAGCCCGCCGTATTTCAGCCGCGCCATGATCCATAGTCAGCGGAAACAATACGCCGAGGCCCGGGCAGACATCAAAGAATACCAGCGCCAAGGCGGCGCTTTGGACCCGGCTACCTTGAATATTCCGCCGGAATGAAAGGGAAAACAGGATTTACCCGACCAAAAAACTTGCCGTTTGCGATTGACCGGCAACGTCCAATATGACGAAATGATAGAACATAGTTTTTTAGTTTAGATGCCCAGAACTCCCATCAGAAACGGAAATGGCGCGACCCGAACGGGCGCGAACAAGTACGACGCCCACCACAAGGTTCTGTCGCAGACGTACGGCGCTTTCGCCGACCTGCGCCGCGAACTTTCTGATTCCAAGAACACGGTGACCGAGCGGGAGGACATCCTCCGCAGCTTCGGGACGTGCCCGGATTCCCAGCGCGCGTGGCTGTTGCTGGAAGATTATTTCGAGAAGCTGTCGCTCTCGCGTCGCGATTTTCCCACGACCGATTGGTGGCCCAAAATGCTGGCGGCGACGGGCAAGGCGCGTTTGGAAGAACTGGCGTTCCTGTTCCTACGTGCGAAGCGGTCGGTGCCGCCGGAATTACAGGCGCATGCCAGCCCGGAACGTTTTGCCCGGGCCGAGGAAGCAGAGCAGGAATTGCGGTTGGTGAAGGAACTGGAGAACTGGTTGTCACCGCCGGCGCCACTGCACCTGGATACGCCGCGCGCGACGTTGCGCGTGGTCTGCCGGCCGCAGGCGGATGAGGCGGAGCCGTCGCGTCACCGGTTGATGATCCAATTTTTGCTGCTGCGTCCGCGCACCGGTGAGAAGGCGCGTTCGTTGCATGACCTGGTAGATTTGGTGGTCCGCGCAGCGCATGAACAGGAATTATTCACGCCATGGGACTGGGAATTTGTCCAATGGATCTATGATACGCACCGCGAACGCGCGGGGCATGAGACATCGCTGCTGTTGACGGACGCGGAACTGCTGCAATGGCTCGCCCGCTGGGGCAACACGAACCGCCTCGAACTGGCGGCGACCGGCCAGCCGATCCATTTTCATGGCGAAGTGGTTTCGCTCACGCCGCATCTCGAAAACGGCACGCAGGAACTGTCTTTCACGCATCGCATCACGTTGCCGGATGACAAACTGCATCCGATCGATGAGACAAAATTTTTCAACCGGCAATCGCCGGTGGCGTTGATCGGCAACACGTTTTATCTGCTGCGCAATGCGCCGCCGGTGGGCGTGCTGCGGTATCTGGCGCAAAAGCCGTCGGTGCCGGTGCGCAAGCTGAGCCATCGCCTGCTGCTGCATCTGCGGAAATCGCAGACGAATCATGGTGTGGACTGGGACCAATTATGCGTGGCGCATCCGGCCGCGCCGCAGTTTGTTTTTGAATTGCACGAGGACACGGTGCAACTGCGCCTGATGGCGAAGAGCGGGCGCGACAAGAGCACGTGGGTGTGGAGCGGCCATGAATGGACGCCGCACAACCGTGTGATCAAGGCGGGCGACAAGCCGGAAATCCTCGACGACCCGCGCCTGGAACCGGCTGTACACTGGCTGCGCAGGCTGGACTGGTTCATGCAGGAGCCGGGCTTGTGGATCGGCGATGCGAATGAAAATTTTCTTGGCCTGCTGGCCGATGCCTGGGGCACGAAGCCGAAGGATGCGGAGTTTTTAGGTAATGCGTCGTTCCATCGATTGTTTCTGACGCCGCGCGCGTTGAAACCGCGACTCGTCGTGAAGGGCAGCGGCATTGACTGGCTATCCGTCTCGGCGGAGTGGGAGGCGGAGGGCATGAAATTGTCCAAGGCCGACTTGGAACGGCTGGCGGCGGCGACGAGCCGGTTCGTGAAACTGCCGAACGCGGGCTGGGTGGAACTTGATACCGCCGCAGTGCAGGGCGCGCATGAGACGATGGCGGACATGGGCGTGGACGGATTGATCGCCGTTCCGCAAAAGGTGGGCATGGAACATGTCGCGCATCTGGGCGAAAACGAATTCACTCGCTTCGCCGACACGCCGGAGGCGCAGGCCTTGCGCGAGCGCGTGCGCGATTTCAAGGGTGTGCCCTCGGCAGAATTGCCGGCGCTGTTGCAAGCGGAATTGCGGCCTTACCAGAAGGACGGTTTTGATTTCCTGGCGCACCTCGTACAGGTGCGGCTCGGCGGCATTTTGGCGGATGACATGGGCCTGGGTAAAACGTTGCAGACGTTGACGTGGCTCGCGTGGCTCAAGGAACAGAACAAAAAGAACCCGAAGCCGTCGCTGGTGATCTGCCCGGCTTCCGTGCTGCACAACTGGCGGCGTGAGGCGGAACGGTTCACGCCCGGCATGAAGGTGCTGGTGCTGGAAAGCGGCGCGGCGCGGCATAACTTGCGGAAGCAGATTCCGCAGCACGACATCATCGTGACCAATTACGCGCTCTTGCGGCGCGACTTGGAAGAGTTCCATAAATTTTCGTTCCGGGCGGTGATCTTGGACGAAGCACAGTTCATCAAGAACCCGGGCGCGCAGGTGACGCAATCGGTGAAGCAGTTGAAGTGCGAGAACAAGATCGCGCTGACGGGCACGCCGTTGGAAAACCGGCTGCTGGACCTGTGGAGCATCGTGGATTTCATCCAGCCGGGCTACCTCGGCAACCAGGAGCAATTTCTCGAAACGTACGAGCCGAAGGGCGGCGACAACGCGGAGGCGGAACAGCGCATCGCGCGGCGCCGGTTGTCCGCGAAGCTGCGGCCGTTGTTGTTGCGCCGCTTGAAGAAGCACGTGGCGAAGGATTTGCCGGACCGCATCGAAGAACGCCGCGATTGCCCGCTGGGCGAAGAGCAGCGGAAACTTTACCTCGCGGAACTGCGCCGCAGCCGCGACCAGGTGATGAAGGCCGTGGAGACGCAGGGCTTGAACAAGTCCAAGATGCACGTGCTGGCCGCGCTCACGCGCTTGCGGCAGGTATGCTGCCATCCGTCGCTGGTCGGCAGCGACACGGCGAGCGGCAAGACGGAGACGTTGTTCGAATTGCTCGATCCGTTGATCGCGGACGGCCAGAAAGTTTTGGTATTCTCGCAGTTCGTGCAGATGCTCGAGATTTTAGAGAAGGAGTGCAAGGCGCGGAATATTCATACGCATGTCCTCACGGGCCAGACAAAGGATCGCCAGCAGGTGGTGGGCGATTTCCAGAAGGAAACCGGCGCGTGCGTGTTCCTGCTGAGCTTGCGCGCGGCGGGCACGGGCTTGAATTTGACGAACGCGAGCTATGTGGTGCTGTACGATCCGTGGTGGAATCCGGCTGTCGAGGCGCAGGCGATCGACCGCTCGCATCGTATCGGCCAGACGCAGACGGTGAATGCGTACCGCCTGATCGCGCCGGGCACGGTCGAGGAAAAGATTTGGGAACTGCAACAGAGCAAGGCCAAGACAATCGCGGATGTGCTCGGGGAAGAAGGCTTCGCCCGCAGCCTCACGGCGATCGACCTGGAATATCTGTTCGCGGAGGATTGAAATGGAAACGTCCGGGAGCCCAACACCGAGCGCGGGCGGGAAATCTTCCGCGTGGTGGCTGCCGGTCATCCTGCTGGTCGCGCTCGCGATGCGGCTGTGCTATCTCGGTTGGGCGCAAAGCCACGCGCTGGGTTACCAGACGGACAGCATCGAGGCTTACGAGGTGGCGGCGAGTTATGAGGCGGGGCAGGATCGCGCGTCCTACATTGGACAGCCGAATTGCAACGCGCATTCCAAATTACCGGGGCCGTTGTGGACGCTGTTCTGCGTGGCGGGGCTCAAGCTGGCGCATTCACCGCATGGCGTGGTGGTACTGATTATCATCACGAATCTAATAGCCATCGCGCTGACGTGGTGGCTGACGCGAGAGGTGGCCGATGTGCAGGCCGCGAATCTAGGGGCGCTGTTGTGGGCGGTGTCGCTCTGGGCGGTGCAATATTCATCGATCATTTGGAACCCTTCGCCGATGCCGCTGTTTGGCGCGGTGATTTTTGTAGCGCTGTTCCGTTGTTTGCGAAAGCCGAAGTCGCGCGCGATTTTTTTGATCCCGTTTCTCATCCTGATCGGCGTGCAGTTCCACATGTCCTGTTTGTCGTTGATACTGCCGTTGATCGTTTTTTGCCGGGTCTCTCGGTTGCGTCTGCATTGGGGCTGGTTCGCGGCCGGAGTGGTAGCCGCCGCGCTTTGTTACGCACCTTATGTTCTGGGCGACATGCGGCATGACTGGGCCAATACGCGGGGAATCTTGACCGGCGGCGAGGGCAAATATTCGGGGGATGCGTTTAAAGTTTTCACCTCGCCGTTCAGTTTTTTGATCAACTTCTGGAATCCCGGCTGGACCTATGCGCCCGGTGATTATCAAACGCTGGCGCACCGGGCTTTTGGCGGGGTGGCGGGAATGTATACGATCAATCTCATTTCGGTGGGCTTTGCTGTGTTTCTGGTTCTGGGAGTCATTCAAGCCACGCGTGCCGTGACGAAAGGCCGCACGGTTGCGTTAAGGGAAATGCTCGCGCGGCAGCCGGGATTGTTGTCGGTGGTTTTTCTGCTGCTGGCTTATCTGGCTTTTGGTCTCATCGCGGGCAAGCCGTTTCACGCGCGCTATTGCATGCTGGTGCTGCCCTTGCTGTTTACGTTGGCGGGTTGTGGCGCGGCCAAATGTTTGCAGACACCGGGGCTTAGAAAGATTTTTCTCCCGCTCTTGCTGGTGACCGTTGTGGCAGATCTTTGGTTCATGCCGGTCATCTGCCGATTCGAAGGTGACCGTATCGCGAACGGTCATGTGTTTGTGCCCGGTGTCGTCAAAATGGATTCGATTTATCGTCAGTTGCAAGCGCATGCGCCGGGAAAAATCGTGGTGCTTGATGACGCCTACGTCACCAGCCTGCCAACCAAGCAGGACAACCACATCTATCTACAGGCGCGAATTCTGGTTCCTTACATTCACGCGCGGGAATTGGAAGCACAGGCGTACGGGGCGGCTTTTACGCAGACAAACGTCTTTGAACTGCGCAGCGCGAGCTTGGTTGATTCCAACGACCCGGCCGTCGGTTTTTACGGTAACGGCATCGCGCTGGTCGCCGTTCCGAATGCGACTCAACGCTGAAAACGATTGAGACGACCAGTGTATTTTTGGAGCGTTTCGAATTCGCTCCGGCGCCAGTCTTCGTCAAAGCCGGGATGGGTGACGAGGATGCCATTTTGCTCCGGCAGGCACGCGGCGAATTTGGCAAACAGTTCCGGATA
>DASZCA010000091.1:0-11324 GCA_035943555.1 Verrucomicrobiia bacterium
GTGACGCGCGCGGTGATCACGGTGCCGGCGTATTTTAATGATGCGCAACGGAACGCAACGAAGCGCGCGGGGGAGCTGGCGGGTTTCACGGTGGAACGCATCGTGAACGAGCCGACGGCGGCGGCGCTGGCGTATGGCCTGGACAAGCTGAAGGAAAAATCCAAGATCGCGGTGTATGACCTGGGCGGCGGGACGTTTGATCTTTCGATCTTGGAACTGAACGAGGGTGTTTTTCAAGTGCTGGCGACGAACGGGAACACGCGGCTGGGCGGGGATGACCTGGACCGGCGGCTGGTGGATTTTTTGGCGGAAAAAATCAAGGCAGCCGGATTGGTGGATTTTCCGGTGACGGTTTTTTCACGCGTCCGCGAGGCGGCGGAACTGGCGAAGATCAAACTGTCTTCCGAGGTGGAGACGGAGATCGCGCTGCCGTTTTTGACGCCGGAATTTTCTTTCAGCTACACGCTGACGCGGGCGGAACTGGAGCAGTTGACGCGCGAGATCATTGCGCGGACGCGGCAGCATTGTTTGCGCGCGCTGGCGGATGCCAAGCTGGAGGCGAAGGATCTGGACCAGGTGATTCTCGTCGGCGGGCAGACGCGGATGCCGTTGGTGCGAAAATTTGTCGGCGAACTGTTTGGTTGCGCGGAATTTGAGGAGACGCGCGGCAGTTTGCGGTTGGGCGTGGATTATCACAAGGCGGCGGGGCCGCAGTTGAACACGTCACAAAATCCGGACGAGGCGGTGGCGCTGGGCGCGGCGATCCAGGCGGAAATTTTATCGGGCGGCTTTAAAAATGTTCTGTTGCTGGATGTGACGCCGCTGTCGCTGGGCGTGGAGACGTTCGGCGGGTTGATGAACGTGCTGATCCCGCGCAATTCGACGATTCCGGTGAAGGCGGGCGAGATGTTCACGACGGCGATGGACAACCAGCGGTCGATGTTGATCCATGTATTGCAGGGCGAGCGCGAACGGGCGAAGGACAACTGGAGCCTCGGGAAATTTACGATCGAATTCGAGGCTGCGCCGCGCGGGGTGCCGCGCGTGGGGGTGCAGTTTGAGATCGATGCGAACGGCATCTTGCATGTGCTGGCGCGCGATACGCGCACGGGCAAGGAAAAGGTGGTGGAGATGAAATCGGCCGTGGACGTAGACGACGCGGCGGTGCAGCAGATGGTGGAGGAGTCAGTGGAGCACGCGTTCGAAGATTTGGCGGTGCGTCGCTGGGTGGAGGCGAAATTGAAGGCGAACGAGACTTTGGCGGCGACCAAGAACGCGCTGGCGAGCTGTGTCGGGGAGATTGAGGAAAGTTATGTGGAGCAAGTGACTGCGGCCGCGCAGACGGTGGAGGCGGCGCTGGCGACGGAAAATGAGGCCGGAGCGGGTGATCTGAAACGGCTGCAATCGTCGGTGGCGGCGCTGGACGAGGTGACGAAGCCGCTGGCAGATTTCCTGATGGACAAGGCGATGGAGGCGATGTTGAAGAAGCGTGGATTGATTTAATTCCTCAAAAACAAGAACTGGCGACTGGAAAGTCGCCAGAACCGGCAGGCTGGAAAGCCTGCCCTACATTTTAATGATGGCCGGGCAGGCGGTTTAAAAACCAGATAATTGCCACGGCTGCGAGAATCATTATCGCCCCGAAGAAAAATGTCAGGAACCGGATCTGCTTTTGATGCGCTGACGGACGCCGTTTTTCACCCATGATGCAGGGAGTTTAGTTCACCCCAACCAAAACTTCAAGAGCGGGGCGATGAAAACCGCCGGCAAGTAACTGTTTAGCTCCACGCGCCGGACTTCCAGGATGACCAAGGTGATCATGCAGGTGATAAAACCGGTGGCGATATTGATGGAGGCGGTCAGGCCATGGAGATCGAGCCAGGGTTTTAATCCGAAATGCAAGGTGTAGACGAGTCCGTTGAGAAAGAGGAAAACCGGAACGGCGGACAGGGCGGCGGGCCAGCGAAATAATTTTACGAAGGTGACCATGGCGAGACCGTCCATGACGGCTTTGAGGAGCAGGAGATAGAAGTAACCGACCGGGCCATCGGCCAGGCCATCGGCGACGGCACCGAGGAAGCCGAGCGGGGCGGCGCAAAATAAAATCGTGGCGGACAGGAAGCCGTCGACGGGCCGGCCGGGAGGATTTTTCTGGGCGGCGTGAAGGAAGCCGGCGGCGTGGTGGCCGATGCGGTTGGAAAGTTTTTGCAGGCGCAGGAGGCGTCCGAGCCAGTTGCCGAGGACGACGGCGACCATGCCGATCAAGAGCTGCTTGAGGCAGACCATGAAGGGGCCATGGATATTTTCATAGATGAGCCGGAGGCCGTAGAGCGCGGTGAAGAGGCCGAGGACGGACTTGAAAAACTGCTGGGCGCGCGCCGAGACGGGCGCGACGGCGGAGAGGCCGAAAAGCGCACCGACAAAAATGCCGAGGGCATTAAGATAGGGGCCGAACACGAAGGTGATTGTGGCGCGGGCGGGGGGCGAGGTAAATGACGAAACCCGGAATGAGGAATGGAGGGGGAAAGCTCCAAGCGCACAACACCCAAGCTTCAAGGGGGATGTCGCGGTGGTTCGGCGTTTGGGGCTGGCTTACTTCAAATCTTTGTCATCTTTCCCGGATCGACTTTTTAAAAGTTCGAAATGACCAAAACAAATCATGACGATCAAAATGCCAAGCCACACGCCGTCTATAACCAGCAAAGTTTTCGAAATGTTCTGTTTGATTGAAGGCGAAATATTTGAAGCATGGCAAAGCGTCTCTAAAACACTCCAAACAAAGGCGCAAATGGCTAGTAAAACCATTGAAATGCCGGCCTGCCTTTTTTCTTTAAATTTTTTGGCCCTGAGCCCGGACCACAAACAACAAATGCCCGTTACGAACGAAAGAGCAGGCCATTGCAAGTCGTGAAGAGAAATATGCATGACAAGTTGTTAATACCAAATGCACGCTGATTGTGGCGCGAGGGGAGGAAGAGGTAAATGACGAAACCGGAATGACGAATGGAGGGGGAAGTTCCAAGCGCACAACACCCAAGCTTCAGAGAATCACCAGGTTTCAAACTCCAAGGTGAATGTCGCGATGGGTTGAATGGTGTTGGCAAGTTTCACTTTGTATTTACTTAAATGATTGATCTAACAAGTGCCCAAGCAGGTCTTGTGTTTTTTTGCTTATATTCTTTTGAAACTCCACATCAACATACGCCGGATCCCCGGCCCCCAAGCGAGAATAGTCGGCCATGCTAAACCCGCTTTTATCAGCATAGAAATAGACAGTAGTTTTTATTTTCAATCCCGTCTTAAATTAAAAAATTGCCGTGTATGTGATGCCGCTTCTATTTAATGATTTCTTTTTATTTTCAAATGCTTTTTCGAAGTCATCGACAATAAACCGATCCTCTGTCTTAAAATACCGTTGTTGTCCTTTGAATGAGATGCTGGATAAATCAGCATTTCCGGCAATCAGGAACTTGTAAGCTTTAGCTTGTTCGATTGCATCATGCTTACTCCATAATAAAGCAACTATTGCAGCGATTCCGATTATACAAAACCCGGCAAGATATTTTTTGCGCATATCATTTGCTGCCAAACAACTTTAATGGGCCAATTCCAGACCACGGGCCGAATATGCCGCTCCGGACGGAGCTTGGAAATCATTTTCTGTCGCGGTTCTTCCGCCTTCGCCAGAAAAATTTCGGCGCGACACCAAAGGAATGAGGCCGGAAAAACGCAGAGACGCGGAGAACGCGGAGAGACGCAAAGGGGTTTAACTTTTTTACCTGTGCAGGCATTGGTTGAGGGGATTTCGGCCGTCCCTGCGGGACTAGGATCGCTTTTTTGGCACATACCCGCAGTTGAAACTGCGGGCTATTGTCGGTCGTCCTCCGGACTCGGGTTGGACGGCAACGCGCAAACGATTGGTTGCCAGATGCCAGCTTGCCCAAGGCTTTCAGGTTTTTGCGCGCAGGATGGGGGCGACGTGGCTGCCGAGCAGTTCGATGGAACGCAGGAGCTTGGTTTGCGGTAAATCGGCCACGTCCATCTGGAAGGTGATGCGGGAGATGCCGCCGATGGCTTCGCTGTGGCGGAGGATTTTCTCGGCGACTTCATCAGGACTGCCGACCATCAAGGCACCATGGGTGCCGCGCACGGCATCGAAGTGGTCGCGGGTGATGGGCGGCCAGCCGCGTTCTTTGCCGATGCGGGTCATGGATTTGACGTAGCCGGGGAAAAAATCGGCGATGGCCTGTTGCGTGGTTTCGGCGACATAGCCCAGGGCGTGAACGCCGACTTTGAGACGTTCGGGCGGGTGGCCGGCGTGCTCGCCGTATTTGCGGTAGATGTCGATGAGCGGGCGGAAGCGCCGCGTCTCGCCGCCGATGATGGCGACCATGAGCGGCAGCCCCAGCGAGCCGGCGCGGGCGAATGATTCCGGCGTGCCACCCACGCCGAGCCAGATGGGCAAAGATTTTTGTAGCGGGCGCGGATAGATGCCCTGGCCGGCAAGCGGTGGACGAAATTTACCGGTCCAGTGGACGAATTCGTTGTCCCGCAGTTTTAGCAGCAGGTCCAATTTTTCCGCAAACAGGGCGTCGTAATCTTTGAACTCCAGGCCGAACAAGGGAAACGATTCGGTGAAAGAGCCGCGACCGACGACCATTTCCGTGCGGCCTTGTGAGAGCAGGTCGAGGGTGGCGAAATTCTGAAAAACGCGCACGGGATCGGCGGCGCTCAAGACGGTAACAGCACTGGTGAGGCGGATGCGTTGGGTGCGCGCGGCGGCGGCGGCGAGGATGACCGCCGGGGCGAGTCGAGAAATTCGCGGCGGTGATGTTCGCCGACGCCGAAGATGTCCAGGCCGGCCTGGTCGGCGAGCACGATGCGGTCGACGAGGTGGCGGAGGCTGTCTGACGGAGTGACGTCTGCGCTGGCATCGCCGGCCTCGAAGCGCGCGGCGAAGCTGTCGACGCCGATCTGCATCTTCGTGGCGAGCGGCGGCGCGGCGGGAGCCGGCTGTCCGATGAGGCCGCGTTCGTTGGTCTTCAGTGAGTCTGTCATGATCACACGATACCTCTTAATGATGGGCGGGGGGAAATACCTTGTTTATTGGGTGAGCATAACTTGGGGGTATGCTTGGGAATGACGAATTCCGAATGACGAATGGGCGGATGAATGGCATCGGGATGCAGGTGTGGTTTGGTTGCAGGCGAAAGCGGCAGAACATTTCCAAAAAACCAGAGCTGCAAAAAGCGGAAAAATTCAACGCCCAACATTCAACGTCCAATTCCCAAGGATTCTCAGCCCATGCTTCTTTTTATTTCAGGCGGGGGACAGGAAGGCGAAGGCGGGAAGGTTTCGCAGGACGCCAAATATCAGGGCGATGGCGAGGAGCACCCATAAGGAATGTTCCGGGAAGAATTTTGTGGCGGCGTGCCCTTGGGACTTTCTTAGGGCGAGCCAGAAGGCGCGGGCGATCAGGGCGGGGATGGCGAGGACGAGGAGGGCGTTGTCGCGCAGGGCGGTGGAGAAGTCGCCGTGGAGCAGGGCGTAGAGGGCGCGGGTCATGCCGCAGCCGGGGCAGTTCAGGCCGGTGAGGCGGTGGAACTGGCAGACGGGATAAAAATTATGCGTGGTGGGATTGAAAAAAAATACGAACGTGCCGATGACAGCGGCGATGACGGCAAGCAAGATGATGGCGAGGCGAAAACTGGAACAACCCGCGGGGTTGACGGAACCGGCGGAATTTGCGGGCGTGATTTTGGGCGGCGCAGGGATCATTGGCCGTTCACCACGTTGGCGATGTTGAATGGCATCTGCGCCGAATTGTTGAACAAGCTCACGAGCGTCAGGCAAAGGCTCCAGACGAGGCTGGTGGCGCTCAACACGAGCCCGGCGATGGCGAAGCCGCGACCGGCGATGGGTTCGGTGCGGGCGTTGATCTGCACGAGGGCGATGATGGAGAAGGTCAGGCCGGCGATGGCGACGGGCGCGCAGCAGCCGCAAAAGGTCCAACTGAGCAGGCCGCAGATAAAACCCCAGGTCGCGAGCGAACTGTTTTGGGACGGAACAACGGCGGTGCCGGCGACGTTGCCAGGTCTGGGCGGGGTGATGACGGGCGGGTTCTCAGGAAATTCGGCGGCGAATTCCGGCAGGAGGCCGACGAAGGTCCAGTCGGCGGTGCCTTGGACAAAAACGGGCGTGCGGCTTTCGACGCGGGATTGCTTGATCCATTGGCGGAGCTGGTCGGCGGTGATGGGGCCGTAGCGTTTGCCGTCGTTGCCAATGATCGTGTAATTCATTTATTAATCCTCATCAGGCACGGAATGTTTGCCGGGATCGGAGCAGACGCCGCGTTTGGCGGAGGCGATGAAATCGAGGAAGGCTTTCACGGCGGGGCCGGAAAATTTTCCCTTGGCCTCGGCGAGGGCGGGGCGGAGATTTTTGCCGCTGCGGAACATGAATTTATAAAGCTTCCGGAGTTCGAGTCTTTCTGCGGAGCTGAAATTGGCACGGCGGAGGCCGACGGTGTTCAGGCCGCAAAGAATATTCAGGCCGTTGTGGACCATGGTGAACGGCGGCACGTCCTGACTGGCGACGGCGCCGCCTTGCATCATGGCGAGAGTGCCGATGCGGCAGAACTGGTGGATGGCGCAGTTGCCGGAGATGAAGACGCGGTCCTGGACTTCGACGTGACCGGCGAGGAGCGTGCCGTTGGCGATGATGACGTTGTTCCCGACATGGCAGTTGTGCGCGATGTGCGCGTTGCTCATGATGAAATTATTGGAGCCGATGACGGTCTCTTCATCCGGCTTGGTGGAGCGGTGGACGGTGGTGTGCTCGCGGAAAACGTTGTTATCTCCGATACGCACGCGGGTGGGGACGTCCTTGTATTTCAAGTCCTGCGGGGCATCGCCGATGACGCTGGCGGCGTGGAACTTGTTGCCGGCACCGATCTTGGTGACGCCGGTGATGTAGACGTAGGGTCCGAGGACGCAACCGGCGCCGAGTTCGACATCGGCGTCGATCACGGCATAGGGGCCGATCTGGATGCCGGCACCCAGCCGGGCTTTGGGATGAATGATGGCGGTTGGATGAATCATTGCAACGGGCACAGATTCCCACAGAAAAACGGGAAATAAAACTGAATTTTTTGCGGGGAGGCGGTGATCTCCATGGTGTTGGCCACGCCACAACCGTTCCGCCCTTAGCTTCGCTTTTCGGGCGGGGACATCGCAGCGCGATGTCCCTACCACGATGCCGGTTTTGGTAAAATTTGCAAATTGACCGGTTCCTTGGGGATTGCTAGGCTTTTCATCCGTTTCCTAACGATTTTATAAACGGGTTTTTTATGCGACATACCATTTCAGTCCTGGTCGAGAACAAGTTTGGCGTGCTGACGCGCGTGGCCGGCCTCTTTAGCGGGCGCGGCTACAACATCGACACGCTCAACGTCGGCCCCACGCAGGATCCCAAACTGTCGCGCATGACGATCGTCACGCACGGCGACGAATCCACCGTGGAACAGATCACCAAGCAACTTAACAAGCTGCCGAACGTCCTCAAGGTGCAGGAATTTCGGGCCGGCGACGCGGTGGACCGCGAACTGGTGCTGGTGAAGGTGGCCGTCGATTCCAAGACGCGCGCCGAGGTGATGCAGATCACGGATATTTTCCGCGCGAAGATCGTGGACGTGCAGCCGAAGACGTTGACGGTGGAGATCACCGGCAGCGAGAGCAAGGTGGAGAAGTTTCTCGACCTGATGAATTCCTTTGGCGTGCAGGAGATCACGCGCACGGGGCAGGTGGCCTTGCCGCGGAAGTAATCATTTTCACCCAACCAAACCACAATCCATTTTATGTCCAAAGTCTACACTGACAAAGACGCCGATCTCGGCGTGTTCAAAAACAAAACGCTGGCGATCCTCGGCTTCGGCTCGCAGGGCCACGCGCACGCGCTCAACCTCAAAGACAGCGGCCTGAAGGTCATCATCGGCCTGTACGAAGGCAGCAAGTCGATCCCGGTCGCGAAGGAAAAAGGTTTCAAGGTCGTCACCACGGCGGAAGCGGTGAAGCTGGCGGACATCATCATGGTCGCCCTGCCGGACACCAAGCAGGCCGCGGCGTACAAGAAGGACATCGAGCCGAACCTGACCAAGGGCAAGACGCTCCTGTTCGTGCACGGTTTCTCGATCCATTTCAAGACGATCGTTCCGCCGAAAGACGTGAACATCATCATGGTCGCGCCGAAGGGCCCGGGCCACACGGTCCGCCGCCAGTACACGGAAGGCAAGGGCGTGCCGTCATTGATCGCCGTTTATCAGGGCGGTGCCGCGGCCAAGAAGATCGCGCTCGCCTGGGCGAAGGGCATCGGCGGCACCCGCGCGGGTGTCATCCAGACCGATTTCAAGGAAGAGACCGAGACCGATTTGTTCGGCGAACAGACCGTTCTCTGCGGCGGCGCGAGCGCGCTGGTGCAGGCCGGATTTGAAGTGCTCGTCGAAGCCGGTTACTCGCCGGAAATGGCCTACTTCGAATGCTTGCATGAATTGAAGCTGATCGCGGATTTGATGAACGAAGCGGGCATCAGCGGCATGCGCTTCTCGATCTCCGAGACGGCGAAGTGGGGCGATGTGCATGTCGGCCCGAAGATCATCGACGCCAGCGTGAAGAAACGCATGAAGGTCGCGCTCAAGGAAATCCAGAACGGCAAATTTGCGAAGCGCTGGATCAGCGAATACAAGGGCGGCTACAAGACTTACAATGCGCTGCTCAAGAAGGGCGAACAGCATCCGATCGAAAAGACGGGTGCCAAGCTCCGCGCGATGATGCCGTGGATGAAGAAGCGGTCCATCAAGGGCGCGCAGGCGGCCTACTGATTTACGATTTTGGATTTACGATTCACGAGACCGCTGGAGAAATCCGGCGGTCTTTTTGTTTTAAATTTAACCACGGAGGGACACGGTTGAACACGGATATGGGAAACAAAGGATGAGGATGTGACGCTAATTGCGCGGATTTACGCAAATGGAAAAGAGATCGGGAATTTAACCACACAGAGGGCGTGGAGGGCATAAGGTACCAGAACAACGAAGATTAACCACGGCGGCCCGCAAAAACGAATTTACGCGAACGGGTTTTTAAACTTCAGGCCGGACACGTGTTTGAAATCATCCACGTTGCGCGTCAGCAAGGTCAAATTATGTACCAAGGCGGTCGCGGCGATGATTGCGTCGCCCAGACTAATACGCCGTTCCTGTCTCAACCGGATTGCGCTGGCCACTACGGCTTCATCGAGAGGAAACTCCTGGCCACCGACGAGAAATGTCTGGAGATCAACATTATCTTCGGGCGTCAGCCGATGAAACCCAAGCACTTCGATGCGCGTCACCACGGAAACGGCAAAGGGACTTTCCACCACGAGAGCATCTAACACAGCATCGCTCCCAGAGGCCGCCGCGATGACGATGTTGCTATCCAGCAAGTTCATTCTTCCCGGCCCGGTAACGGGCGGTCTTTGCGAATATCCCGCTGCCATGCGACGGGGTCGGTGATTTTCCGGAAAGTGCCACGCAAGCGCAGCCGTTTGAGGGCGGCCAGCGCCAGCTCGCGGGCGGGACGATCGCCTTGACCGGTGGCGGCTTCAATGGTGGCGGTTACTTTCAATCTTGATTTACGCAGCTCCACCGGCAACGGAAGATGCAAAGTGCCGTCCGCGTCCGCCTCTAAAATTGCCGTGATTGTGCTCACCCTCAAAGCATAACGGTGGGGCCGGTTTTACGCAACTTCGTCCGGCAGCGGGCAAGGCGGAAACTGGCGACCGAACTTCCTGTTTTTAACCGCGGATGAGCATGGACGGGCCCGGATTATGGCGGTGAGCGGGAGAAATGAGGCCTGGCTGAAACGCGGAAAGCGATGGCGGAAACATTCAACGCCTAACGTTTGATGTCTGATCAATGGAGAATTTGTTTGCAAATGGGAGAAAGGTTTAGCCACGGACGGACGCGGAGGAGCCCACATCTAAAAAACGCATAAGGTATTCAGTGCCAATGCAGCCAGGCCCAGATTTCGGCGGCGAAGGGAAGGAGGGCGAGGGCGTATTTAAGTTTGAAGGTCCACTTGGCGGTTTTGTGGCGGAAGACGGCCATGCCGAGGAGGCCGCCGGGCCAGCCGCCGATGGCTCCGAGGAGAGCCAGGGTAAGTTCAGGGATGCGAGAGCCGGAACGGGAGGCGCGCCATTTGTCGTAGCCGAAGGTCAGGAAGGCGATCACGCTCCAGGCGGTGAACCAGGCGAGGGCGAAGGTGTCGGCGGTTTTCAGAGGGGGGATTTTTAGCAGATGGAGGGGCGGGTGGCTTGTGGAAAATTTGGAATGGGCTGTAAGTCAGTTGAATGCGTGGGTTAAAAAAGGGGCAAAATTTAGTTTTGACGCTCGCCCTCACCTGTTTGGGACTCGCTCGCTCCCGCTCGTTCGGCGATGCCGAACTCCTTTGGTTGCTTTCCCAAGCAACAAAAGTCTCTCCCGGGGAGAGGACATATGGAGTTGCATTTTAGTGGGGTGGTCGTAACCAGGCCGGTGGCCGGCGTGGGTTTTTGGGAAAATGAGTTGCATGTGGCAGGCGGGTGGATTGGTTTTCCATCGGTTCGCGGTTAGGTTGGCCTGGTTTTCAAGGAAAGCGCCAGAGGACTGGCGCACTCCAGGACGCTAGCGCGAGGATGGATGCAATGGGCCGTATTGCCTGTTTTTTGATTTTCGAAAATCTTTAAAAAACCCAGCAAATAGGCCAAAAGCGGCTCCGGGAAATTTTCCGACACACCATTTATCGCTAATAGGCATGGGGGGTTTATGATTTTCTCGGGTTTTTTTTGGTCGGACCCCCTGCCCACTCGGGAAAAATGAAAATAAATGGCATAAATCTGTCAGTTACATTCCCCACACGAATTCAGATTTTGGGGACCTGTGATTTAATGAGGGGTATGGAAGATGAAAATGACGAAGTTCGAATGACGAATGGACGGGTATATGCGGCTTGGTGGCATGGTGGCGGCGGTTGCAGGCCACGCGCTGCGGCTGGGCCCTGTCACCCGACCACAGCCGCCGCCCATTGCGCGGGCAAACCTCAAGTGCGGTGCTTTCAACTTTTTCGAGGATCGACAACGATGGGCACGGATCAACAGGGATGAGGGAAAGGCCTTGCCGAGCTGGTGCTCGGCGCTCCGGGCGAACTTTGACGGTCAGCACATCAAACCACAAATCACTAACTAACTACTAAACAAACTTATGAACACACATATCGGCAAGATCGGGCGGTTATCACGGGATATCCGGG
>DASZCA010000092.1:0-9905 GCA_035943555.1 Verrucomicrobiia bacterium
CCGCTTTCAAGGCGGGATCGATGTGCTCGGCGCGTGTCTCGGCTTCGTTCAAGCGGTAAAAAATTATATGGGAACACCCCAGATACGAATATCAATCGGGACCATTCCGTCCTTCGCCAATACAAAGTTGTCCGAACGTGCATCCCCGATCCAAATCTCGACCCCCGAGTCGGCTTCAACTTTTTTCCACAGTCAATAAGGCTGCCTGACGGCAACCATCCCGGCTTCAACCAGAAATTGATCGACCTCCGCCTGCGGAGGATTTGCCTCGCCTTTAATGAACTGCTGGCGGGATACGATCTGGCCGGTCTCCGTCATGCCAACGGGATGGGGAGCCGTGGAAAAGAGCTGCTCCCACAAATGCATGCGCAGGAGGTATTCAGCCGGAGTGCAGTCGAACTGGGTGATCCGGCCATCAATGATCTCATAATAGTCCCCGTAGATGCCGGGATGCGTGAGCTTAACGACCTCGCTGGTTTTGGCATCAAAAAGGACCAGATGCTCGGAGCCCTCGGCCAGCCGGGGCAAGCTTAACTCCGTCCACTGTGTGTGCGGACAGATCTTAATCCACTGCAACAACTGAGCCGACTCCCACTTCTTGAACCAGTCTATTTCTTCGTTCCGGTCAGATTCGGGAACCTGCGGACCTGGGCTAAAGCATCGTACAAGGAAATCGAGCGGGGTTGAGCGGCCACGGCAGCTTTCACACGGCCACGGACGCCAGCGAACGCACGCAGCGTCTTTGGTTTCAATGGTTCCAACAAGATCACTTGTTGTCTTTTTGACATAGTCCATAGATACGTTGACTTGGGATGGGGGTCAAGCAGGGAGATGGCTATGAATGGGCAATGAGTGATTGGCGGCGTGTACCGCAACCCCGTTGGGGTTGGGGAAATGATTGAAACGCATGACCCAGGGTAGCTCGGTCCGAGCCGGACTGGCCAACCTCGCAACCCTGGGCTGGAGGACGCAATCCCGTTGGGATTGAAGCTGGCGCGCACGTTGCATGGCTAAAGTTTCCCAGTGAAGGCTTCATTCAGCAATGATTTCTTCAACGCCGCCAGCAACTCCAGCTTCTGCTCGTAGATGCTCGCGAGGCGTTGGGTTTCTTCATGAAGTTCGTCGAGCTTGGCGGCAATTTCTTTTTGTTCCTTCAACGAAGGAAGCCAGAGCGCAATCTTCCTCAAATCCCGTATATTGATTTGCATCAATGCCGCCCCGTATGTTTTTTCTCGGATTTGGCTTTGCACCGGCTCTGAATTAATTAGGTAGAAGCCAAAGTCTGGCGTAAGAAGCAAGTTGTTGAAACGAATTGGAACGATTCCTCTTGTGACATTTGCGCCGATAAGTTCAGGCGAAGCAATCGATACAACTCCGGTGCTGCCACGAACGCAAAGTAGTAGTTCGCCTCCATGTAGCGTGGTTCTTTTATAACCTTCTGCCAATTTTGGATCGATTCGCTTCAGCCCATCGGGTCGAATTATTTTCGTCGTCAAATCGGTGGGACGGACTATTGGCATTCCGTCCAGATGTTCATGTCCCGGCTGAACAATGCCGTAGGAAAGTGAGCAGTTAGCATCGGCTACTTCTTCAAGTGTTTTCTCCGCCCACCCCTTGCCGCGCTGGGTAAAGATGGAATGGAGGTGGCTTTCGAAGAGGGCGCGGGCGTTTTGGAGGTTCTTTTCAGCGTTGGCTTGGGCGGTGGCGATGCCAGCAAATGCTTTGTCCAGCAGGCCGACGACCCGCCGCTGTTCAGGCAAAGGTGGATGAGGAACCGGAAATTTTTTGAGATCATCAAATTTCAAATTGTTGATATTCGCACCATCCGAAAGCTCGCCGATGAAATTTTTGTAGTTTGGCGAAGTCATCAGGTGAAACAGATATTTAGAATTAAGCCCATTCTTCGGCGTGACCATTCCCATGAATCCACCGAAGGCATAATTGTAGTCATCATCGATATAGGCAACTTTCCCGAGATGACTTTTGCTACCGCTCGCCGTGCAAATCATCAAAGAGCCTTTCTTCACCTTCTTGCCATCGGGCACGATAACTTTGTCGCTGATATATTTTAATTCGTCAAAGTTGAGGAGATTAGTTGCGAGGTCAATATTTGTTGCGCGAAGAACAACATTGTCGGAAACATCCACCTCATCACCTTTGGCATAGGTGAGTCCACGCTGGAACTCGCATAGTTCGCCAAGCGATTCTGTTTTCCAATCCGGCTTCATAGCAGCGCCTTGATATTCTCCAGCACTTCCGCGCTCTCGGCGTCCAGCGCGGCGATCTCTTCCATGATTTTCTTCGGGCTGAGGTGCACGATCTCTTCGCCACCGTCCGGATTCTTCACGGACAAATCGAACGTAGTTTGGTCAATGGTCTTGGCGTCCACGCTCCAACTTTTGGGGGAATCGGCAAACGTCTTTTGCAACTTCACGAAGTCGGCAAGGTCGTCGTCGTTGAGCGGGTTGGTCTTGCCAAGATTGCGGCCGGGATCAAGCGAGTAGTACCACACACTTCGTGTGCCTTTTCCTTTTTCAAAGAAGAGCACCACCGTTTTAACACCGGCACCCTGGAACGTGCCGCCGGGGCAGTCGAGGACGGTGTGGAGGTTGCAGCTTTCCAGCAGCAGCTTGCGCAGGCTCACGGAGGCGTTGTCGGTGTTCGAGAGGAACGTGTTCTTGATGACGATGCCGCCGCGCCCGCCGGCCTTGAGGATCTTGATGAAGTGCTGGAGAAACAGGAACGCGGTCTCGCCGGTGCGGACGGGAAAATTCTGCTGCACCTCGGGCCGTTCCTTGCCGCCGAAAGGCGGATTGGCAAGGACGACGTCATAGCGGTCCTTTTCCTGGATGTCGGCGAGGTTTTCGGAAAGGGTGTTGGTGTGGATGATGTTCGGCGCCTCGATGCCATGCAGAATCATGTTCATGATGGCGATGACGTAGGCGAGCGACTTCTTTTCCTTGCCGTAAAAGGTTTTCGTCTGGAGCGTGTTTGCATCCTTGGTGGTCAGCTTGCCTTTTTCTGTCAGATAAACGAATGATTCGCACAGGAAGCCGGCGCTGCCGCACGCGCCATCGTAAATTTTCTCGCCGATCTTGGGTGACACGACCTCGATGATGGCGCGGATGAGCGGGCGCGGGGTATAATATTCGCCGCCATTGCGCCCGGCGTTGCCCATGTTCTTGATCTTGGCCTCGTAGAGGTGTGAGAGCTCGTGTTTCTCGGTCTGGGAGCGGAAACGCAGTTCGTCGATGTGGTCGATAATCTCGCGCAGGTTGTAGCCGCTTTGGATGCGGTTTTTTATTTCGCCAAAGATTTCGCCGATCTTGTATTCGATGGTGTCCGGCCCGGTGGCGCGGGTTTTGAAGCCGTGCAGGTAGGGAAAGAGCTTTTCGTTGACGAATTTGGTCAGGTCATCTCCGACGAGGGTTTTGTTGTGGTCGATTTTGCCATCCTTGTCCTTCGGGGCGGCCCACGTTTCCCAGCGGTAGGGCTTTTCGAGGATGTAGGAGTATTTTTTGCCGTTAAGGGCGGCTTCGGTGGCCTTATCTTCCTCGAGGCTATCGAGATATTTCAGGAACAGGAGCCAGGAGGATTGTTCGGTGTAATCAAGTTCCGTGGTGCAACCGGCTTCTTTGCGGAGAACGTCGTCAATATTTCTGAATGCTTGTTCGAACATGGGTAAATTGTTATCTAGCAAAAGCAAAGGGATTGGTAAAACTGAGTCCGTTGGTTTTCCCTTTCTCATGCAGATTGCGAGGAGCGTAGGGGATGGGAAGCCTAGGGGCAAATATGAAAAAAGCGGAAATCGGGAAATCGGGAAACGGGGGCGGTGGGGAAGTTTTGAGTTTTTATGGTTTAATTTTTAGTTTGAAAGCTGAATCGGCTTTGTGCTATTTCGGTGGCACTAGGAAGTGCTGATTGGAGAGAAATGGTTCCATGGTAGAGCAACGGTTTTGTAAACCGTCGGTCGGCTCAGAGCATCTCGTTCGCAATGAGAAGGTCAGGAGGTTGGGGGCGGGTAAAATGGGTGATGCTGGATGGGGGAAATTAGGGCTCGACGGAGTCTCGCCCCACCGAGGGTTGGTTGTCGGATTTTGATTTTAGAAATCTTTAAAAACCCCAATGTTTTCTTGAAAACGGGTTGATTTGTGGTCGTTTTCGAAATTGTAAGCTGTTTTTAATCAGGAGGTAGCGAAAGCGTTTTTCATTTTTTGGCTCTGAGATCCTTCCCACTCGGGGTTTTTGAAAATAAATGGCATAAATCTGCTAGTTACATTCCCCACACGAATTCAGGTTTGAGGGACCTATGCTAGGCTCGCCGGTGCATGAAATATTTTGCACATGTGGGGGAGGCGGGGAGCACCCCCTCATCCGCCCTGCGGGCACCTTCTCCCCCAAGTGGGCGAAGGGCCGATTGGGGACTTGCCGAGTTGGTACTTCCGCCGTCGCCAAGGCTATGGCGGGACGGGCGGCGCTCCATGAACTTGCGGGCGGGCCGCCCGCGCTCCTTCGCCGAATCGGAGTTCGGCGCTCCTCGAAAACAAGAACGGCGCGCGCGGAGCGACGCGCCCTACCTCAAACACAAAACCCAACAACAATAGGGGCGAAATTTGGGCTCGACGGAGGTCCGAGCCGGACTGGCACTCGCCCCACCGGAAATAACAAACCCAACATCAAACAACTAAACTGAAAGGAAGATTATTATGTCACGTAATGGAAAGATTGCGCGGTTGCCGAAGGCGATTCGGGATCAATTGAACAAAAACCTCGAGGACGGGATGCCGGGCGTCCGGCTGGTGGAATGGCTGAATTCTCTGCCGGAGGTGCAGCAGGTGTTGACGGAGCAGTTTGACGGGCGGGCGATCAATGAGGTGAACCTGACGGAATGGAAGGGGGGCGGGTTTCTGGACTGGCAGGCGCGGCAGGACATGAAGTCGCATGCCTTGGAGCTGGCGGAGGAAGCGCAGGACTTGAAGTCGGCGATGCCAGGGGTTTTGGCGGAGCATCTTAATATCATTGTGGCGGGGCGTTTTGCGGAGTTGCTCAACCAATGGAACGGGGACGTGGATGAGGGGTTCATGAAAAAGTTAAAGGCGTTGCGGTTGTTGAGTCATGAGGTGGCGGTGCAGCGGCGCGGCGATCAGCGGGCCGCTGATGGCCAACGGGCAGACCGGCAGCAGGCGGACATGCAAACCTGCCGACAGGAAAAGCTGAAATTGGACCGGGAAAAGTTTGTGGAGGAGAGCAAATATATGGATGAGAAGGCATTGACGGGCTGTCTGAAGCGGGCGAAGCAGTGGCCGGAGGTGGTGGAGGGGTTTCGGAATGTGTTTGTGATGCAGGAGCAATATGAATCGGGGAAACGGAATGGCCGGGAGTATGAAGCGAAACAGCGGGCAAAAGAGGCGGAGGCGGCGAGATTGCGCAAGGAAGCGGAAGATCGGCGGGCGCACACGTCCCGGGCGGAATCAGCGGAGCAGCGGCGGCAATGGATGGAGGTGCATCCGGGGCAGCATCCCGGTGCCAGTAACGATTGGATGTATTGGAAGATTGATGAGTCGAAGCGGTTGACGGACCCGGCCTTGATGCCGCAAGCGGCGTTGTTTGGAGGGGCGCCGATCGATTGGTCGCTGGTGGACAAAACGAAGTGGAAATTCCTCAGAAAGGCCAATAAAAATGAGAAAATTAAACCAAATTAAACTGAATTAAACCAAGAGAGGAGTGATGAAGTGACACGTGACGGGCCAATTTGTGTGAAGGCGGCTGCTGGCAGTTCGAGGGCGCTGGTTGCAGGTCAGGCTGCTGCGGCTGATCCCGCGCGGCGCGGGAAACAGCCGCTGTCCAAGACGTTGTTGTCGCGAGCGGATGACTTGGGTTATGCGGTGACCATTGGCAGATTCATGCCTCAAAGTGCCTGCTGCGCAGGCAGACGACGTCGCAGCGCGACATCGTCCACCTCGTTGTGGCTGTCGCCGTGCACAGACTTTAGCCTTTCTTTCACCCTTTTTCCCACTATCCTGTCGCGCTCCTGTTCTGCGCGGCAGCGGGCCGTTTGCACGATCAGGAATAAGATCACAAATGGACGCAGCACCCACTGACGCTGAGGCATGAGCAGTTTAATCCTTTACACCACCGAAGACGGCAAAAGCCAGATTCAGCTTCGCGCGGAAGAGCAAACAGTCTGGCTTACCCAGTTGGACATGGCAGAACTTTTTGCCACGACCAAGCAAAACGTATCGCTCCATCTCCAAAATATATTCGAGGACGGGGAGTTGCAGGAGGGTTCAGTTGTCAAGGAATCCTTGACAACTGCCGCCGATGGAAAGAGCTATGAGACAAAGCTTTACAATTTAGATGCCATTCTGGCCGTGGGTTACCGCGTGCGTTCGCCTCGTGGTGTCCAATTCCGGCGCTGGGCTTCGACCGTGCTCAAAGAATACCTTCTCAAGGGTTTCGCCATGGACGATGAGCGGCTCAAGAATCCGGATGGCCGTCCGGATCATTTTGACGAAATGCTGGCGCGCATCCGCGACATCCGCGCCTCGGAGAAACGATTTTACCAGAAGGTGCGTGATCTGTTCGCCCTCAGCGTTGACTATGACAAAACCGACCGGGCAACCCAGCAATTTTTTGCCACGGTCCAGAACATTCTGCTCTACGCGGTGACGCGGAAAACCGCCGCTGAACTTATCACAACGCGGGCCAATCCGGATGATCCGCACTTCGGCCTGCTGGCGTGGAAAGGCGAAAAAATTCACAAAACGGATATTCTCATCGCCAAAAATTATCTGACGGAAAACGAGGTGGATACCCTCAACCGTCTGGTGGTCATCTTTCTGGAAACGGCTGAATTGCGGGCCAAGAATCGAACGCAAACCAACATGAGTTTCTGGAAAGAGAACGTGAACCAAATTGTCAGCTCCAACGACTTTCCGCTCTTAAGCGGGGCTGGAAGCATCAGCCACGAACGGATGGAGCGAGACACGACGGCCCGATATATCGATTTCGAACGCCGCCAGAAAAAGCAGGAGGCCATTGCAGCCGATGAAGCTGATGAAGCTGAACTCAAGGCGGTTGAAACCAAAGTAAAACGACGGCCCAAACCTTGAGCTCCTGTCCATTACTGTTGACCATTGACCTGGGGTTAGACTTTAGCTTTGCCCCCAACCTTCGTCGCTGCTATGCTGGTGTGCTCCTGATGAGCGAGGCAAGCCACTGGCATTCGTAAGCAGGAATAAGATCACACATGGACGCAGCACATATTAGAAATTTCAGCATCATTGCCCACATCGACCACGGCAAGACGACGCTTTCCGACCGCCTCCTGCACATGACCGGCACCATCGCCACGCGCGACATGTCCGAGCAGTTGCTCGACGCGATGGATCTCGAAAAGGAACGCGGCATCACCATCAAGGCGCATCCGGTGACCATGCTCTACAAGGCCCGCAACGGCGAGACGTACGAGCTGAACCTGATCGATACCCCGGGCCACGTGGATTTCGCCTACGAAGTTTCCCGCAGCTTGAGCGCGTGCGAAGGCGCGCTCCTGGTGATCGATGCCGCCCAGGGCGTCGAAGCGCAGACGGTGGCGAACTATCATCTCGCGGCGAAGCTGAATCTCACGATCGTCCCGGTGATCAACAAGATCGATCTCCCGCACGCGAACGTGGAACAAGCCAAGCAGCAGCTCGAAGACGTGCTGGCCGTGCCGAGCGAATGGGCGATCCCGTGCAGCGCCAAACAGGGCATCGGCATCGAGGACATTCTGGAAGCGATCGTCGAGCGCGTCCCGCCGCCGAAGCCAACCGGTGAAAAAAGTTTGCAGGCGCTGGCCTTCGATTCGTACTACGACACCTACAAGGGCGTGGTGACGCATGTGCGCGTCTTCAACGGCGAATTAAGACCGGGCATGATGGTGAAGCTGCTGCATTCCGGCCAAAATTTTGAAGTGAAGGAAGTCGGCAGTTTCAATCCGAAGCCCTATCAGCGCGAGAAGCTGGAGACCGGCGAGACGGGCTACATGACCGCGAACATCAAGAGCGCGGCGGATGTGAAGATGGGCGATACGATCACGGAAGCGCGCAACCCGTCCGGCGAACTGCCGGGCTTCAAGGAGATTCATCCGATGGTGTTCAGCGGGATCTACCCGATCAACACGGCGGATTACGAACAGTTGAAGCAGTCGATGGGCAAGCTGAAGCTGAACGATTCCGCCTTCGCGTATTCCTCGGAGACGTCGGTGGCGCTGGGCTTCGGGTTCCGTTGCGGTTTCCTCGGGCTGTTGCACCTGGAGATCGTGCAGGAACGTCTGCGCCGCGAGTATGACATGGACATCATCGCGACCTACCCGAGCGTGGTGTACAAGGTCACGCTCTCGGACGGCACGCAGAAGGAAGTGGATAACCCGGCCTTCATGCCGGATGTGACGTACATCGCCAAGATCGAGGAGCCGATGGTGAAGGCGTTCGTGATCTGCCCGAACGAAAACATCGGCGACATGATGGCGTTGATCTCGGAGAAGCGCGGCAGCGTGGATCACACGGAGACGCTGGATTCCCGCCGCGTGATGCTGACCTCGCTGATCCCGCTGAACGAAATTTTGATCGATTTCCACGACCGCATCAAGAGCATCACCCGCGGTTTCGGCTCGATGGATTATGAGCCGGATGAATACATGGAGAGCGACATGGTGAAGCTGGACATGCTGGTGAACACCGAGCCCATGGACGCCTTCTCGTGCATCGTGCATCGCACGAAGGCGGAGGGCAGGGGACGCTCACTGGCGGAGAAACTGAAGGAAGTGATTCCGCGCCAGCAATTCCAGGTGAAGATCCAGGCGGCGATCGGCGGCAAGATCGTGGCCTCGGAAGTCATCAGCGCCTTCCGCAAGGACGTGACGGCGAAGTGCTACGGCGGCGACGTCTCGCGTAAACGCAAGCTCTTGGAGAAGCAGAAGGAAGGCAAGAAGCGTATGAAATCGATCGGCAACGTGAACATCCCGCAAGAGGCGTTCATCGAGGTGCTGAAGGCGTAAGGTTGCAGCCCATGAACTTCACCAAAAATAAATGGTACCTGGCCTTCGGCGCGATCATGTTGCCGCTGGGTTTGTTCCTGACGGTGGCGGCGTTGGTCCATCAAGGCAAGCCGGGCGGTGCGCTTCCCTGGATCAAACTCGGACCGGTGGGGCTGATGCTCATCATCGGCGGGGTGGGGCTGCTGTTCCTGCCGGACAAGATCAAATTCAAATGAACGGAAACGGCCACCAAACAGTCTGAACCGTGGAGTAATCATGATTTTACGTTGGCTCTTTTCGCAGGACACCCGGAACGCGTGCGCGGTGCACAAGCATTACCGCCGCCTGCTGGCGTCGCAGCGCGATATCCTGTCATCCGCCGCCATCGCGGAAGTGCAGGTGAAGCTTGATGAATTGTCGGCGGCGATCAAAGAAGGCCACAAAGGTCGCACGAACATCAAGGCGGAGGAATTGCAATTCGCCGCCGAGAAAAATCTCAAGCCGTACCCGAACGCCACCTGGCGCGAGAATGTCGAAGTGCTGCTGGTCGCGCTGGCGGTGGCGATGGCCATCCGGACCTTTTTCCTGCAACCGTTTAAGATTCCCACGGGCTCGATGCAGCCGACCTTGTTCGGCGTGAACAGCACGCCAGACTTCAGCCGGCAGGTGGGCGAGGTGGATTACATCACCGCGAACAGCATCAACTTGGACGACAGCCAAAATGCCCGCCTGCGCACCGATGTGCAACGGCTGCAGAAGATTCAGGACGACCTCGTCATCCCCACCGGCCTGGCCAAAGTGAAGGCGTGGTTTCAGGGAGATTCCTATCTGCATTTCGTGGCGCCGGTCGATGGCAAGATGGAATCGATTTCGCCGCCGCAAAAAC
>DASZCA010000093.1:0-9889 GCA_035943555.1 Verrucomicrobiia bacterium
ATCCGCAATATTTCCCGCCAACGGCTTGCGCAACGTCAGCAAATTGATCGCTTCCGTCAGCTTGCCCTCATTGAACTGCGCCTGCGCCTGCAACAAAACCGCCATCGGCGTATTCGTGGAATCCGGATAACGCTGGGCGAATTGTCCGAACGACTGCTCCGCCCGGCTCCACATCTCCGTCTGGAACGACGTCACCGCCGCCGCATACGCCCGCTCCTCGCGCGATGACGACGCCATGACCGCTCCGCCGCCCAAAATAAGCGCGCAGAAAATCAACAGCCATCGCCGGTAAAAAACCATGCCCAGAATCTAAACGACGATGCACAGCGAAAAAAGCGTGAAATCCGGAAGAATCTTCATCCGCAAATCCCCAAGGTTTGTAGTTCCGCCTTCAGGCGGCTCGGCCAGCGCTCCTAAATCACAAATCATAAATGATCGCGTTGGCCTGTCATTAGTCACTGCCGGAAACGAAGCGCGGACAGCCCGCCCGCGTGTCCTCCCTCGGTCCCCCCGCCCCATCCCCAGCCATCGGCGATGTATTATTCGTTCCATAAATTTTTTATTTTTTAAAAATTCATTGGAGATCATCCAAGATCGTCCTAGAACATCGAATATCATGATCGGCGTGTCCATTTGACCTTTCATAAAACTTTAAGGTCCAACAAAGCCCAACAAGGCCCAACCAATGGGCGGCGGCTGCCCGTCCACCATAGCCTTGGCGAAGGTGGATGTCTGGGAGCAAGGGACCAGCCGCAGCGCGTGATCTGCAACCAGCTAGTGGAATATTGCATGGGCGCCAATATTCTGCCCCAGCAACCTGTTCCTGAAGCAGCCGACGTAAGTCGGCTCCAACTTCCTCTTGCGCGTCACTCCGCGCCCCCTGTGTGCGAAATGGATTTTGCATTGGCATAATTTTTTCAGGCCGGATTTACCCGGATTTACCCGGAAACCAAGCCACCTTAATTTAGTTTAATTTGGTTTAATTTTTTCGTTTTCATTGGCCTTTTAGCAGATTTTGAAATCCAGATTTTGCTCCGGCCTTGTTCGTGGTAATTTGTGTAATTCGCATCTCATAAATTTTTTAAAAAGAGACCGAAACAACCGAAATTCGGCGAAAACGACCGAAAGCCCGCTGCCAATGGGCCGCGGCTGTGTGCCCACCATCCCGTCCTCCATAGCCTCGGCGAAGGAGGAAGCTTGGGAGAAGCGACCAACCGCAGCGTGTGACTTGCAACTGCGCGCATCAAATATCTCTACGGTTTCCTTTTCAGGTTTCCGCTTTCCCGCCTTCCGCTTTTCGCTTTTCAGCTTCATACCCCCCATTAAATCACACCTCCCTAAAATCCGAATTCGTGTGGAGAATGTAACTGGCAGATTTATGCCATTTATTTTCATTTTTCAGGAGTGGGAACGCCCTTCAACGCAAAAAATCAAAAACGCTTTTGTTAATAACTGATTAAAAACGCGTTACAACTTTCAATTCAGGCAAAAATCGACGTGAATTTTCAAAAACATTGGCCTTTTGAAGAATTTTGCTTTACCAACTCTAAGCAAACGATGCCCCCGGCCTAGACCTGTGGAAGTCCTCACGATTGACACAAGCTCCCGCCTCATTCAAATCTTCCATTCGTCATTCGAAATTCGTCATTTCATCCCCTGCCAACACGACTCCAACGGATAAACCGTCAACGTCTGAAACATCACCGCCCCGCCCTCCACCCTGACCGACAACCCGTTCTCCCGCGGCAAAACAAACCTCGTCGCCGAAATCTCCCCCTCATTCACAAACGATTCAATCGACGTGCGATCCAGCAAAAACTCTACCGTCCTCATCCGGTCTGCCACTGAAGCCGGATTGGTGCCTGAAGAAATCGTTTTAGAAGTCAGCACCACTTCCTCGCCCCGAAAATTAAAGATCACCTTCGCTCCGTCTGGAATGCTGAGCGTAGCCTTGATATGAAAAAGCTCCCCGGAAGGTTCTAACGGCAATGTCTCCCCCGCCCTTACCGTTCGATTGGTCCAAGTGTCCTCCCCGTTGTGAAGCGAAGCAATCTCTCGGATCGGCGATCTAAAAATGCGTGGCCCGTTCGTCGTGCTGCGCAAGCTTAGTTCACAGGGAAAGGAAATTTGCTGGTTGAACGGCATGTTCGGAAAATTCGCCCCGCGCATCCACGCCGCTTGGATCCTCCGCCCGTCACCGGTCTCGGTATTCGCCCACGTCTGCGTCGCGTAAAAATTGGGCCCGATATCACAGTCCAGCCGCCCCGTCTCCTCTTTGAACTCATAACCGTCAAAAGTTCCGAGTGAATATCTGCCGTTGCCTTGGATGAGCACCCACTTCATCCGGCTGCGATCGCCATCCAACGGCAGTTCAAAAAAGTCCGGACATTCAAAACTGTCCTTGATCGGATGATGTGTATCGGTCCAATTCAACAAGTTCGAAGACGTCAAAATATGATATTGCCCTTCCCCATAAAGCATCATCACCCAATGCTTGCCCGGTGCATACCAAAAGACTTTGGGATCGCGCTCCGGATGAACGAGGATGGGATTTTTCTCATACGCCTTCCACGTCCGTCCATGATCCAAACTGTAGGAAAGACATTGCACGCGGTTGTCCCAACGCGGCCAGAAAGCGATCATCGCCGGCGCCGCCTTGTCGGTGGCCAAGCCCGAGGTGTTGTCATAATCCACGACACACGTTCCCGACTGCACCCCGCTGCCCGAACTTTCTTCCCAAAAAGCCGGTTCCAGTTCCGTCCAGTGGATCAAGTCACGGCTGACTGCGTGAATCCAACATTTGGCCCATCGTTGGGCGAAGAGATGATACTCACCGTCATAATAAATCAGCCCGTTAAGATCATTCACCCAGCCTTCTTGCCGCTCACGCGGATTGAGCCGGCCCATCGTCCATTGACGGGCGGTGAAATGAAATTGCGGCCTCAACGTTTCATGATACAACGGCCCCACCTCGACCGGCAGCCGGTCCGGCCGGTCCGTTTGGACGATATGATCCACGTTGATATGGCCCCAGTCCCCTTCCGCCTGATCAACAACCTGTATCCGGGCGCGCCGCCCGGCAAATCCGCTGACGTTCCAACTCGTCGGCACCAAACGGTCACTCCTCCAACCCGTCGCACTCCGCACAATCTTGCCATCAATCAAAAGGTTCAGACATGTATCCCGCTCATAATCCCCGCCCCCGATCCGGAACGAAATATACTTCCGGACAATCTTGAACTCCGGCGAAATTAATGTCCCGGTCGGCCCGTCATTTTCAATCTCGCTGCTCACCACCGCCTGATCCAAGGCATTCTCAATCTCCAGCTTGGGTAGCAATGTCCCCGCCGCCGGTCCCAAACGGAAAGCGGTCCCCGTCGCCACCCAATCCCCGTAGTTAGTGCCACCAAAATGCCCAATCGCCAGATCCTTGCTCGGCGCAGCCGACAAGCGAACAGCCGCCAGCAAAATTGCCAGACCGATCATTTGAGAATAAATCTTCATCGCTGTTTAATCTTTCACGGATTGCATCGCAAAACTGCGGCGGCATTCTGCCCTGTCGCTTACGAATTTTAAGAAACAGTTCACCGGCAATCCCCTCTCCAAGCGGAAGAAGGTAAGGATGAGGAAGAACGCAACCGTCCAAATCCTTCCGATGCCGCTACCATTGTAAAACGCCGGTCCCGTGCCACCGCGGAGCGGTGCCAGATATTAGCCGGGGATTGAGCGTAGCGACATCCCCGGTAAACATCCAGTAACTGATTGCACCCTGAAGGGGTGCCAGAATTCCAATTTTGAATAAATTGGATTCGTCATTTGCAATTCGCAATTTCATTTTGCCTTTACCTCCGTATATCCTCGGCTCCCGATGTTAAGAAACCAAATTATCGTTGCCCTCGCGGCCCTATTCGTCGCTTGCTTTTACAGCCATGCCCACGCCGACATCTATTCTATCATCACCAATCCCGGTGAAGATTGCTCTACCCAGATGAACATCGGTTGGCACGCCGACCTCGACAACACCAATGTCGCGCTTGTCTACACCACCAGATCGGACCTCAGTTGGGCCCATGCCATCACCGTTCCCGGCAGTTTTGAAAAGTGCGAACTCTTCGACGGCATCAATTCCAAAACCCCCGCCGGCGCCGATTGGAAAGAGGACGCGCAATTTTTGGACTTCAGCGTCAGTCTCAACCGCCTGAAACCGGATACCCAATACATGTACAAAGTGGAATCCGCCACCGCCCCCACCGAAAGCCCCGTCCATTATTTCAAAACCGCTGGTGCCAAAGAGTTCAGCTTCCTCTGGATCAGCGACATCCACGCTTACACACCTTTGCCAAACCGCCTCAAGAACGCCAACGCCATCCTGGACGCCGCAGCCAAAATCGATCCGACCGTAGATTTCGTTTTTGCCACCGGCGACGTCGTCGCTTGGGGCGGCAGTTATTCATTCTGGAAATATCTGTTCGATCAGCCTTTCGCCAGGAATTACATGTTCGCTGATGTCATCGGCAATCACGACTGGATGCGGCGCAGCAATGGCGGCTCCAGCGACTACTTCCGCATCGCCCACCACAATCCCACCAACGGCTACGCCGGACAGGAAGGCGTTTGCTACTGGTTTATCTACGGCGATGTGCTGTTCCTTACCTTCGACAATGAACTCATGCGCACCGGCCCGGAGGCCGAGGCTACCGCCAAAACTTGGGCCGCCGGCGTCATCGAAAAGCAGAAGGGAAAGTACCAAAAGATTTTTATCGCCGAGCACTACCACTGGTTCGACGGCCAAACTGGCAAGGCGAATTGGTACGCCCATTGGAAAGAGTTTTGCGACAAATACGGCGTGACCTTGGCGCTCGCCGGCCACGATCACATCTACGAACGCACCTATCCGCTACGCGATGATCAGGTGGTTACCAACGTCCAAGGAACAGTCTACATGGTTGCTCCGTCGTCGGACGGCGAACGTGGCCTTGAAGCCGGCACGCTGACCACGAATGCTGAAAAACTGGCCTTCACCTATTCTAGCCATACGCACTCAAACCCGACCGAAGTAAAAACCATCGGCTGCGTCCTCGTCCACGTCTCCCCCAACGCCATCACCACCAAGCTCGTCTATCTCGATGACAACCGCGCCATCCAAGTCGCCGATGAGCACATCATAAACTTGGAAAAAAAATAACGGTCGGTAACCGGTTAATATGTAGGGCAGGCTTTCCAGCCTGCCGGTTCTGGCGACTTTCCAGTCGCCAGTTTCACTCTTTCAAAATTATATACCTGAAATATTCGCGCCAATTTTGGAAATTCGCGTCAAACTTTGAGTTCAGTTCAAAACTGATTTAAGATAATGCCCCGTCTGGCTCTCTGGCACGTTGACGATCTTCTCCGGCGGCCCTTCCGCCACGATCTTTCCGCCGCGCGAACCGCCTTCCGGTCCAAGATCAATGATCCAGTCCGCCGTTTTGATCACGTCCAAATTATGTTCGATGATCACCAGCGTATTGCCCGCATCGCGCAACCGGAACAATACCTCCAACAACTTTGCCACATCATGGAAATGGAGCCCCGTCGTCGGCTCGTCCAAGATGTAGAGTGTCTGGCCGGTCGCCTTGCGCGCCAGTTCCGTCGCCAGCTTGACGCGTTGCGCCTCGCCACCGCTGAGAGTCGTCGCCTGCTGGCCTAGCCGGATATAGCCCAGCCCGACCTGCGCCAGGGTTTCCAACGGGGCAAATATCTTCGGCACGGCCCGGAAAAAATCCACCCCTTCATCCACTGTCATGTCGAGGACATCGGCGATGTTCTTGCCCTTGTAGGCGATCTCCAAGGTCTCACGATTGTACCGTTTGCCGTTGCAGGTTTCGCAGGTCACATACACCGGCGGCAAAAAGTTCATCTCGATCTTCAGGATGCCGTCGCCTTCGCACTTCTCACAGCGGCCGCCCTTCACATTGAAGCTGAAACGTCCCGCCTCATAACCGCGCACCTTCGCCGCCGGAATCTTGGCGAACAGGTCGCGGATCTGGTTGAACATGCCCGTGTAAGTCGCCGGATTGCTGCGCGGCGTCCGCCCGATGGGCGACTGGTCGATGACGATCACCTTGTCCAAGCCTTCAAAACCCTTCATCGACTTGTGTTCGCCCGGCCGTTCTTTGGAACCGTAAAACTTGCGGAATAGTGCCCGTCGTAAAATATCGTCCACGAACGTGGATTTGCCGGAACCGCTCACCCCCGTGACACAGGTGAACGTGCCGAGTGGAATCCGCACATCAATGTTCTGCAGATTGTTCTCTTTTGCCCCGAGGACTTCCAGCCAGCCCTTTTCTTCCGTCGGCTTGAGACGTTTTTTTGGCACCGCGATGTTCAATTCACCGGTGAGATATTGCCCCGTCAGCGACTTTTTGGCCGCCAAAATTTCCGCCAACGTCCCCGCTGCGACGAGTTCACCGCCATGAACACCCGCACCTGGCCCCAGATCCAAGATGTAATCCGCCGCGCGGATGGTGTCCGCGTCATGCTCCACAACCAGCACCGTATTGCCCAAATCACGCAGGCCTTTCAACGTGGCGAGCAGCCGGTCATTGTCTCGCTGATGCAACCCAATGCTCGGCTCGTCCAGCACATACAATACCCCGACCAGCGCCGCACCGATCTGGGTCGCCAGCCGGATGCGTTGCGCCTCGCCACCCGACAGCGTCCCGCTCTCGCGATCTAACGTGAGATAACCGAGACCGACGTTTTTCAAGAAACCGAGCCGCGCACGGATTTCCTTGATCACCTCGCCCGCGATTTTCTGCTGAAACTCCGAAAGCTTGAGCGCCGCAAAAAAGTCATCCGCCTTTTCCACTGATTGCGCACACACATCCATGATTGAAAGCCCGGGGATCTTGATCTTGGACCGCTTCGCTTTGAATTGGGTGGAGAATTCATCACCGCCCAGCGTCACCGCCAGGATTTCCGGCTTCAACCGTTTGCCGCCGCACACATCGCAAAACTGCGGACTCATATAGGCTTTGAGCCGGTTGCGCATAAATTCGCTCTCGCTGTCGATCGTTAGACGCTCTAGGTTCACGAGTACGCCTTCAAACGGACGGTCAATCGTGCTGACCTTGCCCCCGCGCCAAAATTTGAACTCTACATTGTCTTCGCCCGAGCCGTACATCAGCAATTTGCGAAAATCCTCCGGCAAATTTTTGTAGGGTGTTTCCAGCGGAATATCAAACTGGCCGGCCACTGATCGTAGCATGGCTTTGTAATAGATGTTCATCCGCTTGCCGGCCCGCCGCCACGGCTGGATGGCGCTTTCGAGCGGCAATTCCATGTCCGGCACCACCAGCGCCTCGTCAAAGATCATCTTCTGACCCAGACCATGACACACCGGACACGCACCCGCCGGCGCGTTGAAGGAAAAATGCTTCGGTGTCGGCGGATCATAACTCTTTCCCGTCGCCGGTGAACACATCTTGTTGGAATGTAGCGTCTCAATCCATTCGGACGTCTGCGCGTTCCCGGCAACTTCCCCAACTTTGGCCTTCGGGCTCTGGCCCTTGGCTTCCTCCGGCAACTGATGCAGCGTGAACATCACGCCATCACCCAGTCGCAATGCCGTTTCCGTGGAGTCACCCAGCCGGACGCGGATTTTATCATCAATCACCAAGCGGTCCACGATGGCCTCGATGTTGTGAAATTTCTTTTTATCGAGCTTGATACGCGCCACCTGCTCGCCAAGCTCCAGCATCTCGCCATCCACCCGCACGCGGACAAACCCTTCCCGGGCCAGCCGCTCAAACACATCACGAAACTCGCCCTTCTGCCGCCGGATCACCGGGGCCAGTAGCATGACCTTGGTTTTCGGCGGCAACGCCAGGATTTTATCCACGATGTCGCTCGTGCTTTGCGTGGAGATGGGCACGCCGGTCTCCGGACAATGCGCCTGGCCCAAATGCGCGTATAACAGGCGCAGGTGATCGTAAATCTCCGTTGTTGTGGCGATGATCGAGCGCGGACTGCTGCCGGAACTGCGCTGCTCGATGGCGATCGCCGGCGACAGACCTTCGATATAATCCACATCCGGCTTCTGCATCTGGTCGAGAAATTGCCGTGCGTAAGCCGAGAGGCTTTCGACATACTTCCGCTGTCCTTCGGCATATATTGTGTCAAAGGCGAGCGACGATTTGCCGCTGCCGCTCAGGCCGGTGACCACCACCAGCTTGTCGCGCGGGATCTGCAATGTGAGATTCTTGAGATTGTGCTCGCGCGCACCGCCGATGCGGATGAATTCCTTGCTCATGTTTGTAAATTTGTCGTCGAAACGAAAATTCACACTACGCCAAGGCGGAAAAAAAGCAAAGCCGGAGTTTTTGAAACTAAATTTTCAGCAGCCAAACAAAGCCTATGGCTGGTTTGGAGTTCCGCCTTTAGGCGGCGTTGCGTTCCATTTTTCCCAGGTCGCACCCGCCATCGATTAAGGCAGCAGGATGAGCTGGTAGAACTTCATCAGCACCTGCGAATTAGTGTCCGTGTAATTGAAAGTCCCGGTCGTTGATGTGATAGGACCGTTCGGGAAAATCAACCAATTGATTGGCGGAGCCAGATTGGTCGTCCAACGCACGTTAAACTGTTGGCTGGTCGTCCCCAACCACTGCAGGTTCACGCCGCTCGCAGTTATGGTGGCGCTGGAGATCGACGGCAGCGCACTGGCTGAAACCACCACAACCAACACATTGGTCGCAGTCTTCGTTGGCAAACCGCTATCTGAGACTATCGTGGTGATGAAATTCGTCAGACCGGATTGCACTCCGGACGGCGTCCATGTGATGACGCCGGTATTCGGCGTGATGACCGCATAATTGGTTCCCGGCAGGCTGTTGGTGACTGAGTAGAATAATGTCTGGCCCGGAATATCCCAGTCATGCGCATTATTTGTGACCGTGAACAAGGTTTGCACATATGCCGTGTAATTGGTCGTCGTCAGCAAGAATTCCGGCTCGGTATTCGTCGGCGAATTCAACAACTCCAGGCGATAGAAACGGTCCGGCCCAAAGCCGCCGGTCTGCGATCCATCGTCAAAATACTGGAACTTGCTGTTCGTCGCGGCCATGTAGGACGTGAAGCTGATGACTCCCTTGAAATTCGTCCAGTTCATCGGCACCAGTTCCGGTGTCCATTGCAGGTGGAACTGCGTGTTCGAGGGCGCAAACCACGTCAGCAGGAAGCCGTTCGTGCCGCTCATGTTCGTCTGCACAATGCTGAAGATCGAGAAGTTCGTGTTATTGGCGAGCAGGAACGTCACCTCGATCGCATTGGTGACCGGCGTCGCATTGGGATTCTGCACACCCAGGTAATATGTCGAACCCGGGACCAGCACCGGCACGGTGGTGAAATCAAGCACATGGCTGCCGGCCAGCGAGTTGGTCAGCAGTTCAAAGTCGTAACTGTTCGTGATCGTTGGCGGCAGGTTGGTGCTGAACCAAAGATTCACCGGCAAAGATGCGAACAGGAGCGTATTGGTCGCCGCCAAGGCGTTCGGCGGCACGTTCACTTGGAACCAGTTGATGCCTCCCGGAGCGACCACATTGGTTTGCGGCTGGCCACTAACTAGCGAGGGCAGCACAAATACATTGAAGCTGTTTGTCGCACTCAGTTGCGCGCTGGTATCCGTGACGATTGTGGTGATGACCACATTGGTCGGCGCAATGTTAGTCGTGGTCACATAGGTGATGATGCCGTTTGCATCAATAGTTGCGCCCGCTGGCGGATTGACCAAGGTATAGATCAAGGCCGCCCCCGCATTGGTATCTGTTGCCGTGTTCGTCACGATGAGAGTCATACCACCGGGGATCAACTGGTCCGGAATCACCGGCAATACTGGAGGCACGAGACGATACCG
>DASZCA010000094.1:0-11760 GCA_035943555.1 Verrucomicrobiia bacterium
GTTTCACCGCCTCGATCTGGCGGCTGATCTCGTATTCCGCCGCGCGGCGCACGCCGGAAAAGCTATTCATGTTCTTGATTTCGATCTTCGCGCCCAGACCTTTGGAACCGACCGGCCGCACCGAGATATTCACGTCACAGCGCACCATCCCCTTCTCCATGTCGCAATCAGAAATGCCTCCCTGATGTAAAATCTCCGTCAACGCATTCAAATAAGCCTGCGCCATTTCCGCGCTGGTGATATCGGGCTCGGAAACGATTTCCAGCAACGGCACGCCCGCCCGGTTAAAATCTACGCCGCTCGTGCGGTCAAAGTGCGTGAGCTTGCCGACGTCCTCTTCCAAATGTGCGCGCGTGATGCGCACGCGGGCCATGCCGCCGTTCAGTTCAAAATCAACGAAGCCGTTCGCCGTGCTCGGCTTGTCGTATTGCGTAAGCTGGTAATTCTTGGACGCGTCCGGATAGAAATAATTTTTGCGGTCGAACTTCGCATGGCGTGGAATCTCGCAATTGAGCAGATAACCCGTCAACACGGTTTTGCGCAGGGCTTCCTCGTTCGGCACCGGCAGCACGCCAGGCATGCCCAAGCATACCGGACAGACATTGGTATTTGGCTCGGAACCGTATTGGTTCGCGCAACCGCACCACATCTTCGATTTGGTTTTAAGCTGGACGTGTGTCTCCAGACCGATGACTGCTTCGTATTCCATCGCCGAAAAGTTTAACCACGGAACCGGCCAATGCACACGGATATTTTAGTCTTTGGCCGGGCCAACCGCGGGCGGCACCGACGACACCGCTGCCTTGGGCTTGCGGGTGAACCGTTGTTGGAAGCCTTCCAGATAGAGATAAACCACCGGCGTGATATACAACGTCAGACATTGTGACACCAGCAACCCGCCCACCACCGTCAAACCCAGCGCGCGTCGCGATTCACCACCCGCGCCCAATCCCAGCGCGATCGGCAGCGTGGCCATCAACGCGCACATCGTCGTCATCATGATTGGCCGGAAGCGCATCAGGCAGCCTTCATGGATCGCATCCGCCGGACTTTTGCCATGGTTGCGTTGCGCGTCGATCGCAAAGTCGATCATCATGATGGCGTTCTTCTTCACGATACCGACGAGCATCACGAGGCCGACAAAACCGTATATGTTAAGATCAATTCCGAAAACCATCAACGTTAGCAACGCGCCAAAACCCGCCGACGGCAGGCCGGACAAAATCGTGATCGGATGGATGAAACTCTCATAGAGAATCCCGAGGATGATGTAGATGACCAAGATCGCCACGACCAGCAATGCCATCAACCCAGCTTGCGACGATTGGAAAACTGCCGCCGCACCTTGAAAACTGCCGGTGATGGTGGCCGGCAGGTGCATGTCCGTTTCGATCTTCTGCAATTTTTCCACAGCCGTGCCGAGCGAGACATTAGGCGCCAGATTGAAAGAGATGGTCACGGACGGCAATTGGCCCACGTGCGAGATGCTTGTAGGTCCGACATCGCGCGTCAGCTTGGCAACGGCGCTCAACGGAACCAATTTAGATGCGCCGTTGGTGCCCGCCCCCGAACTGGTGATGTACAATTGTGAGAGTGCCGTCGGATCGCGTTGATACTGCGGCATGACCTCAAAGACCACCCAATATTCCGCGACATCGGCATAGATTGTCGAAGCCTGCCGCTCGCCATAAGCGTCATAAAGACCATTTTCAATCTGCTCCGGCGTGACCCCGAGCGCTGCCGCCTTGTCGCGGTCGATCTGCACATTGACCTGCGGCGCGGCGATCTGCAGATCCGTTGTCACGTCCTGGAAACCGGGCTCCTGTTTCATCTTTTCCATCAGCAACGGCGCATTGCTAAACAGTTCCTTCACGTCGGTGTCCTGCAAACTATATTGATACAGCGCCTTGCTGGACATGCCGCCCACGCGGATGAGCGGCGGGTTTTGCATATAGACATTCAACCCCGGCAGCTTCGCAAATTTCACGCGCATCTCTTGGATGATCTGGCTCGCGTTCAATTTCCGTTTGTCCTTCAAGCGGAAAAACATGCGGCCGTTGTTCAAGCTGGAGGAACCGGTGCCGGAGCCCACCGTCGAGATGTAACCGTCGATGTTCGAATCAGCGTCCACGATTTTCATCGCCGCCAGTTGATGATCACGCATCGCGTCGAACGAAATATCCTGGGCCGCCTCCGTCGTGACTTGGATCCGCCCCGTATCCTCATCCGGAAAGAAGCCTTTGGGAATCACCACGAACAGGAATACTGTTGCGATAAAAACCATCAGCGAAACCAGCATGGTGATGCCCCGGTGACGCATGACCGTCTGCAAGGTCCGGTCATAGCCGTCGCGCATCTTGTCGAAGAACCGCTCAAAAAAGTTATACAGTTTTCCGTGTTTTTTCTCGCGTTCCGAATGAACAAACCGGCTGCACATCATCGGCGTCAACGTCAATGAAATGAAACCGGACGCCAGCACGGCGACCACGATTGTCATGGCGAATTCATGCAGCAGACGTCCCAGCAACCCGCTCATAAATAAAATGGGAATGAACACCGCCGAGAGTGACAACGTCATGGAAATGATCGTGAAACCGATTTCCTTCGACCCCTTCAGCGCGGCCTCCATCGCCGGTTCGCCGTTTTCCATGTGCCGCACGATGTTTTCCAACATGACGATGGCATCATCCACCACGAAACCGACACACAACGTCAATGCCATCAGCGAAAGGTTATCCAGACTGTAGTTGAGCAGTGCCATGACCGCAAACGTGCCGATAAGCGACATGGGCAGCGCCAGGCTGGGAATGATCGTGGCGGAAAGGTTGCGCAGAAAAAGGAAGATCACCAGGATCACCAGCACGACCGCGATGAACAAAGTCTGCTCCACATCCGAGACCGATTTGCGGATCGTCAACGAGCGGTCGATGACCACGTCCAGTTTCACCGCCGCCGGAATTTGCGTCCGGAACTGCGGCAGCAATTTCTTGATATGGTCCACCACTTCCACCGTGTTCGCACCCGGCTGGCGTTGCACCGCCAGCACCACCGCCCGCGTGCTGTCGACCCACGCCAGGGCCTTGTCATTTTGCACGCTGTCCAGCACGTTGCCCAGTTGGGCCAGCCGGATCGGGTTGCCATTTCGATATGCCACGATCATCGGCCGGAACGCCGCCGCGTCCGTAAGCTGCCCGTTCGCCTGCACGGTAAAAGCCTGGTGCTTTCCGTACAGCGTGCCGAGCGGCTGGTTCACATTACCCGCTTCCACCGCCTGCTCCACCTGGTCGATGCCCAGCCCGTAAGCGGCGAGCTTGTTCGGATCGACCTGGATGCGCACGGCATACGGCTGCGCGCCAAACACACCGACTTGCGCAACGCCGTTGACTTGCGAGATTTGCTGCGCCAAAAGATTCTCCGCGTAATTATCCACGTCCGACATCGCCAACGTCGGCGAGGACATCGCCAGAAAGATGATCGGTGAATCCGCCGGATTGACTTTCTGGTACGTCGGCGGCGACGGCATGTTCACCGGCAGTTGCCGCGAAGCCTTGGAGATCGCCGACTGCACATCCTGCGCCGCCGCATCAATGCTGCGGTCGAGAGAAAATTGGATCGTGATCGACGCGGTGCCCAATGAACTGACCGACGACATCGAGTCCACGCCCGCGATGGTGGAGAGTTGTTTTTCCAGCGGCGTGGCGACCGCTGACGCCATGGTTTCGGGGCTGGCGCCCGGCAGACTTGCGGAAACGGAGATGGTCGGGTAATCCACGCTCGGCAGGTCGCTCACCGGCAATTGGTGGAAGCCCACGACGCCGAACAACAAAATGCCCGCCATGACCAGCGTGGTCATCACCGGACGGCGGATGAAAAGTTCCGGGACGCTCATGGCGCTGGTGCTGGCGCATTGGTGGCGGTCCGCGCTTTGTCAGTGACCGTTACCCCGGGAGCCAGCCGCAGTTGTCCGTCCGTCACCACCGTTTCGCCCGCCTTGATGCCGGATGAGATCACCATGAAGTTGCCATAGGTGATGCCCGTCTTCACGGCGCGCGCATCCACCTTCATGTCCTCCTTGACGACGTAGATCAGATCGCCGTTCTGGCCGGTCTGCACCGCCTGCGTTGGCACCACGACTGCATTCGTCAATTCATCCAGTTGGATCGTAACTTTCACAAACTGGCCCGGCCACAACTTGTCATCCGCGTTGGGAAACGTCCCCTTCAGCAGGATGGTACCGGTCGTTGTGTCCACCGTGTTGTCTACAAACGTCAAATCACCGGCGGGCGCCTTGCCCTCCATGTCTTCATAACTCGCTTTTACTTTGAGCGTATGGCGGCGCATCTGCTTTTGGATTTGGGGTATAAAATTTTCCGGCACCGCAAATGCCACGTAAATGGGATGGATTTGGTTGATCGTCAGCAGCGCATCATCCGGTGATTTCACCACGTCGCCCTCATGGAATTGCAGGCTGCCGGTGCGCCCGTCCACCGGTGAATGGATCTGCGTATATTCCAGGTTCAGTTCGGCATTGGTCACCGCCGCGCCGTCTCCTGCGACCGTGCCCACTTGCGCATCATACGTCGCCTTGCTCGTCTCGTATTCATCCTGCGAAATGATCTTGGAATCAAAAAGCTGCTGCTCCCGGTTGAACTGGACCTTCAAATTTTCCAACTGGGCCGAGTCGCGTTGCAAGTCAGCCTTCGATTGCAGCAACGCCGCTTGCGCCGGCCGGGCATCGATGGTGAAAAGCAAATCACCTTTTTTCACTTCCTGGCCTTCATGAAATTCCACAGTCTTGATGATGCCGCCGATCTGCGCGCGGATGGTCACGGCAGATACCGGCAACACATGACCGACCGGGTCGGGATCCACCAGCACCGGCACGTTTGTTACGCCGGCCTTGGCCGTGGTGACCGGCGCACCCGCGCCGCCTTTCACGGCCTTGCTGCGTGAACAGCCGGACGCCAGCACCGCCAGCGCCAAAACAATCGGGATGGAGAAAAGCAATTTCATATCTGGCCGGAATTTGGTTGGGAGGGTGGACGCGCCGGCAGAAAATTAGTTGCAAACTTTTTCAAAAAATTCCGGTACTCGCGTTGGAAACTGGGATCTTTGACTTTGGCGCCGGTCACCAGCCGGGTGATTTGCGGAAAGGCGACCGGAAACATTGTCAGCGCGATCTTTGCCAGCAACAGGTGACGGCGGTCATGATCCGTGGTCAGCCGGCCCGCTTCCTGATGACCGCGTAAACGTTCCAAAGCTCGTGCCAGTCCTTTTTTGCGAAATTGCTCTTCTTGCACCCGCCCGCCCTTGTTTTCCAAGGCCTCCCAGCCCAGCAACCGGATCCAGCCATGGTCACTGCACATCATGTCGAACCGGTATGGAAGATTCTCCGTCGGATCGCCCGGCGCAGTCTCAAACTGGCCCCGACGTTCGGTGATTTTGGTCCGCAACACCGCGCGGTAAAGCCCTTCCTTGTCCGTGAAATAATGGTACAGCATCCGCTTGTTGGTGCCGGCCCGGCGCGCGATGGCGTCCACCCGCGCGCCGGCGTGTCCTTTTGCGGCAAATTCCGTCGCGGCGGCCGCCAGGATGCGGCTGCGCGTACGGTCGGGATTGCGCACGGATTTGACCGCCGCTTTTTTGGACTTCCGATGCATCCCTAATAAGTAACCGATTGGTTACTTGAATGCAACCCGGTATTTTCAGGCGGGCGGGCGCGGGGAACTCGCCGAGCCGTCCGGACGGGCGCCCGGGCGGTTAAGCTCTTCGATCTCCCGCATCATCTTGTCCGCCGCCTCTTTGGAAAGGCTGTGAGAAACGGAGATGCCGAACTGGTGTTTCAAAAATTCATCCAGGCGCAGCCATTGTCCTTGGTACCGCACCTGCCCCGTCCAGGCGCAGACGGTAACGAACTGCTGCAATTTTTCCAAACGCAACAAAATGACCACCACAAAAACCAGCGCCACGGCCACCCCCACGATCAGCACCAGTGACATCACCTGCGTGGAAACCACGTCCGTCTCGGCCGCCTGCTGGTGCTTGCTCAAAGCCTGTTCCTGTTCCTCACGGGCGGTGAACAGCACACGGCGCATGCTGTCGATCTTGGCCTTGCCGCGCGCCGTCAGCGCCACGACCGATTCATTCGTGGAAAACTGGCCTGAAGAAAATGCCGTGGCCGGGTCGAACACCAGTTCGTTGGTGACCAGCAGTTCCAAGGCAGCCAGGTTGGCCTGCTGTGCCGGATCGTTGACGGTAAATCTTTTCAACTGCGCCAGATCATCATCCACCGCAGTCATCGCCGCCCGGTAGGGCTCCACATATTCTTCCCGGCCGGTCAGCAGATAGCCGCGCTGGTTTGATTCCGCATCCACGATGTGCGCCTGCGTCTGCTCGAACATGTCCAGCACCTTGTAATTGCGCAGCACCCAGTTAAAAGAATTATTAAACTCTCCGCCCGACTTGTGGACCAGCCATGTCATGGCGATCAACGCCACCATCGGCAAAGACAACCCCAGCCAGAACAACGCCCGTTTCGTCTTTTGTGTCGGAATCATCTTCTAAATGCTTCTAATGTAAATCCGCCGCCGTCAAATCGCAGCTTTTTCTTTATGCCAGCCCGTCGATTGCTCGTACGCATGCGCCAGTTTCAACATGGTCTCTTCCCCGAACGGTTTGCCCAGCAATTGCAAGCCGATGGGCAGCTTGGGGCTCTTGGTGAATCCGCATGGGATGCTGATACCGCAGATGCCCGCCAGATTGCATGAGATCGTGAAGATGTCGGAAAGATACATCTGCAACGGATCGTCGGATTTCTCCCCGATCTTGAATGCCGCCGTCGGCGAGGTCGGGGTCACGATCGCATCCACCGTTTCAAACGCCTTGAGAAAATCATTGCGGATGAGCGTGCGAACTTTTTGCGCCTGCAAATAATAAGCATCGTGATAACCGCTGCTCAGGACATAGGTGCCCAGGATGATCCGGCGCTTCACCTCCGCGCCAAAACCTGCGCCGCGCGTCCGGCTGTATAATTCGATCGGGTCATTGCCCTCCACCCGCGCACCGTAACGGATGCCATCGAAGCGCGCCAGATTCGCTGACGCTTCAGCCGTGGCTACGATGTAATAAACCGCCACCGCATAATCCGTATGCGGCAGCGAAATCTCCACGATCTCCGCGCCCAGTTCTTGATATTTTTTGACGGCGGCATCCACCGCGGCCTTCACTTCCGGATCCAGGCCCCCGACCATGTATTCCTTGGGCAAGCCAAGTTTCAACCCCTTGATGTCGCCCGTCAGCGCCTTCGTATAATCCGGCACCGGTTGCGGAATGCTCGTGGAATCGCGCAAATCTTGCCCGCTCATCACGCCGAGCAGCGTCGCTGAGTCGCGCACGTCCTTGGTGAACGGCCCAATTTGGTCGAGCGAGCTCGCAAACGCCACGAGTCCGTATCGGGAGATCCGTCCGTATGTCGGCTTGAGCCCGACACACCCGCATAATGCCGCCGGTTGGCGAATGGAACCGCCCGTATCCGTGCCCAGCGATGCCAGACATTCATCCGCCGCCACCGCCGCTGCCGAACCGCCGGAAGAGCCGCCGGGAATCCGGGTGATGTCCCACGGATTATGCGTCGGCCCAAACGCGGAATTTTCCGTGGAACTGCCCATCGCAAATTCATCCATGTTTAAACGCCCGAACACGATCGCCCCGGCAGCCTTCAATTTCTCGATCGCTGTCGCATCGTACGGCGAAGTAAATTTACCGAGGATTTTCGACGCGCAATTCAGCGGCTGATTTTTTACCGCCAATACGTCCTTGATGGCGATCGGCACGCCCAAGAGCGGCAGGTGCGCACCGCCGGCAATTAATTTATCCGCCGCATCCGCCTGCGCGAGCGCATCGCTGGCATCGTGGCTGATGAAGGCGTGGATTTTTCCGTCCACGCGCGCAATCTGGTCGAGACAGGCTTGCATCGCTTCGCGCGCGGAAACCTCGCACTGGGACAGCTTCGCCGTCAGTTCGGAAATCGTAAGTTGATTGAGCATGGTCAGGATTACTCGACGATTTTGGGGACGATGAACAGGCCGCCCGCCTGACGCGGCGCATTACGCAAGGCCTCTTCGTGCGGCAACGACGGACGGATCTCGTCGGCGCGTGTGACATTGACCAAGGGCACCGCATGAGCGGTCGGCTCCACGTTGGTCACGTCGAGTTCACGCAACTTTTCGATATAGCCCAGGATGTTGCCGAGCTGCGCGCCAAGTTTCTTCTCTTCGTCCGGCGTGAGCGCCAGCCGCGCCAGGTGCGCGACGTATTTCACATCAATTTCAGCAGATGCCATGCGGGGAAATTAAAGTCCAAAGCCGGAAGTTGAAAGTCCAAAGTCGAAATCACCGTAAAAGAACCGAAGGACGGTTCCCGCGGAAACCGCTCATTCCTCGTCAAATTTGCGCTGTACCAGCGCCTCGAGCTCGGTGATGGCGGCGGCGGCATCCGAGCCCTTTACATGGAGCGTCACCTTGCTGCCCGGACCGGCGGCCAGCATCATCAGGCCGATGATGCTCTTGCCGTTGATCTTTTCACCGTCTTTTTCCACGAAGATATCGCTGCCAAAGCGGTTGGCGGTCTTGACAAACATGGCGGCCGGCCGGGCGTGAATCCCGGCCTTGTTGACGATGGTAAGCTCCTTGGTCAGAAACTCGCCCTCTATTTTCTTAGCGCTCATGTGCTGGCTCATCTGTAGGGTAATCGGTGGCGCGCCATTTCGCCATCCGATTTTTCACAATTCCTCTGACGGAATCCGTTCGGCCGCCTTCTCGGCCATCTGTGCCAACAGGCGTTTGTTTAATTCTTCCGCCGCATTATAGCCAGACTTGCGCAGTTTGACTTGGAATGCTGCGACTTCGATGAGCCGCGCGATATCCCGCCCGGGCCGCACCGGCAATGTCACATGCGGGATGTCCACGCCCAAAACTTTGACGTGCTCCTGTTCCAACCCCAGCCGGTCCACATCCGTCACATCCTCCCACTGCTTGAGCGTGACGATGAGGTCGAGATTCTTTTCTTTGCGGATGGCCTTCACCCCGAACATCTGGGCGACGTTGATGATGCCGATGCCGCGTACCTCCATGTGATCGCGCGTCAGTTCCGCGCTCGTGCACAATACTTCGCGTCCGTCCACCAGCATCGCGCGCACCACGTCATCCGCCACGAGGCTGTAGCCGCGCTCGATCAGCGCCAGCACCGCCTCGCTTTTGCCGATGCCGCTTTCGCCACGGATGATCACGCCCACGCCCAAGATGTCCACCATGCAACCGTGTTCGCTCGCGCGCGGGGCGAACATCATCTCCAATGAGAGCGTGGCCAGGTTGATGAACTTCATCGTCACCAACGGCGTCTGGAAAACCGGCACGCCCGATTGCTGCGCGGCGGTGAGAAACTCTTTGTCCGGCCGCAGGCCGCGGCTGAATACCACGCAGGGAATCTTGTAAGCGAACAGGTAGGCATAACGCGCTTCGCGTTCCTCCTGCCGTTGTTCGCGCAGGTAATAAACCTCGGCATGCCCCATCACCTGCATGCGCTTGTAGGCGAAGTAACGCGTGAAACCGCTCAGGGCCAGGCCTGGCCGGTTCACTGTCGGCTCGCGGATGACACGCTTCAGATCGTTCTCGCCGGCCAGCAGCTTCAGTTGCAACGGCCCGGCTTGTTCCTTGTAGACCTGTTCGACTGTGACGGCTTGGCGTTCCATAATGGGTTACATGTTGAATTCAGGACCGAGATAAATTTCGCGCGCTTTCGCGTCATTCGCCAGAAATTCTGACTCGCCTTCCACCAGCACCTGGCCTTTGTAAATGATGTAGCCGCGATCGATGATCTTCAGCATCTCGCGGACGTTATGATCGGTGATCAAAATCCCCAGCCCGCGCTCCTTCAACCGTTTGATGATCTTGCCCACTTCATATTGCGCGATCGGATCGATACCCGCCAAAGGCTCATCCAAAAGCAGCAGCTTCGGGCTCGTGACCAGTGCCCGGGTGATCTCCAGCCGGCGTTTTTCACCGCCGCTCAATTGATACGCCTTGCTCTTGCGAATCGGTGTCAGGTCCAGTTCCTCCAGCAGATATTTCAACCGCACCGCCTGCTCGCTGCGCGAAAGTTTGCACGTCTCCAGGATGGCCAGAATGTTTTCCTCCACTGTCAGCTTGCGAAATACCGATGGCTCCTGTGTAAGATAACCGATCCCCAACCGCGCGCGCTGATGCATCGGCAATCCGGTGATGGTGTGCTCCCGAAAGTTCACCTGGCCCTCATCCGGTTTCACCACACCGACGACCATGTTAAATGTCGTCGTCTTGCCGGCGCCGTTCGGCCCGAGCAAGCCCACGATCTCCCCCGCACCCACGGCGATGGAAACACCGTTCACTACGCGGCGTCCGCGATATTCCTTCACCAAACCTTCCGTGGCGAGCAACAGTCCTTTTTCGGCGGCGATGGCGCTCATTTGAAAAAGTTCATCTGCGTGGCGTTCGTGCCGTTCATGGCGCTTTGGTTGATCGTGATGATTTCGTTCGTGAAATGATATTTATCCGTCACCAAGTCGCGCACCAGCGGTTCGCTGACCACGCTAAACTGGGGATTTTGCACCTTGGGCGGATTGCCGGGAGTGCCCGTGAAGACGATCGTTCCGTTCGTCACCCCGCCAATTACGTGATAAGTGTAGACCGCTTTGTTCGCCGTGAGATGGTTGGTGGTCCCCTTCTCGTCCACGTAATCAATGTTCACACCGGTCTCGGCGACGATGTTCGTCGGCCGGCTTTGGCCTTCCGGCGGCAGATCCACCGTGAGGGTGGCGCAGTGCAGCACAACCTTTGGATCGACCACCAGCACATGGCCTGTATAGATCAACCGCCGCGTATTGTTATCAAACACCGCGCTGTCAGAACTGATCTCCGTCGGGGCCGCGTTCGTGCTTTTCGCCGCGCCCTTCTGCGCCCACGCCGGCAGGCAGACCGCCGCCAAAATTAGAAATAAAATGATTCTCATGGTTTCAAAAAATCGGTTTCAATGACCGTATGCACATGGTTTGACAGGTTCAGCGACATTGCATCCTGTTTCAACATGAACTGGAAGCCGTCACCGGAAACATGAATTTTGCCGTCGCCCGAACGCATCTCCAGATGCCCCGGAGAATCCGCCACGCCATCGGCATACCGTAAAGTACATTGCGGCGACTCGGCCACAAGTTGCACGATGCCATTGGTGGTGAACGTCTCCACCTTCATTTTTTTCACATCCAGATATCCGCCCGGCAAAGGCAGCGATTCTGACCCGGACAGCCTCATTTTGACTTTGTCCTCGTTGGGCACCTCGTAATACATGTCCGTGCTGAAGGATGTCGCGTGGGCGGGCGGCATCTGCTGCGCGCGGTCCGGCCCCGCCGCGATGAATAAAAACATCGCCGCCAGCACCAGTCCGAATTGTTTTCCGCCCGGTCTCATCTCGGATTTTTATTCTGAATACTTGTCCACGAACGGCTGCCATTTGCCCTGCGCCTGCAAAATCAATTCCACCGCCTCCCGCACCGCGCCGCGTCCGCCGGCGGCCTTGGTGACATGGTGCGCCGCCGCCTTCGCCTCGGCCACGCCATCGCCCACCGCGACCGCCAGGCCGGCACGCGTCAGCGGACCGAGATCAATGATGTCATCTCCGACAAAGCAAACGTCCGCCCAGTTCAATCTTTCCTGCTGTAATAAGCCTTCG
>DASZCA010000095.1:0-2413 GCA_035943555.1 Verrucomicrobiia bacterium
GCCCGGGGTCATTTGTCCGGTGCGCGACAGGTAGGGTGCGAGGCCCGGATCCAGATCGCCCGAGCGGGTGCTCATCACCAAGCCCGCCGCCGGCGTGAAGCCCATACTGGTGTCAATGCTTCTGCCGTCACGCACGGCGGCCATGCTGGCGCCGTTTCCAAGGTGGGCGAGGATGACGCCGCCCGTGGTTGCCGCCGGGTCGCGGAGGCGTACCAGTTCTTGCATCAAATAAGCGTAGGATAAACCGTGAAAGCCGTAACGCTGAACCCCCCTGGCAGCGAAGCGCCGGGGAATCGGCAGCAGCGTGGCCACGCGCGGCATGGTCTGGTGAAACGCGGTGTCAAAACAGGCCAGTTGCGGGAGTTTTGGATGACGCCGGCGGAATGTCTCGATCAGTTCGAGCTCACGGGGCAGATGTTCCGGGGCGAAAGGGCTGAGGCGATGCAGTTCAGCCAACAATTCCGGGGTGACCACCTCGGGCGCGGTGCGCTTCATGCCATGGACCACCCGATGGCCAACCGCCCGGACCGATTCAAAATCACCCTGCCGGGCAAGCCAGTCGATCAGAAAATTCACCGCCGTTTTGTGGCCGGACGCGGCGGGGATGCGGCGCTTGTGCGGTTTTCCATCCGGGTCATGGAACGTCAGGTTCGTTCCACGCAAGCCGATGCGATCAACCATGCCATGCAGCCCCCGCTTCAGCGGTTCACCCGATTCATAGAGCGCGAACTTGATGCTTGATGAACCGCCGTTGACCGCCATGACCGATGGTTTGCCTGATTTCATAAACAGATTTGCCCGCCACTCTATTTTCAAGCCCAATGCGACCGCCACCTGATCCGGTGAGCGCATCCACGAGGATGCAATCAAACGATGGTCAACTGGACGCTGCTTTCGATGATGCCGGCGCTGATGGCGTAGCGGGTGAGGCCGGCGGTGTCGTGGATGTCCAGCTTCTCCATGAGATGCTCGCGATGTTTCTCGACGGTCTTGAGGCCGATGCCAAGGGCGGCGGCGGTCTGTTTGTTGGCCTTGCCCTCGGCGATCAACTGGAGCACTTCCATTTCGCGCGAGGTCAGCCCGGCGGTTTTCTGGTTAAACTTGCCTGCGGAGCGGGACAGTTGCGGGTTGAGGCGGTTCAGTTGCTTGGAAATGGACGGGGTGAAAAATGTTTTCCCGGCGTGCACTTCCCGGATGGCGCGGCAGACATCACGCGCGGAAGTTTGCTTGAGGAGAAAACCCATCGCGCCGGAGTCGGTCGCGTTTTTGACATACGCATCATCGCTGTGCGCGGAGAGCATGATCACCCGGGTGGCGGGCACGACCTTGAGCAACTGGCGCGTGGCTTCCAAGCCATTCAGCTGCGGCATGGCGATGTCCATCAACACGATCTCGGGATGAAATTTTTTAACGAAAGCGACCGCCTCGCGGCCATCTTGCGCCTCGCCGACAATCTCAAAATCATTTTCGAGTTCGAGCATCTTGCGAAAGCCTTCGCGCACGACCGTGTGATCTTCCGCCAGCAGGACAGTGATTCGTTTCATCATAATTCAAATATTTGTTTCAGCGGAATCCATTAGCGGTCCGCCCCCCCCCGCATTTTTGCCGAATGGAATCGTGGCGATGATGGTGGTGCCCTTGCCCGGCGCGGACTCGATCACAAGAGTGCCCCCATGCATCTCCAACCGTTCCCGCATGCCGAGCAACCCCAGCCGTTTGTTACCCTTGGCGTTCAAAGCCTTGGAGGCGTGGAAGGATTTGCCATCGTCCTTTATTTTCAGGCAAACGCCGTCCGCCAGTTTCTGGATAGTGACCTCCACGCGGCCGGCCTTGGCGTGCCGGGCGACATTGGTGAGCGATTCCTGGGCGATGCGAAAGAGGACGGTGCGCCGGTCGGTGGCCAGTTGCTCCACCTGCGCAAACGCCGTCAAACGGGCGTGGATGCCGGACGAGGCGGTGAAGTCTTTCATAAAGGTGTGCAGGGCGGGAATCAGCCCGAGATCATCCAGCACCGTCGGGCGCAATTCCCGCGCGAACTGGTGCACGATCTCCACGGATTTTTCCACCAGCAACTGGGTGCGGGTGACGCTGCGGTCAAAGCCCTTTTGGTCACGGCCGGCCTCTTTTTTCAGGGCGGCGAGGCGAATGTTGATGCCGGTAAGGGTCTGGGCGATGACATCATGCAACTCGCGGCTGATGCGCTTGCGCTCTTCCTCCTGCACTTGAAGTACCTGGCGCGACAGATGGCGCAACTGGTCCTGGGTGACGCGCGACTGCGCCAGCAGCTCGCTTTTGTGCTGCTCAACCTGCCGGAGAGATTTTTCCTCGACCAGCCGCCGGGTGATTTCGTGTTCCAGTTTCTGGTTCACGGTCGTCAGCACATCGGCGCGTTGCCGGTCCGCCTCCATCCGCT
>DASZCA010000096.1:0-21527 GCA_035943555.1 Verrucomicrobiia bacterium
CACCCTAGCCCTCTCCCCTCGGAGGGGCGAGGGGACTTGCTTCAGGTTGTTGTAATCGTGGGGTCTTGCGACAGGAGCATCGTAATTTTCTTAAACTGCGGCCGAAAGTGCGCCCGACAACATATATATGGTCACATTTTGCCGTGGCGGAGGATGGAGATGAGGAGCCAGAAGCCCATGATGCCGGCGAGGACGTAGCCGACGAGTCCGAGGACGGAGACGTTGCCCCAGAGCGGCGGGACTTTGGAGTGGATGATCAGGGAGGAACTGATGATGAGCGAGCCGACGACGAGGGCGAAGGACAGGCGGTTGGTGGAGCGCTCGAAGGCGTTGGTGGCGGGTTCGAGCCCTTCGTGACGGAAATTGAGGCGGGCGTTGCCGGTTTTGATCTGCGACATGATGCGGCGCACTTCGTTGGGCAGTTCGCGGGCGATCTCGGTGAATTCTTGCGCGAATTCGAGGCCGCTGGTGAGCATGCGGCGGGGGCGCAGGCGCTCCAGGCGCGTACGTTTCATGAAGGGCTTGGCCTGTTCGATGAGGTTGTGCTCGGGATTCAACTGGCGGACAAGTTCCTCGGTGAGGCTCAAAGCGCGGAGCATGACGACGAGGTCGGGCGGGAGATGGAGGCGGTGCTTGTTGGCTAGCTGGGCGAGCTGGGTGACGAGGTTGCTGAAATTGATTTCGCCGGCGGCGCGATAGAAATGGCGGTGCATGAATTCTGCGACATCGGTCTCGAAGGGGCCGCGCGCAGGTTCGACATCGGTTTCGGTGAGCTTGAGGAGGGCGGTGGCGACACTGCTTTCGCTGCGGCGGGCGATGCCCCAGACGAAATCCACGAAGGTTTCGCGCGTGCGGATATCGAGAAAACCCATCATGCCGTAGTCGAGAAAGCAGATGCGCTGGTCGGGCATGATGCGGAGATTGCCGGGGTGCGGGTCGGCGTGGAAGAAGCCAAACGCGAAAATCTGTTTCATCACGAGGTCGGCGATGCGGCGACCGAGTTCGCGGCGGTCCATGCCGGCGGCCGCGAGCTCATCAAAGTTTGATGCCTTGATGCCGTCGATGTGTTCCATGACGAGGACGCGGGTGGTGGTGAATTCCAGATAGGCGACGGGGAGGTAGATGGTGGCCTCATCGCGGAACTGCCAGGCGAAGCGTTCGAGATGGGCGGCTTCGCTGGTGAAATCCATTTCTTTCTCCAGGCTGCGGGCGAGTTCATCGACAAGGGCGACGGGTTGGTGGAGGCGCCATTCCGGGAGTTGCGCTTCGGCGAGGCTGGCAAGCTGGCGCAGGATGGCGAGATCTTCGCCGACAATTTTCTGGATGCCGGGGCGCTGAACTTTGATGACAACGGCCTGGCCGGTGAGCAAGGTGGCGCGATGCACCTGACCGATGGAGGCGGAGCCGATGGGTGTTTCCTCGACGCGGGCGAACACGGCGGAGAGCGGGCGTTGCAGTTCTTCCTCGATGACGGCACGGATCTCGCTGAACGGCAGCGGGGCGACCTGGTCCTGAAGCTTGGCGAGTTCGGTGATGAATTCCGGCGGCAGGATGCGGGTACGCGCGGCTGCGAGCTGGCCAAGTTTGACGAAGGTGGGGCCGAGTTCTTCGCAGGCGCGGCGGAGGCGTTCGGGCTGGCTGATGCGCTGCATATCCGCCTGTTGCTGGCGGACGCGGCGGAGGGGAATGCGGTCGGCGCGCGGCAGGGGCAGATGTTGCGCAAGATCATCGTAACCGTATTTGAGGAGGACGCCGGCGATGTTGCGCAGGCGGAGGGCCTGATGGTAGGCGGCGCCGATCTTGCGGAAACGTTGAAAAATCATGGCGCCCTGATTTTAGGGCGTCGGGGGGAAACTGCGAGCGGAAAGGAGGGTAGCACCAAACGATGAGAGGGTACGGCAGGCGATCAGGAAAATTCGGTTGCAGGCAGCGGCGCGCGCGGAAGTCCGGGCCGGACTGGCCACGCGCCCTACCACCGCAAAATGATGGTTGCCAAACGAGTTGTGTACGATTGCCTCCGGTATGCAAGTTGAAGCGGGCTAAAGCCGGCGCTCCGGGGAATTTCAGCCGTTATTCGTTTTGAATTTGTCGGCGGCTTTGGTGGAGGCGTCGGAGAGCGCGGCCCAGGCCAATTCCATGCCGTCCTTCAGTTCATGCCAAGCTTCGCCACCGGTGGCACCCAGTTCTTTGAGCCTAGCTTTGGCGTCGGTGAATTTGGTGTCGGCATCGGAAAGTTCTTCGTAAGCCAGGACTTTGCCGGTGGCGACGGCGTGTTTGGCTTTGGCTTTCAGGAGTTCCAAGCGCGCTTTTTGTTCTTCGAGGCGGGCTTCCATTTTTTCGCGATAGGCATCTTTGAGGCTCATATGGTTATTATATTGGTTCTCATAGAACCATAACTCTGAATGGGAATTTGGATAGGGACAATTTTTAAACCACGGATGGACGCGGATAAACGCAGATGCTTTGGTTTGCGGGCGGTACTCATACATTGGAACTGGGGACTGGAAAGTCCCCAGCACCGGCAGGCTGGAAAGCCTGCCCTACATGGGCGGGACTACCGGTGACGATTTAGTCGATGTCTTCCAGCAAATCGGTGGCGACGATGGCGACGGCCTGGCGCAGGCTGCGGGAACCTTTGGGAAGGTGGCGCAGAGCGGCGAACAGTTTTGAACGTTGGTCGGGATCCAGATCTTCGAAGAGATATTCCCGCTCGTCATAGTCATTGATATCAATGAGCGGGTCGAGAGAGCGGTTCCATTCGAGGCCGGCTTTTTGTTGTTTTTTTTCGCTGCGGTCGGCGAGATTGCCTTTTACCCAGAGGAAAGCCAAGAAGGCGAGGGTCAGGATTACTGCGGCTAAACACGCCAGATCTTTGAGATTGTAGGAATGCCAGTAGCGGTGGGTGATGATGGTGTTCAGTTTGGGCGCCCATGTAGGATTGCGATCCAGGGCCCAGATCAGTATTCCGGCCATGGCGGCCGCGATTGGAAGCATCAGCCACGTCAGGACGTTATCTTTTATGGTCCAGCCATCCAATGATGGCGGGAATTTTTTTGGCTTGGGCGGAAACGGGGATTTAAATTTGGGGGTCATTGAGTGATGAGGGCCACCAAGGGTAAGGAAAGGGAATGAGTATAGGAACTGGCGACTTGAAAATCGCCAGAACCGGCAGGCTGGAAAGCCTGCCCTACATGTGATATCGAATCATCCGGCTTCATGGTTTTACCGGGTGCAGGCGGATGAGGAGGTTGTTAGCATCGTAGTAACGGAGGCTGGAGCCTTCGAGTTTGACGCTGGAAATGGTGCGGCCGGTGGTGGCGGCTTCGAAATCATCCACGAGGATAAATTTGCTGCCGGTTTGGCGCATGACGAAGTAGCGATTCTTGTTTTGCTGGGGAATCTCAACGGCGAACATGTCGAGGAGAGAGCCATCGGGCTGGGATTTCTCGCCGAACTGGGTGAGGCCGTAGCCGGGGAATTTCAGGGCCGTGACGGCTTGGACGAGTTGCTCGCGGGTTACGAAATTGGTGCCGGGTTCAGCCTTGAGGATGGCGGCTTCGATGCGCGGGATTTCCTGGGGTGCAAGGTTGGTGGAGTCTTGCTTGTAGTCATCGTAGGTCAGATAGATTTTTGAGGTTTTAAATTTTTCGCCCTGGTATTCGATGGAAGTGATGCGGCGATCGCAGCCGGTGAGATAGAGGAGGGCGGCGAGGGTGAGGAAGATGCAGAAATGGCGGGTCATATATTGTTTAAAGCAACGAGGTGCTCCTGTTCGGTAAGGCCTAGAACCAGAGCACCTTCATGGCTGCAAACTCCCAGCATGATTTTCTTGTGCCGATAAATCGTGAAGTCTTCAAACCAACCCGCAGTTGAATATGACGGAGTTGCGAAAATTTCATCGGAAATATGAGCGTGCAAAACAGCCATGCTTTCGGGATTGAGTCGCCAAATGCCCGTGGGACGTCGTGTTGGCCGCCCGCCAGGCGTAGTAAGATTCTCCCGGTCCAAACAGCCGCAGTAAAAGGGGGCAAGGATGCCAGTCAATCGTTCTTGGGCAGCGGACGGTTCGCCACCCGAATGCATGAATCGAATGGAAAATTCTTCGCCTCGTTGAGCGGCGCACCATTCGACAAGTTTCCATCCCTGCTCACGCGCAAGGTCCGGACAGCGGATAATACGCTGGGCGGTTGAACTCATGCGGACTGGAGCCTGTCTTTAACCATGCCAAAGCAGTAGTTGGCAGGTGGCAAGTTGTCTAGAATTAAAATGGTGGCAAGGGTATGGAATCAGCGGGAAACCCGAATTGCTGGCGGGAGGTTTGTTTGGGTTCGGGAGATGCGGCGGCGAAAGCGCCGAACCGCCTAAAGGCGGAATTCCAAACCCAGCATCGGCGTTCGCCGGGGCAATGTAAAACGCCATCAGGGGCGTGCGTTCTCCTTTGGCCTTGTTCGATATCTCAAATTGATTGAGGAGAAAGTTTTCAGTATCGGGCCATGGGGCAGGTTTTTCGGCCGGAAGGGCCTTAAATGCAGCGGGCGTAAAGGTTAGGGAGGGGAAACATTTAACATTCAACATTTAACGTGCTCTGTAGAAACCTTTTTAACCAAGCAACGGACCGTTGAAGTGCGTCTGTTTTTACGCTCTAAAAAGAACATGGCGACTGATTTTAGAAGGAAAGCACCACCTCTCCCCAGCCCTCTCCCCCATTTCATGGCGGAGAGGGAGCCAGAGGCGCTAGGTTTTAGAAAGGTTTCTAAAGAGCACATTTAACGTCCAACTTCGAAAGGGGGGAACGTTTTTTAGCACGGATGGATGTGGAGGAGCACGGATTCCAGCGGGGATAAAATCGATTTAGAATTCACCAGTGGAAGTTGAGATTTCTCTTTGTGACTGGCATCGAAGGTGGGCTCGATCAAGTCATGGTGTGAGTGGTTTTATCCCAAGCCAGTCCCCAGTCGCGCATGGCTTTCAGCATGGGGCCGAGGGCTTTTCCTTTTTCGGTAAGGCGATAGGCCAGGCGTTTGGTGCCATCGGCGGCGGGGATCTGTTCGATGGTGCCGTGCGTGAGCAGGCGCTCGAGCCGGTCGGTGAGGATGTTGGTGGGAATGCCCTCGGGTGAAGCGGTGAACTCTTTAAAACGGGAGCGGCCCAGGAAAAGGTCGCGGATGACAAGGAGCGTCCAGCGGTCGCCAAAGATATCGAGCGAACAGGCGACCGGACAGGCTGAGCGCCGGGGCGAAGCGCCCAGGCTGGCAATCGATTTTGAACGGGTAACCGGCATGCCTTCATTATGCCACAGAGTTCACTTGCAATCTACAAGTATATTACTTGCATTATGAAAGTAATATGCGAAGCTCGGGCGGAACGAATCAACCAACCAAATCTGAAAAGGAAAATGAACATATGAAAAGTGAAACCAGGGGGATGATGCCGGGGAATGCGGATCCGAAACTTAACAATGAACACCCGGGCATGAAGACGGCAGTCATCGCGGCCCTGGCGCTTTGGCTTGGGCTGGTGGTTTTTCTCGGCACGCAAGGGGCCTTTATCGGGAGCCCGGACCTGCCGCCGCTGCGGATTTTTCTCGGACTGGCGATGCCGTTGGCGGTGTTTTTTACGGCGTATTCGAAATGGGGTGCATTCCGGGCCTTCATCCTCGGCGCGGATCTGCGGCTGGTGGTGGCGATCCAAGCGTGGCGGTGGGCGGGCGTGGGATTCCTCACGCTTTATGCCAAGGGGGCATTGCCCGGATTGTTCGCGTTTCCGGCCGGGCTCGGGGACATGGCGGTTGGGTTCACCGCGCCGTGGATGGTGCTTAACCTGGTGCGCCAGCCGTCATTTGCCACGAGCCGGCGGTTTGTGATCTGGAACATCATGGGGGTATTCGATTTTGTGGTGGCCGTGTCCGTGGCGACCTTGTGTTCGGGCGCTTTCCACGGGATGAGCGGATTTATCGGAAACATCACGACGTCCTCGATGGCCCAATTGCCGCTGGTGCTGATACCGGCATTCATGGTGCCGCTGTTCACCATGCTGCACTGCACGGCGCTATTTCAGGCGCGGCGGTTGAGAGCGGAGGCGGCGTGAATTTAATCAGGGATAAGAGGAAAGGAGGGGAGGGAGGAACATTCAACGCCCAACATTCAACGTTCAAGGAAACTGAGAATGTCGGCAGAAATTTTAACCGCAGATAACGCAAAGGTCGCAAGGATTTTTAACCACAGATGGACACAGATAAACATGGATGGAAAAATTGGGAAATGCGTGGCGGGTTATTGCGGTACTTTGGGACTACCAGTCTGGCGGGCGGGCGGGATTGAATTTGTTGCGGTCTCCGGAACGATGGGACGAATTTCTCCGGGCTGGGGACAGCGTGCCCCCATACAGCCGGTAAGCGTAACTGGCAAGAGGGCAAGCAGCGCCGACCAGCAGGCCAGCCTGAGGAACGGGAGCCAGCGACGGAGTTTGACCAAGAATGAAAGGTCAAGGATTTCACCATCGGGCCGTTGAGAATAAAAAACACACTCGCGCCGGTTGGCCAGATCGGCGAACGTTTCACGTTCGGTCCGGCTCATCGCTGAAACATTATGGACAAACTTTTGGCAGCTTTCGCAGAAACGCCGTTTATCGTCGCCGCGCATCTTTTCCCAGTCCGCAGAGCAGCGTTGTTTGATGGTCCAAGTTTTTGCGGTATCTTTCATAGCGGGCGACCAATCAGTAATTGGCGCGGAATGAGTTGTCTAGAATTTAAATATAATGTGATGAGTGTGATTTATAAAAATACATTTCCGGTGCCCAACGTCCGTTTTTCAAAAATTCTAAGGTGGAAAACGGGGTTTGGTCCCAAGGAACGGACCTGGCCGGGCCTGGCAGTGGCGGCGGAGACGGGTTTTCCTGCGCCCGCGCTTGACTTGAAAGCGATTTGCGAGCCGGATGGCGAACGGATTCAGGTGACGTGGATCGGGCATTCGAGTTTTCTGATCCAATATCGCGGGCGGAATATTTTGACGGACCCGATTTTTGGCGACTGTCTTACGCCGGTTCCTGGTTTGCGGCTGAAACGGAAGTCGCCGCCGGGGCTGACGATGGAGCAACTGCCGCCGATCCACGACGTGTTGATGAGCCATAACCATTATGATCATCTGGATGCGCCGTCGGTGACGCGGTTGGCGAAATTATCCGACAAGACGCGCTTTTGGTTGCCATCCGGGTTGAGCGCGTGGTTTCGTCGGAAGAAAATCACGAATGTGCGGGAGCTGGCGTGGTGGGATTCTGCGGAAATGGGAGAAGGCATCGAACTTCATTGTTTACCGGCGCAGCATTTTGCGGCGCGCGGGCCGTTTGACCGGAACCACACGCATTGGTGCGGCTGGTTGATGCGCGGTGGCGGACGGACGATTTATTATGCGGGCGATTCGGGTTACAGCGAGGAGTTTAAGGAGATCGGGCGACGGTTTGGGCCGATGGACGTGTCGCTGATCCCGATCGGGGCTTACAATCCGCGCTGGGTCATGCAGCCGGTGCATGCGGATCCGTTTGAGGCGGTGAAAATCCATCAGGATGTGCGGTCACGCTTTTCCATCGGCTGTCATTGGGGGACGTTTGAACTGACGGATGAACCGTGGGGTGAGCCGGCGGCGTTGTTGAAGCTGGCTTTGAAGGAGGCGGGGATTCCGGAGAAGGATTTTGTTACGGTGGTGCCGGGGCGTAGCGTGGTGGCTGAATGACGAATTTCGAATGACAAATGGAGGAAATTTAACTGCGGATGGACGTGAATTTGAAAAGGCCTGAGCGGCAACATTCAACATGCTCTGTAAAAACCTTTCACTTCAAAAAAGGTTAGGGTCGATATGAGTGCCTGAATACGGATAGGGTGGTTACAGGCGACGCGCTGCGGCTGGTCCCTGTCTCCCCAACACAGCCGCCGCCCATTGAAACGCCGGGTTTTAGAAAGGTTTCTACAGCGCACATTCAACTTCCAACGTCCAAGGCAAAAGGCCCGCTTTTGACGCGAAGGGTGTGAATTCTGAATATCAAAATATGGGGATTTAACCGCAGATGGACGCGGACAAACGCAGATGGGGAATCGGGCAGTCCGTTTTGCAGGGATGGATGCATCAATAAATTAGAACCTCGTGGTTGGCAGGCGGCAGCGTGTGCGGAGCGACGCGCCCTACCTATCCAAGGCACCGACAGCTTTGGCGGAGGCTAAATAGCTGCTTCCTGCGCGAAGTTTTTTCAGCCGTCCCGATGGGACTTTTTCCAATCCGATCAATACCCGGCGTTAAAACGCCGGGCTATTTTCATATCATCTCTCCGGGACGGGCAGGTGCGGGCGTGGGCAATTGAGGAAGACGAAGAGGATGAGGGGGATAGGGAGTTTTTTTGGCGTCTTAAAAAAAGTTATTCACAATGTTCACTTGGACAGGCTATGTCCAACCGGGGGTGCGATACTGGGCGCGTCATTATGAAAAAGGAAAAAATGGAAATGAAAAATAAATATTGCCCGGTCACGTTGGAACCGGAACTGGAAGAGATCGCGGCCATGTGGGGGCCGAACAAGCGGTTTGAGATGGCGAAAAAATTCCGGCGCTGGGGACGTCAGCTCCGGATCAGCGGATTCATCATGCTCCACGCTTCCCACCCCGGGAAGAAGCGGCCCGCACTGCAATCTGTTGGGCCTCGGAAAGCGGCCCAGAACTAGCCAGCACCCGCGACTCGAGAACATCCAACATGTCACGCAACTGGCCGATGATGAATTTGCGATCTGCCGCGGGGGCGGAAGCCAGCCTGGCGGCCGCCTCGCCGAAACCTTGCATCAAGGTCTCGGTGGAGAACAGGGAGGGCATCGCATTGGGAGGCACCGTTTGACGACCCGCCGGTCCGGAATTCCGCAAAGCCGTAATCTCACTATTATAGAAGGGAGACTGCTCCAGTGATTCAAACAATTTTAGAAGAGTGGGGCCGGGCGGCTTTCGGCCCGATTCAATCAAATAGATATAATTACCCGATACCGACAGGCGTTCGCCCAGTTCGGCCTGCGAGAGTTTTGCCTGGGTGCGGAAAGTTCTAACTCTTTCCGGAATATTTAATTTTTTTTGTTGACTCATACTAACTTTGTAAGTATATAGTTCTCTAACAACTTAAAAGTACTAACAAAATGAGTGGTTTGATGCAAGGGAAAAGTGGGCAGGGCGCATGGTGGCAAAGGGTGCGGGCTTTTAGCTCACATTTGGGAGGGGGAAGAAATGTTCGGGGCGCCTTTGAAAATACCCGCCAGGGATTGGTGGACAGTTTTTTCCGCCGGGCTACAAGCCCCGGCTCCATGGCAGGCAGGATGCCTGCCGCTACAGGAATTATTCTATGAAACGGCAGCGATTACTTCAACTGGTGGCGAAGGCGGCGGCGACGCAACTGGCATCGCTCCCCGCAGCGCGGCGGGCGGATGTATTGGAAGGGCTGGCGCTGATCCTGGCCGGGAAGAAAGAAAAAGACCTGGCGCGGTACACCGCCGGGCTCATCCGGCTGGCGGATGAGCATCAGGCGAAATTTTTTCAGGAGCTGAATGAGGAGGCGGCTTCGCAAGGGGATGTAAAAACGGGGCGGAGGGCAAAGTTGTGAATTGGGAAACAGCGGGTCGATGAACTGGCGACTGGAAAGTCGCCAGAACCGGCAGACTAGAAAGTCTGCCCTACATGGGTGCGGCGTGCAACCGGTGCAAACAGAACAAAGAGGAATAAAAAATGAATTTGGAATTATATCAGTTCGACATCAGCCGGGCGCTGGAGGCGGGGACGTTGCATGCGTATCGCGGCGATGTGGCGGCGGACGACACGTTGACGGCCGAGGAGAAGGCGGCGGTGAACAGGGCGATCGACGGGCGGTTTGCTTTCTTGAATGCGCGGGCGGCGGGAAACGTCAAGGCGCGGTGGTAACCATCCGAAATAAAATTTTTATGAGCGCAATTTTAACTTTGTTACAGGCGGAGGCGCCGGAGCCATGTTGCGAGCAGGTGATGTTTCGCCGGCCGATGGTGGACCTGGGCGCGGCGATGGCGATGCTGGATCTGAACGAGCAACAATTGCGGCGCGCGATCGAGCGCGGGCGCATCCGGTGGGCTTTCAACCTGGCGGTGGGCGGACGAAATCATGTGCAGATTCTTGTGCGGTCACTGGCGAATTATACGGACCGCACGATCATCCAGCCGGCGACGCCGGAAGGCGTGGCGAACATGGTGCTGCCGCCGGAATCGGCGACATCAGGAACGGTGCGCGGCACGGAATTGCAGTTCGGTTTGAACATCCGCAGCCAGCACGTGACGAAATTGCTCGATGCGGGGTTGATCGCGGAATCGGAGATGAGCAACGGCGGGAAGGGACGGAACGGGTCGCACATTTTCACGCGGGAGAGCATCGTGCGGCTGCTGGTGACGCGGCGGATGAAATGAGGAACTGACCGTGGACTTGCACTGGCAGCATTCCCTTTCCGCCCGCGTGGCGCGTCGCCGTTATCAATGGGCGTGGCGTTCGGCCGTGGTGCGGAGGGAGATGCGGCGAGAGGAAACGCAGGTCGCCGTAGCGGATGCAATCGGATTGGAACTCCCGAACCCCGACAATCCCGCAGCCGGCGGGATTGAACTGAAATTTAAACATTTTAATGCGTCGGGGCTAACCGACAGGAGCGGTGGCGGGAGCTTTGCTTCCCATGATGCCGCTACGGATACAGGCCGGAAGCCGGCCCTGACGCAGACGATTTATGAGGGCCAAGGCAATCCGGGGAAAACATTAGACGCCCAATCCCGCAGTGGCGGGACTTCAGCGGAGCTGCAGCATTCAACACCCAACATCGAAGTGGCCGGGGTGCCCGTCCTTGGATGTCGTTTTGAGGACGAGAGGGAAATAACCAACTATGAACAGTGATATACCAACAATTACCAATCGAAATTTTTACACGCAACCGGAGGTGCCGTCGGTCTTTGACCGGATCGAGGCGCAGTTGCGGCTGACGAATGACCGGCGGGCGGCGCGTGATTTCACGATGGATGTGCGGCTGGCGTGGTTGAGCGGGCAGGTGGGAAACGTGGCCAATGACACTTCCCACGAACATGGCCTGTTGCGCGTGGCGGCGGTGGCGGTGGCGTGGCTGGAGGCGATGGAATTGCCGGCGGCATTCGTCCATACAAGCATCGCGGAGGAGCATCTGCGACAGCGGCAGTTGTTCGCGGATAAAAATATTTCTTTCGTGGCAGAGGCGCCGGCGGCGGATTGCTGGCGCAAGTTGCGCGTGCTGGTAAAGACGTTGGGGCGCGTGGCGCAGGCGGTGGAGGGATGGGAAGCGGCTCCGCGCGAGGCGACGTCCCGTAACCGGCTGATGGCGGAACTGGTGCAGGTCGCGGCGGTGGCGATCGTGTGGCTGGAGAGTGTGGGGGAGGAAATTGAGATGGAGAAAATAAAATTCACTCGCTGATTTGACGAGTGAGATGCTGTTTTGGACCAACCCCCTCATCCTAACCTTCTCCCCCAGGGGGGCGAAGGAACCTGCATCGGGTTGAAGAAAATCAACAAACGGTGCGCATTTTTAATTTTTTTGCGAAGAACAACTGAAACCAAATCAAAACCTATGAACACATTGACGATCATTGAAGAGAATTGCAAAACCTTGGCGGAACAGCGGGCGCAGTTGCGCCGGCGTTACGAGGCGAAATTGAAGGCGATGCTGGCCGTGAACGCGGAGCATGATGAAACGATCCGGCGGTTGCAGGCGGAATGCACCGTGACCCGAACCGCGCTGCTGGCAAACCTGGAGACGGGCCGCGAACTTTTCAAGCGGCCGAAATCACGCGGATTTCATGGCATCACGGTGGGGTTTGAGAAGCAGCGTTGTTCGATCACGATGCCGGATGAGACGATTCTCGTGGACCGGATCACGAAGCTGTTGCCGGCGGCGCAGGCGGAGAGCGTGCTGGATCGCAGCGTGAGCCTGATCAGGGCGGCGTTTAAAAAATTGCCGCGCGAGGCGTTGCAAAAACTGGGTTGCTCGCTCGTGAGCGGAGCGGACCGGCCGATTGTTCACGCTAATGATGATGACATCGAGGCGCTGGTGCAGAAATCGGTGGGGGAGGTTTAGCGGCGGTGATATTAATTACTTTGCCCGAAGTCATCGACCGGAAATGAACTGGGGACTGGAAAGTCCCCAGAACCGGCAGGCTGGAAAGCCTGCGCTACGTTGTCGCTGCCAATTTTATGATTCAGAAAATGGGCGGACGCGGGGTCGGGGTGTTCGGATTAGGCGTCGGCGTATTGGGTTGCGGAGTGGTCGAGGGCTGGCCGGGTGCGTTGGGCGCCGGGTTAGCCGGTTGGCCGGGGGGATTCGGGGCGGGAATGGCGGGTTGCCCGGGCGGATTGGGTTCCGGTATGGCGGGCGTGCCGGGCGGGTTGGCAGGCGGGGTGGGTGTCATGGAGTTGCCGGCGGATGGCGACGACGTGCCTGGTTGCATGGATGTTTGCGCCAGGGTGGCAAGGCCGAGTGAGCCGATGAGGGTGATGAGGGCAATTTTAGTTTTCATACCTGTATTTTAGCAGTTTGATTGCCAGCGGGGTAATAGGGTGAACTGCAAGGCAATGGGGTTGTGGATGACGGAAAAGTTCCTGCATTCTGCAATTGTTGGGAAGGGGAACGTGCGATATGCCCAAAGGCGGATGCGGATTTTGAACAACCTTGGATCAATAACAAAACATTGAACATTTAACGCCCAACTTTCAACATCCAAGGAAGTGGGCCCAAGTCTGTCCATAGGAACGAAAAAGCCCCTGTTTTCACAGGGGCTTTGTTTTTTAAATGGTTGCGGGGGCTGGATTTGAACCAACGACCTTCAGGTTATGAGCCTGACGAGCTACCGGGCTGCTCCACCCCGCGATCAAGGTTTATCAATATATCTCCGCTGCAGGTCGAGGGCAAGTCTATTCAGAAAGGATTAATGCCATAGCGGATCCAGTAGCCGGGGAGTTTGGCGAACTCGAGCCGCATGCGTTTGCCGATGCCGGTTCGCTTCCAATCATCCTGGGCCCAACCGTAATAGGAAGGTTCGGAGTAGAATTTGATCTCCGGCGCGTAATGTTCGAAGGTCCGTTCGGAGCGGCGGGAGTGATACCATGACGTCACGAGGATGGCGCTATGTACGTTTTCGGAACGCAAGAGCTTGAGGCTGAAGACCGCGTTCTCGTGGGTGGATTTGGATTTGTTCTCAACCTCGATGGCGCGGGCCGGCACGCCGTGCGCGAGGAGGATCTGGCGGTTGATCTCGTCATCGCCCTCGCCGGTGAGGAGGATGCGCGGCGCGGCGCGGGCCTTGAACAATTCGGCGGCGCGCACGGGACGTTCAGCCCCGCCGCCGAGGACCACGATGACATCCGCAGAAACATTTTTGCCACTGTCCACGCAGAGGAATTTTTCCGGATAGAACCAGGCCGCACATGCCAGCAGCGCGAGGAGCGCCACGAGCAGGAGCATCAGCTTGATAATCCGAAAGACGAGCCGGCGAATCACCGGGACAGCTTAAGCGAGGCGCGGCGGATTTGAAATCAAATCGGTGTGCCGGACCGCTTAAAGGCGGAACTGCAAACCCGGCACTGGCATTCGGCGGGTCAGTAAAAATGTGATGCGGTTCAATCATCGTGTAAATTTCCCTTTTGCCCGGGCGCGGCTTTCACTAGATTGCCTGCATGTCCGAAATCGCCAAATTCGTAAATCACGGTGCTACCGGCATAACCCCGGCCATCGCGGAAAAAATCTTGCACCAGTTGCCGCAGTGGAAGCTGGAATTCACCCAGATCAGCGCGCCCAAATTTCCGCACCTGGTGGACCAACTGGAATTTCTGGCCGACGCCGTCGAAGATGCGGTCGAGGGAGCTTACAAGGATCTGCCGTTTGTCGCGGTGGCGCAGGCGGTCTTTGCGCTGGCATACGCGCACAAAAAGATGGGCGTGATCCCGGACAGCGTGGTGGATTTCGGCGGGGCGGATAATTCGAGCGTGGTGCGCGCCGTCCTGATCCAGAATGAAAAGGCTTTCGCCATCTACGCCGGCAAACAGGGCGTGGACTGGGGCAAGATCACCAGCCAGGCCTGAAAGTTTTCCCCATGCCCAGCGCCCTTGTCCTGACCGTCATCAGCCCGGATCGCACGGGCTTGGTGGAATCCCTCGCCCGCACGGTGGCGGATCATGGCGGCAACTGGCTGGAGAGCCGCATGTGCCGGCTGGGCGGCGAGTTCGCGGGCATCTTGCGCGTGGAAATTCCGGCGGAGAAAAAATCGGCTTTGTTGGACGCGCTGCAACGGCTGCAGACGAACGGCTTGCAGATCGTGGTGCGCGCGGATGAACCGGCGCCGGCCGCAACAGGCGGGCGGCAGACGAAGCTGGAGATCATCGGCAGCGACCGTCCGGGCATCGTCCGCGAGATCACCAGCGCACTCGCGCGGGCGGGGGTGAACGTCGAGGAATTTTCCAGCGAAGTCGCCAGCGCGCCAATGTCCGGCGAGACGCTGTTCAAGGCAAGCATCCGCCTGCAACTGCCCGCCGGTTGCGATGTGGCGGCGTTGAAAAAGGATCTGGAAAAAATTGCCGCCGACCTGCTGGTGGATGTTTCGTTCGCGGAACTGGCGGGTTGAGTTGAGTTTGGCGCCGCCAGCATCCACTATGCGCCATCTGCTCCAGCCACGGGTTTTGAATCTCGCGAGTCTTGCCGCGGCCGTTTCAGCATTGGCGAGCTATCCGCGCATGGTGCTCTGGCTGACCCGTCCGAATGCGCTTTGGTATCTGGAGGCAACCATTTTTCTTTGCGGCATCATCCTTTGGGGTTTTGTTTTTGCGTGGCACCCGGTGTATGTCAAAAAGCCGGTGTTTGATTTCAAATGGGAGCCCAAGTTGTTCACCACGGTCACTGTAACAGGCATCGGGATGGCGGTGGTATATGGTTTGTTTCTTGATCCGAGCCTGCGGACGAAGCTGCCGGATGAATATCCGGCTGATTTGGAGCATTGGCTCGCGTTTCTGGCGTTCGCGCTGGCTTTCAACCAGTTATTCATCACTTTTGCGCCCTGTGACTGGTGCATGCGCCTGTTCAAGCGCACATGGGTGGCTGCCAGCCTGACGGCGCTGTTCGGAGCGTTTGTGCTGATACTGAACATCCAGGCGCGCGAGGTGCCGGTTTCTTCCTCGTTGATGATCGCGTTACTGGTGGCGCGGATCACGATAGGGTTTCTGGCGGTTTCGTTTTATCTGCGCGGGGGCGTGGTTTTATCATGGTGGTGGACGTTGGTGCTGGAATCGCGGCATCTGTTCCATTTGTCCGACCATTAAATTTTTATCCTCAGCCGGACGGTTTTGATTTATTCTGGGCCGAATGTACGAATTGTTAAAAACCGATACGGCCACGAAGGCGCGTCTGGGAAAATTGACCACGGCGCATGGCGTGGTGGATACGCCCGTGTTCATGTCCGTGGGCACGCAGGCCAGTGTGAAGGCCATCGACCCGCGCGAACTCAACGAGATGGGCACACAGATCATCCTCGGCAATACGTATCACCTCAACTTACGCCCGGGGCTGGATGTGATCCGAGCGGCGGGCGGTTTGCACAAATTCATGAACTGGGACAAGCCCATCCTGACGGACAGCGGCGGGTTTCAGGTCTTCAGCCTTGCCAAAATCCGCAAGGTGAAGGAGCACGGCGTGGAATTTCGGTCGCATCTCGACGGCTCGCTCCTGTTCATCGGGCCCAAGGAAGCCATGGAAATCCAGCGTGTGCTGGGCTCGGACATCGCGATGTGTTTTGACGAATGCCCGCCGCATGATGCGCCGGCGAAAGACCAGCGGCTGGCCGTGGAACGCACGATCCGCTGGGCGCGGGAATGCCGCGAACAGCCGCGCGCGGAGGGGCAGAAAGTTTTTGGCATCGTGCAGGGCGGGTCCGATCCGGCCTTGCGCGAGCAATGCGCGAAGGCACTGGTGCCGATGGAATTTGACGGTTACGCCATCGGTGGCGTGAGCGTGGGGGAACCGGAGCCGGAGATGATGAAGGCGGTGGAACTGGCCGAGCCGCATCTGCCCGCGCACAAGGCGCGTTACGCGATGGGGCTGGGCACACCCGCGCAAATGGTGGAACTGATCGCGCGCGGCGTGGACATGTTTGATTGTGTGCTGCCCACGCGGGTGGCGCGCAATGGCACAGCGTACACGCGGCGCGGTGCGCTGGGCATCAAGGGCGCGTCGTACAAGCTGGATTTCGGGCCGATTGAGGAGGGGTGTGAATGTTTTTGCTGCAAACATTTTACCCGGGCCTATATCCGGCACTTGCTGCGGGCGAATGAAATTCTCGGACTGCGCATGTTGAGCGTGCATAACACGCATATGTATCTGCAAGTGATGGCGGATGTGCGGGCGGCGATCGCGGCAGGGAACTTTGCGGAGTTTTACAAGGAGTTCATTGCCAAATTCAAGCCGTCGGAGAAGGTGTTGGCGCATCGTAAGAAGGTGGCTGGAGCGGAGTAAAGGCGAAGGGCAAGTTGCCTAAAGCATTTGCCCATCCGGCTTTTTTATGGCATGATGTTGTTATCGTAATAACCATCTTTATAAATTTATGAGCAAACCGAAAATTGTCGCCTATTTGAAACCGTCCTGCGGCTGGAGCCAAGGTGTCCGCGCTGTGATGCGCAAGTATGACCTGCCGTTCGAAGACCGGGACATCATCAATGATCCGATACAGCGGCAGGAAATGATCGAGAAGAGCGGCCAGATGCTGAGCCCGTGCGTCGAGATCAACGGCCACATGCTGCCGGATATCAGCGGCGAGGAAGTGGAAGCGTGGATGCTCGCGAACAACGTCGTAACGCAGAACGACCGCACGCCGGATGCGCCGATCAACCAGCCGTGCGCGCACGAGATGCCGCAGGCCACGGCTTTGAATTTCGGCATTCGCCGATAAGCAATCATTTTAAATCAAACGAGCCGCGTGGATCACTCTGCGCGGCTTGTTTTTTTGGCGTCCGCCGGTAGATTCTTGCCATGCAAATTGTTTCTTCCGTTGCGGCGATGCAACGGCTGGCGAAAAAGTGGCAGCGCGGCGGGACGCGCATCGGTTTTGTGCCGACAATGGGGTATCTGCACGAAGGGCATCTGAGCCTTGTGCAACGGGCGCGGAAGGAAGTTGGCGCCACGGGGAAAGTGGTGGTCAGCATCTATGTAAATCCCACGCAGTTTGGTCCGAACGAAGACCTGGCCAAATATCCGCGCGATCTGCCGCGTGACCTGAAGTTGTGCCGTGCAGCGGGGGCGGATGCCATTTTTACGCCCAGTGATGCGGAGATGTATCCGGGCAAGGCGGAGGGGCATTATAGTACCTATGTGGTGGAAGAAACTTTGGGGCGGGTGATGGAAGGGGCATCGCGACCGACGCATTTTCGCGGGGTGACGACGGTGGTGGCGAAGCTGTTTAACATCGTGCTGCCGGACGTTTCCATTTTCGGACAAAAAGATTATCAACAGGCGGCAGTCATCCAGCGGATGGTGTCGGACATGAATTTTCCGGTGCGCATCATCGTGGCACCAACGTTGCGGGAAAGCGACGGGCTGGCGATGAGTTCGCGGAACAAATATCTAGATGCGGAGCAGCGGGCGCAGGCGGTGATCTTGTATCATGCGTTGCGGGCGGCGAAGGCGGCGGTGGTGAAGAAGCCGGTGACGGCGGCGCAGTTGAAAAAAGACATTCAAGAATTTATTACGACGGCGCCGTTGGGGAAGCTGGACTATGTGGAGTTTTTTGATCCGGAAACGTTGGTGCCGGTGAAGACGGTGAAACGAGGAGAGCAAATGGCGCTGGCGGTGTTTTTTGGGAAGACCAGGCTGATTGATAATGCGGGGTTGTGAGTGGTTGAGGTGGGAGTTCTCGGCTAACCATGCGACTTGCAAATGGACGTTGAAGCGGGCTAAAGCCCGCGCTCCGGATGCCGGCGATTTGGTTAGGTTTGGCGGTAAATGTTGGTTTTGATGTTTGGTTCAAAATGAAACAATTTGATTTTCTCATTTTAGGCAGCGGAATCGCAGGGCTTACTTTTGCTTTGAAGGTGGCACCGCATGGGCGCGTGGCCATTGTGACGAAGAAGGATCGCGCGGAGTCGAACACCAATTATGCGCAGGGCGGCATCGCGTCGGTGACAAGCAAGGAGGATTCGTTCGAGTTGCATGTGCGCGATACGCTGGAGGCGGGCGCGGGGTTGTGCAAGGAGGCGGTGGTGCGCACGATCGTGGAGGAGGGGCCGGCGCGCATTGCGGAACTGATCCAGATGGGGATGCATTTTTCCGAGAGTGAGCATCGGGCGGAGGACGGTTCGCGTGAACTGGATTTGGGACGCGAAGGCGGACATTCCATGCGGCGCATCTTGCATGCGAAGGATGTGACGGGGCGCGAAATCGAGCGCGCGTTGTTGGATGCGATTTCCAAGCAGCCGAATATCCAGATTTTTGAAAATCACATCGCGATTGACCTGATCACGAGCCAAAAGCTGGGGTATGTCGGTGAGAACCGCTGTCTGGGGGCGTATGTATTTGACAAGGTTTCCGGTCGCGTGGAGACGTTTACCGCGCCGGTGACGCTGCTGGCGACGGGCGGTTGCGGCAAGGTGTATCTCTACACGACGAATCCCGATATCGCCACAGGTGATGGCGTGGCGATGGCGTTTCGCGCGGGCGCGAGCATCTCGGACATGGAGTTTGTGCAGTTCCATCCGACGTGCCTGTATCATCCGAAGGCAAAGTCATTTCTCATCAGCGAAGCGGTGCGCGGCGAGGGCGGCATCTTGAAATCGCTCGAGGGCAAAGAATTCATGGATGCGTGTCATCCATTGAAATCGTTGGCGCCACGCGACATCGTGGCGCGGGCGATCGATAGTGAGATGAAAAAAACCGGCGCGGATCATGTGCTGCTGGACATCACACATAAGCCGGCGCGTTTTATCATCGAACGGTTTCCCAATATCTACCAGACGTGCCTGCGTTATGGCATCGACATCACAAAAGAGCCGATTCCCGTGGTGCCGGCGGCGCATTACCAATGCGGCGGAGTGGTGACAAACGTGGACGGCGAGACGGATATTGCGGGGTTGTATGCGGTTGGCGAAGTCGCTTGTACCGGGCTGCATGGCGCGAACCGATTGGCGAGCAATTCGTTATTGGAGGCGATGGTGTGTGCGCATCGCGCGGCGGGAAAGATTCTTTCCATCAAGCCGGAGAAATCGGATCTGAAGATTCCGCTGTGGCAATCAGGTGAGGCGACAAATGCGGATGAACTCGTAGTGGTGTCGCATAACTGGGATGAAATCCGGCGGTTGATGTGGGATTACGTCGGCATCGTGCGGACGAACAAACGGTTGCAGCGGGCGCAATCGCGGCTGGCGAACTTGCAGCAGGAAATTCAGGAATATTATTGGAATTTTAACGTGACGGCGGATCTGCTGGAATTGCGTAACATCGCGACGGTGGCGGAACTGATCGTGCAATGCGCGTTGCAACGGCCGGAGAGCCGGGGGTTGAATTACAACCTGGATTTCCCGAAGGCGAATCCGGAGTGGGCGCAGAGGGACAGCTTGGTGAGGCGGGGGAATTAGGCGGTACTGCCGACATCGAGGTTTTTAATTTTCGGATGCATTCTCCCTCATTCTGGCCCTCTCTCGCTGGGAGAGGGAACAGCCGTTGGGGGTCGTGACATAATTTTTTTTGGTCGTAGAGCAGAAGGCTGCCGTGGTATGGAACTGGCGACTGGAAAGTCGCCAGCACCGGCAGGCTGGAAAGCCTGCCCTACTTATTAGGGCACTTTGATTTGATAGAATTGTTGTGGGGCGTTTGCGTTGAGATTTGCGGTCCAATTAAAGGTGCCGTCGGGATTGAACTGGTTGGTGGTGATGGGAGTCCAGTTTGACATCAGATTCGTGGAGGCAAGCACGTAATAATTCCAGTAGGGGATGCCGCCGGAACCGGCGAGGCTCAGGGTGCTGTCGCCGTTGAGGACGATCTGGCCGATGGCGGGCGATGTGTAGGCGGCTACTGACAAAATTCCGGAGAGATTTAACTGGTTGGTGTTCCAGAACAATCCTGGTGCGAGCGGGGGCAGGACGAGCGTGTTGAAGGTGCCGGAATAGTTTGCAGCGTTGAACAGCGTGAAGCTGTCGCCATTGGTGAGGATGCCGCCGAGGTTCGTAACGGTGAGCGTGCCGCCTGCGTTCAGGGTGCCAGAAATGACCACGCCATCGCTGGCGAGGGGTGAGTGTTGGATCTGCATCACGGTCTTGCTGCCGGCCGCGAGGGTGAGGTTGGCGCCGATGTTCAAATCGCCGGGCAAATTGTTGGGTGCGAATGTGCCACCGGATATTACGTTGACGGAGCCACCGACCGCGCCGCCGCCGCCGAACAAGGCGCTGTTTTGCACGGTGATATCGCCAGCCCCAGTGGCGGAGCCGCTGAGATTGTTAACCAGCAATGTCGCGTTTGTGACCGTAGTGTTGCCACCGTAGGCATTGGCTCCCTGCAAATTCAAACTGCCATTGGCTAACGAGCTTTTTACTTTTAGAGCGCCCGTGCCGTTGTTGCCGATGGAACCGGCGTAGCTCACAGCATTGCCGTTCAGGTCGATCGTGCCGCCGCCGGTCGCGAGCGTAAGGCCAGCGGTGCCAATGGAGGTCAGGTCCGATGAACCGTTCAGGCCGGTGACGTTGGCGGCGTATTGCAGCGTACCGCCGTTGAAGGTGAGACCGCCGTAGTTGCCGCCGCCGAGGGCGAAGATGCCATTGATATTCAGTGTGCCGCTTTGCAACACGGTGCCGCCGAAATAATAATTCGCATTGGTCAGGGTCACTGTGCCGGTGGCATTGACTGCAGTGGTGTTGGCGGTGCCGCTGCCGGTGCCCGGCACGAGACCGGCGACATTGCCGTTGGCGGTGGAGGCGGAAAGACCAATGGTCAACGGACCGGCGTTAGCGGCGCTGCCGATCACGCCATCCACGGTCAGCGTGTTGCCAGCGGTAGCGGCAAGGCCGCCGCCATTGGCCAGCAGATTGACCGGGCGCAGATTAATGCCACCGTTGTCGAGCGCGAATGTGCCGTTGGCCAGCACGGTGCCACCATTCAAGTTTATTGCCGAGCCTGAGGCAGCGGAGCCGAGCGAGCCGTTGCTGGCGATCAAGCTTACTCCACCGTTCAGGTAACTTTGGCCGGAATAACCGCTGGTGGTGACAGTCAAGGAAACGGTGCCGGGTCCGTTTTGGACATATGCGGAGGTGCCGGTGGAAGAGTTGCCGATGCCGGCGAGGAGGATCAATTCGCCAGCCAAATTATTTTGCCAGATGAACATGGGAACACTTGAGCCGGTGCTGGGCCGGAGGTTTCCGGAAGTGAAGGTGACGTTGTAAGTGCCGACATTGGGCGTGATCAGAATATCCGGCACGGTCAAGGTGGTGGCCTTGTTTGCCAAGGCGATGGTTTGA
>DASZCA010000097.1:0-13442 GCA_035943555.1 Verrucomicrobiia bacterium
CAGCCGGAAGGGTGGAAAAAAGCAACGTCGCACCATTGTTGGTGATGACCCCTGCCGCCGGGCCGAAGCTGGTGGCACTCGCAGGTTGCACAATGCCGCCATTAATGAAGGTACCTGATGAATAGGTATTGGCGGTGCTTAAAACAATCGTGCCGCTGTTGGCTCCGCTGTTCAAAGTCAGCACCCCCGCGCCGGAAACCACGCCGCCCGCCGTCAAGGTCAGGCCGTTGGTCACATTCCAAGTTTGATTCGCACCTAAAACGACCGGGCACGATAGCGTCAGGCTGTTGGTTGCCCGGCTCAAATCAACACCTGCCGTACCCAGCGTGAGGGTATTACCGGCGCTGACCGAGATCAGGCCCAATGGGTCTAAAATTTGGATGCCGGACCAGGACAAGTTTGCTCCCAGCGCCTTGGTGGTGTTCGCTTGAACGACATTGTTCCATACCGCCACATCCCCGGCTCCGGCGGCCGTTCCGCCAACCCATGAACCGCCCAGGTTTAGAGTAGTGGTATTGTCAGCATTGGTGACGCTGGCGGCCCGGGTTGACGCGATGCTCAAACAGAGCAGCGCGGCAAAAAACCATGGTTTTTTGAAGAAGGAGTTGGTTTGCATGGTGATAGTGCGAGGTTTTTTGGTGGTTGTGTGCGGATTGGATTCAGTTTGATTAAACCCCACTTTTGACCCCCTTTGTATCGGATGTTAATCTGATAGGAAGGTCAGATTCCTTGCTCACCTGGCAAACCAGCGCTTCACCCGCCCGTCAGTTTCTTCGCCGCTTCCGTCCGGGAATGGACATGCAGCTTTTCATACACCGCGCAGACATGGGAGCGCACCGTGCTGATGCTGATCGCCAGTTGGTCGGCGATCTCCTTGTACATATATCCCTTGGCCAGCATGCGCAGGATTTCCTGTTCGCGGCCGGTCAGTTGCTCGACATCCGGTGCGGGTTTGTCGATGTGATGAAAATGGTTGATCACCTTTCGTGCGATTTGCAAGGACATCGGCGCGCCCCCGGCATGAACCTGCTGCACCGCTTCCACCAGTTCGGATTGCGGCATATTCTTCAGCAGATAACCGTTTGCCCCGGCGCGCAAGGAATCGAAGATCGGATCGCCCTCGTCATACGTCGTCAGCATCAATACTTGGACCTTGGGCAACGTTTTTTTGAGCCGCGCCACGCATTGGATGCCGTTCATGCCGGTCAGGTTGATATCCATCAGCACCACATCCGGACCTTCGCCCGGAATCTTCTTCAAAGCTTCCTCCCCGCTGGCATGCGCGCCGACACAGCACAGGCCGGGTGCATCGCCCAGCCACGCGACCAGGCTCTCCCGCATTTCGTGCTGGTCCTCAACGATGGATATTTTGATGCTCATCTGCGGGTGATTGGTACGACTCTAATACAATATTGGCGGCCGGGTTATCGGATGAAGGTATGACTTTTTAACCGGGCGGCCAGGGTAAATCTACGATGATAGTGGTGCCGGCACCCAGCCGGCTTTGGATCTCGCAGCGCCCGCCCATCTCTTCCAGCCGTTCCCGCATGTTCCGGAGACCGTCCGCCCAAGGGTCGTTCCCGGCCGCGGCAGACTCAAAACCGCAACCATTGTCCTCAATGCTCACATGCAGCGTCTTGGCAGTGATACTGACGCGCAACCACACCTCGGTCGCCTTGGAATGTTTGACGATGTTTTGCAGCGCTTCCTTGATCACAAGGAAAAGATTGTGCCGCACATCGGTCGGCACTTCGCAGGCTGGCAGTTGCTCCGAAACATCCAGCAGGCAACGGATGCCCGCTGCGCGCAGATAATTGGTCGCAAACTGCCCGGCATAGTCGATCAGGTGCGCCAGCGTGTCATTGCGCGGGTTGACGGCCCAGACGATTTCGTCCAGCGATTTGACCGCCTGTCGTGCCGTGACGGACATTTTTTCGATGCGCTCGTCAGTCTTCTCTTTTTTGGCCAGGTCGCCCAGCACCGCGATCAGGTTCAAACTCGCGCCGAGGTCGTCATGGATGTCGCGGGCGATCCGCGTGCGCTCGCGTTCGACGGCGTGTTGCCGTTCCAGTTGTTGCATTTTCCACCGCAAACGCCGGAGCGTGATATGCCGGATGGCGGCTGCCAAAATTCCCAGTCCCGCCAGCCCTGCCACCAGTTGAAACAACAGCGTCTCATAAAAATGCGGCAACACTTTTAATTTCAAGACGGCGCCGGTTTTGTTCCATGTGCCGTCACTGTTGCAGGCCGTCACATGAAAGCGATAGTCGCCCGGCCGCAGATAACCGTATTGGACCGACGACCGTCGGGTGCCGGGTTCGATCCAATCCGCATCGGCGCCTTCCAATTGATAGCGAAACTGGATCAGCTCCGAGGCGATCAGGCTGTTCGCAGTATAACGGAACTCATACGAATGTCTTCCCGGCGGCACCACCAAAGTCTCGCCTTCGCGGACCGGGCCGACGCTTTTGCCATCGAGCAGCACTTCCTCGATCACCACGGTGGGGGGCAGGGTATTCATGCGGATGTCATCCGGTTGCACCGAGACGGCGCCTTTCAAAGTGGTGAACCACAGCCGCCCGTCCCGCCCGCGCCACGCCGCCGGCTGGTAGCTGGTCGAACATTCGAGCGAGGGCAACCCGTCCGCGCGGCCGTATGTCGTGACGGTCAGCGCCGGAATTTTCCCGGCGGCGTAATCTTCCAAAACTGATTTGGCCACCCGGGTGATGCCATGATAAGAACCCAGCCAGAGATTGCCGTGCCCGTCATCCAATATCTGGCAGATGACGTTGTCCGGCAGCCCGTCACTTTTCCCGAATCGTGTGAACTGCCCGTTCCGCAAGCGCAACAACCCGCCGCGAAACGTTCCCGCCCACACTGTGCCATCCTCTTCCGCCACCAATGACCAGACGGCTTGCGGGTCTTTCGTGTCCGTCGGATGAAAAGCCGTGGCGTCGTCATCCGTGATGCGGAAAATACCGCCGTCTTCGGAGCCCACCCACAAATTTTGGTGCGAGTCTTCGGCCAGGGCGCGGATGTCTGTCCGGGGAACTTGGTCAAACAATTTAAATTCCATCGGCATGTCCGGTTCGGCGTAAGACAGGCCGCTCTTGGTACCGGCCCAGATGCGTCCGTTATGATCGACCAAAATCGCCTTCACACCGTGCACCACCGGCAACACACGCCGAAATTCACCCTGTTCGCGGACGTATAGATCTTCCGCGCCGGCGCTCACCCACAACCGGCCCGTCGGGTCCGGACACACGCTGAAGGCAAACCCTTTGCCAGTGCCACCCGGCATCATCAGGTTGGTCACCGCTTTCCCCTGCGGCCAGCACAGCAGGCCGTTGCCCAGCGTGCCCACCCAGATGGTACCATCCCGGTCCTCGCTGACGGACCGGGCGGGCTTGGCCGCGGTTTCGTTTTCGGAGATCACCGGTTGAAAACGCCGCTCACGGATCCGGACCAGGCCGCCGGCATCCAGTCCGGCCCATTGGTTGCCCTCGCGATCTTCAAAGAAACTGTTGATGCGGTCGCCGGGAAAATTGTCGTCGCTGCCAAAATGCCGGGACTGGCCGTCCGCGGTGATATGAAATAATCCCCGTTCATAATCATACAGCCATACGCCGCCCTGATGATCGCTCTGCGCCGCCAGCCGGCCTACATTGCCCGCAAACACGGAACGCAACGACTCCACCTCCCGCAACCAGCGCCGGTCAAAACCTTCCCACACCCGGCCGTTCACCACCGCCCAGATATGGTTGGATTCCGTGATGGAAATAAAAGTCGCTTCTCCCAACGGCTCGCGGTTCGTGGGTGTGAACGTGTGAAAAGTGTCATGGTCCCAAACAGCGATTTCATTCGTGGTGCATACCCACAAACGTCCGCGTGTGTCGGTCGTCATGAAATCGACATGCGGATCGGCCAGTCCGGCGGCATCCGGCAGCGGCTTGAACTCCGCGCCATCCAATCGCAGCAATATTTTATCCGAATTGCGATACCAGATCGTTCCCCTGCCATCCGCCACGCAAAGCGCTCCGACCGCCCGGTTCGTCGGATAGAGGTCTTCCCAATTGGTGCTCGGCGGGACCGTAAACGATTTGCGCCGCAACGAACCGCGATGCAGCAAAAACGTCACCCCGTTCGTGGCAGAGGACACCAGCATCACGTCGGGATCGATTCCGTCGCCGCCCGTCCATTCCCGTGTGAAAACCCCATCGCGCCAGGACGTCATCGAACCATCATACGTATTGATCCACAGCGTTCCTTGGATATCGACGGAAAGCTTGCGCACCCGCGCATGCGCCAGCGCCGGGGTCGTCGCCGGGTCGAAAGTTACGAACTGCACGCCGTCAAAGCGCGTCAGTCCGTTGTAGGTGCCGATCCACAGGTAGCCATCCGGCGTCTGCGTCACCGCCGTCACGGAACTGCTCGGCAACCCGCTGTCCGCCGTCCAGACATCCGTCAGATACTGTTGCGCCCGCTCCGCTGCGAAAGCCGTCGACACCGCGGCCAGCAACAGCATGGCCAGCAGTGTTTTCAAGCGCAGGAGCATGACGCGGTAGTTAGCCATGGGTCGGGGTAAATTCAAGATAACAAATTGGTGACACGCTCCCGCTACGAATGCTGCCGAAACGCTTGCCGGTTGTGCTGAGAAAATGGGCCCGCATTCGCCAGACCTCGCCGTCCGATAAATCCGGTCATTTTTGCTTCATATCTCTCCCTCTTTTTGCAGTAATATCAGCCGAGTCTCTATGACCGAAAACGAAATCAGATATGAAGCGTTCCTGAGCTACAGCCAGCAGGACAATCGCGCCCAACGTCCGGATGCTTCTGGCGCCGACCATATCTGCTGGGGCGATTGGTTGCATCAAGAACTGAAAGCGTTTTCCGTCCCTTCCGACTTTGCCGGTCAGCCCAACGCCCGCGCGGAAATCGTTCCCGCCCGGATCGCCCCCATTTTTCAAGACACCGAAGAACAATCTGATAGCGCCAGCCTGAGCGATACCGTCCGCCAAGCCTTGGAACGTTCCAAATATTTGATCATCATCTGCTCGCCCCGTTCCGCCGCCAGCCTCCATGTGAACGAGGTCGTGCGCTATTTCAAGCAACTCGGTCGCGCCAACCGCATTTTGTCCATCGTCATCGCTGGCGAACCCAATGCCGGCGATGCCACGCGCCCCGGCATATCACTGAACGACGAATGTTTTTGTCCCGCCTTGCGTCATCCGCTAAAACCGGACGGCACCATCGACACCTCCCGTGAACGCGGTTCCATTTTCGCCGATGCCCGGCATGGGGATGCTAAAAAAGAAATTACCGTGACCGACCGTCAAAACGGCGAGATCGAATTGGAAACCGGCAAAATCCAACTCATCGCCGGTCTCCTCGGAGTGGGTTTTAACGGTCTGTGGGGTCACGAACTCAAACGCCATTTCGCCGAAACTCAAACGGGTGTCCGCGAACCGCAACCTCAAATTCAAGAAGTCGTCACTCCGGCTCCGGCGATTCACCCCATTGATTCAGAAGCGCAGAGCCAGCTTGCTGCCGCGCAACAGCAGATCCAAGAACTCCGCAATCAGGCGCACACCGCTCAAGAAAAAGTTCTCGAAGCCCAAAATCAAGCCCGCGAAGCCGTCGGCCAATTGACCGAAGCCCGCACCCAAGTCCAAAGTGCCGAAGCCAAAGTCTTGGAAGCGCAAGATGTAGCCCGCGCCGCCCAAACCCAGCTTGAAGAATCTCGCGCCCAAGTGCGCGAGGCCCAGAACAAAGTTCTGGAAGTCCAAAACCTGCCGCAAGACGTCAAAAGCCAGATTCAAGAAGCGCAAAACCAAACTCTCGAAATCCAAAATCAGCTCCGGAGCGCCCAAGGTCAGACCGAAGAATTTCGTACCGTTGCGCGCGAAGCTCAGAACCGTTTGGCGGAAGCGCAGAATCAGGCGCGTGAAATTCAAAACCAGGTTCAGGAGATAGAGGCTAAAGCCCGGGAAACGCAAAACCAACTTGAAGAAGCCCGCAACCAATCGCGCGTAGCTGAAAGCAAAGTTCAAACAGCCCAGCAACAAGCCCGCGAGGCGCAGAACCAGACAGAGGCCGCCCGCCAACAGATCCGCGAAGCTGAAAGCAAAATCGAGGAATTACAAAATCAGAACCGCGATGCTCTGAACCAAACCCGCGACGCCCAAAGCCAGCTTCAAGCCGCGCAAAGCCGAGTCTTGGAAGTGCAGAACCAGACGCGCGCCACCCAAAATCAGGCTCAGGAATCCGAAACCAAAGTTCAGGCCGCCCGCCGCCTCACCAAAGTGTTCGCTGTCTTGGCGGTCCTCGCCCTGATGGCCGCCGGCATTGCCCTGTCACAGCGCAAACAAGTCATTCCGTCTCCAGCCACCACGGTTGCCAGCGCACCCGACCTGGCCACCAACACGCTTACCCAGGAACAGATTCAGCAGGCACTCCAGAAAGTCGCCGGTGCCGGTTTGGATGAAGATCAATTGCACAGCCTGAATGAACTCGCGGATCAGATTCCTGTCCCGGAAATTCCCGCAACCCTCAACGCATCCTCGGTCATTCTGGTTGATCCCCAACTCAATGATCTGCGCGGTTATTTTCAACGGCAGTTGTTGGATACTTGGACCAAGACGAATGCTTCCGCCGCCTTCGACTGGAGCTGCCAGTTGACGAATATCACGTTCCGACAGTCCGCCTTGGAAGCAACTGTTCCCGCCATCGCCGCTGCCAATCCTACCAACACGCTGGCCCGATTGAATGGCTTGAAACCCGTGCCCGGCGAATCTGCCTATACCGCGCTCTTCCAGAGCTGGGCCGCGCAAGATCCGCAATCGGCCATCGATCAACGTCAACAGATTCCCGATCACGATGCCGGCGGTCAGGTTTTGTCTGCCATTCTGGCAACGTGGGCCGGCCAAAAACCCGATGCTGCTGTGAACTGGCTTGAAACCCAGCCGGACTCCGCCGCGTTGCCCGCTGGTACTTGGCGCAACTTGATGATCGCCGATCTGTTCGATGTCTGGTCCGCCAAAGATATCAACGCCGCGACCACCGCCTGTCAGCTATTGCCCGAAGGCATCGCCAAGGAAAAAGCGTGGGAAGCCGTCCTCGCCCAGCGGATTCAAAAAGATCCTGCTTCCGCCGCGCAGTATGTCACGAACTTGCCCGCAGGCGATGCGCGCCAAACTGCCATCGAAGCCCTGTGCACCAGTTGGGATGACACCAATGCCTTGGCTTGGGCGCAATCCTTGCCTGCCACGACCGAGCGCAATTCCGCCACCGACCGTGTGGTCGCCAACGTGGCCACCAAAGATCCGCAGACCGCGAGCCAGTTGGCCGCCCGGCTTCCTGATTTGTCCGATGCCGTCTTGACCAAGATCGCTACCACCTGGTTCCAGCGCGATTTCTCCGCCGCCACCAATTGGGGTATCAGCCTCCCGGATAGTGATCGCAAAGCCACCGTCATGCAGTCCTTCGCCGAACCTTGGGCGCAGAACGATCCGAAGGGCCTCGCCGCCTTTGCGTTCAGCTTCCCTGCCGGTGAGATGCAGGCCCAATACCTCACCGCCGCCAGTTCCCAACTGGCCATCCATGATTTGCCGGGAGCGGTGGAACTGTTGCAACCGCTGACCGATACCGACCAACGGCAAACCATCTTGGAAAAAGCCGCGCAAAACTGTGATGTACCCCAATTGGATGCAGCCGCCAAGTATGCCGCCGCAATGCCGGCTGGCGATGATCAGAAAGCGGTCATCAAAGGTTTGCTCGCCACATGGACTCAGGCCGATCCCGCCGCCGCCGTCAACTGGCTCGGTTCCTTTCCGGAAACCAACGCACAACCGGAACTCGTGCAGTCCGTCGTCAAATCATGGTCGCAAACCGAACCCGCCACCGTGGCCAAATGGCTGACCAATTCGTCCTTCGCGACCATCAACGATGGAATCGTCAATGCGTTCCTCGAAGGCGCCACCGCGAAATATCCCGACTTTGCCGCGCAATGGACCGCCTCCGTCACCGATGAAACCAAGCGGCAATACTATCAAGCCCAAGTCGCCCGTCAGTGGTTGAAAACGGATCCCTCCTCCGCCCAAAAATGGATCGACACCCTGAACCTGCCCGACGCCATTAAACAGTCATTAAAAGATCCCGCTCCCTAGGCCTTATGTGGTAGGGACGGCGCGCTGCGCCGTCCCCGTCGCCGAGCGAAGCGTCAGGCGACGGAAGCGTTCGAGCGTTCCATCGATGTCTTCTGCTCCGTGACGCTCAAGTAAGTAGAGGGGCAGGGGGATGCGCAAGTGATAAACCGAGAGAAACCCAATCAATTCAATCCCCCTACGCCATCACCGGCAGCGGCGGCAACGGTAACAACGGCTGCTCATCCGCCTTGTGGAATTTCACGCTGACGATCTTGCTCACGCCATGCTCTTGCATCGTCACACCGTACAGCACATCCGCCATGCCGATCGTGCGTTTGTTGTGCGTGATGATCACAAACTGCGAGTGATTGATGAACCGCTGCAAAATTTTCACAAAACGGATCACGTTGGATTCATCCAGCGGCGCGTCCAACTCGTCCAGCACGCAGAACGGACTCGGCTTCACCTGATAGATTGAGAACAATAGCGACACGGCCACCATCGTCTGCTCACCGCCGGACAACAATGAAATGCTCTGCAACTGTTTGCCGGGCGGACGCGCTACGATCTCAATGCCGCTTTCCAGCACGTCATTTTCATCCGACAAAACCAGGTCCGCCTTGCCGCCACCGAAAACGTCCACGAACATCGCGCGGAAATTGTCGCGAATCTTCTCAAACGTCTCGAGGAACATCTGCCGCGTCTGGTCATTGATGCGGTTGATGACCTCGATCAACTGCGCCTTCGCGTTGACCAGATCCTCATATTGCGTCGTGAGGAACTGATGCCGCTGCTCCGTTTCTTCGTATTCCTCGATCGCCACAAGATTCACCGGCCCCATCTCATCGATGCGTTGCTGCAACGCCTCGACCTTCAGTTGCACCTCGTTCCAATCCGGCACCACGTTCGCTTCCGCCATCTGTTCCGGCGTGAGCGTCTCGATCTTCGCCGGGCCTTCCTCGGCGTGCGTGATCGTGATGCTCTCGCTGCGGATGTCGTCAAGGTTCAGGTGATATTTTTGCTGCACCTTCTCACGCAAGTTCTGCGCGATCATGTTTTTCTGCGCCAGTTCCACATCGAGCGCGCCGCGCTGATTTTGGATTTCCGTCAACCGGTTGCGTTGCGCGCGCCACGATTCATCGTGCTGCGAAATCTCGCCCAGTTGTGTATTTTTCTGGCCGAGCAGCTCGGAAGTTTGCGCGTTCACCTGTTCGCGCTCCAGTTGCAACCGCCCGATCTGCACCTGCGAATCCTGGATCTCCGTCTCCGCCGCTTCCCGGCGTGAAACGAAGGAAGAACACTCATTGCGCCGCGCTTCCACCAATTGCCCCAACTCACCGATGCGATGACCCAGCGACGTCCGCTGCTGCCGGAACGACGACGCCAGTTGCTCGTCCGAAGCCAGTGCCACCTTGCTCTCCGTCAAAGCCGCGTTTGCCGCATCGCGGGCGGCGCGCAATTCCTCAAGTTCGCGTGTCAACGTCACGACTTCCTCCTGCGTCGCCCGTTCGCGCGCTTCCAGTTCGTTCAGCCGGGCTGTCAGCGCCTCGCGTTTTTGCGATCCTTCTGCTTCCTGCGCCGCCAGGCTTTCAACCTCAAACACCATCGTGTCAATCTTCTGGTGCAGCAGGCGGTTGGAATTATTCAGCGCATTCGATTCGCCTTCGCGCGTGGCGATGGCCACTTCCTGCTGGCGCAATTCCATCTGCGCCTGTTGCAGGCCGGCCTGCAATTCCGTCTGTTCGTTCAGGAGCGCGGCGCGCTTCTGGCTCGCCTCCGCCACGCCGCCTTCCAGTTGCGCGAGTTCCGCGCGCAATTCCGCGATCTGATTTTTGCGGCCCAAAATGGAAGAAAGCGCCTTGCCATCAACATCCGCATTCGAAGCCCCGCCCGTATAAATCCCGTGACGGTTCAGCAAATCGCCGTCGAGCGTCACGAAGTCACAGCCCGCATGCCCGTTCCGGATCTGCGCCCGCGCGGTTTTTAAATCCGACGCGATAAAAGTCCGCACCAGCAACGATTTTAGCAACGGTTCCACGTCTGGCTCCGCTTGGATCACGCTCATCGCATGAACGATCTGGCCCGGTTGCAATTCTTCCACCGGTCCCGCTGCCGGCGGCATGTCGCTCATGAACGCCAGCCGGTTGGCCGCGCTGTCAGTCCGGAACGACAATTCCGCCACGCTCGCGCGCCCCGCTTTGTTCGCGCTCAAGCCCGCCAAAATTTCTTCCGCCGCGGACGGCTGTTCCGTCAGCACCAGTTGCAGGTTGTGACCCAAAGCATTTTCCACCGCCGTGATAAATTGATCCGGCACGCGGATGCGGTCCGCCAGCGAGCCCGTGACCGCGCGCGATTGTTTCAATGCCGCGACCGCCCCCGCATCAAATCCTTCGCGCGCGCCTTCCAATTGCTCTAGAACATGCAACCGCGAACGCTTCTCTGTCTGCTGTTGCAAAAATTTGTCCTGCTCCACCGAGGCCGATTGCAACTCCGGCTGCAGCTCGCGCAACCGCTGCTGCCGCTGTTCGACCGTGCTGCGCGTCGTCGCTACGTTCAGCTTTTCCACCTCGACGCTCGCCGTGAATTCCTGCAACCGCGCTTCCAGCCGCACGCGCTCTTCTTCGAGCTGCATTTTTTCCACCGAAAGTTTTTCCAGGCGCACCACGTTGGCCTGCTTCTGCAATTCCAGCGCATTGAGTTCATTGCGGATGCGCGAAGAATCCTGTGCCGCCGCGAAGGCCGATGACTGCGCCTGCCGCAATGCTTCCTGCCGCTGACGCATGCCGTCCTCCACTTCACGCAAAGCATTCTGCTTGGCCTGCAAAGTTTCCTTGTGCTGCATCAACGCCGCTTCCGCCGTCGCCAAACTTTCCGTGACGAGCACCAGTTCTTCCTGTGCCGCGCGATGCCGCTCCTCCGTCTGCGCGATCTCCTCCAGCGCCTTCATGTTCTGCGACTCCACCTCGTGGATGCGCTGCTGGTTGAAATGGATGCGGCTGTCCTGCCGGTCGACTTCCGACTTCAATTCCAATCCGCGTTGCTGCTGCGTCGCCACTTCCTGTTCCAGTTCGGACAGACGTGCGCGCAATACCGCGATCTCCGATTCAAACCGCAGCACATCATTCGATCCCGCCTCGATCTCATTACGCAACGCTTCCACCGTCGTCTGCCGCTCGGTGATCTCGCCCTGCAACACGTCAAATTGATGCCGCACCAGTTGCGTTTCGAGATGCTGAAGTTCCTGCTGCACCTGCTTGTAGCGCCGCGCCTTCGCCGCCTGCCGTTGCAACGACCCGATCTGCCGCTTCACTTCGCCGATCGTGTCCGCGATGCGCAAAAGATTCTGCTCCGTGTATTCCAATTTCCGCAGCGATTCTTTTTTCTGCGATTTAAACTTGGTGATACCCGCCGCCTCCTCGAAGATCATCCGGCGATCTTCCGGCTTGCTGGAAAGGATTTGCGTGATGTGACCTTGCGCCAAGATGCTGTAGCTCGTCCGCCCGATACCCGTGCCCATGAATAACTGTTGGATGTCCTTCAACCGGCACGGCGTGCGGTTCAGAAAATATTCGCTGCCACCATCACGATAGATGCGGCGCGTGATCGTCACCTCGTCATAAACCACCTCCACGCCCGCCGCCTTCAGGCTTTCCTCGCTCACCCCGCCGAGCGTCAACGACACCTCGCCCATCCCCATCGGCTTGCGACCATCCGTCCCGTTAAAAATAACATCCGCCATCTCACCGCCGCGCAACGCCTTCGCCGACTGTTCGCCCAGCACCCAGCGGATCGCGTCCGACACATTGGATTTGCCGCAGCCATTCGGCCCGACAATGGCCGTCACGCCCGGCTGAAAGTTTAGCGCCGTCTTGTCCGCAAAGGACTTAAAACCGTAAACTGTGAGATTCTTTAAATACATCGAATTTGCAACCCCTAGCCAACCAAAGCCGCCAAACCCTGTAAAGTGAAAACCACCATATGTTGTATATGTTTCGTTGTGGCAGTACCACTAATTGTGAATAACTTTTGTTTGACTATGTGTTGGAGTTCAACCTTTAGGTTATTCCGGGCTGAAATAGAGATCAGGCACATAGCTGCGAATTTTTTAAAAAAGTCTTGGGAAACCCTGTGAATCTTTGTGAAACCTTGTGAATCTCTGGGATTCTTTGTGAATGACGCTCACCGCCAAAGTGAACGGAGCGGGGACGGACCGTCCCCGCAAGCTTTGCCAGAGCTGCCATCTGAACTCCTCTGTGACCACTGTGCTCTCCGTGTGAGAAATGTTTTTCATAATTTTCAAAACTTTTAGGTCCAACAAAGCCCAACGAAGCCCAACGGACTTGGATTCCCACGCCATTGCCCCGGATGCGTGCGGCCTTCGGAGCGCCGAGCACCGCCTCGGCAAAGTGCCTGCCAGCGCGGCTCGCACCTGTGTCGGGAGCCAGGGACCAGCCGCAGCACATAGCCTGCAACCGGCGCGTGGAGCATCTCTTCGACGTCCGCCCCGTCTCCGCCGGAGCGCGGCTGTGTCCCGCGCCCAGCGGGATCAGCCGCAGCACATGACCTGTAACCGACGCATGCGTCTTCGTTTTGATATTCACCCCGTCCATTCGTCATTCGAACTTCGTCATTTTCATGTTCCATCCCTCCGTTCTATCACACCTCCTCGAAATCTGAATTCGTGTGGGGAATGTAACTATACGATTTATGCCATTTATTTTCATTTTTCACGAGTGGGAAGGGAGTCCGACCTGAAAAATCAAAAATAAATCATAATCCTATTGTGAACATTGGACATAATCGTCATCGTGAAAACTGCCGCCAACCCAAAATTCACACATTTGCTTGGAAATTGAAGGGTTTTTAAATTTCGAAGAAACCTCGCGCCGGCACTGCCGCGCCGCTTCATGCTCAACCCGCAACCGCCCGCCCGCTGCTTGCAAATCGCACGAACTAACCCGCTCTGCTATTTTGAATTTGACTCAACTGACCCAGTATGAAAAGTTCGCCTCATTCCAAGGGGAAATCAATCAATCACGGTAGAAACGAATTCCAGCCTTATGAAAAAACTGTTTCGCTACGCCGCCATTTTCTTGCTGCTCTCCACCCTCGACGTCCGCCTCTCGGTGCTGCTTGCCCAAGGCACGGCGTTTACCTATCAAGGCCGTTTGAACAGTGCCAGCAATCCCGCCGCCGGCACCTTTGATCTGCGCTTTGCCTTGTTTGACGCCACCACCGCCGGCACCCAGCAAGGTTTGTTGCTGACCAATGCCGCCACCGTCGTCACCAATGGCATCT
>DASZCA010000098.1:0-1518 GCA_035943555.1 Verrucomicrobiia bacterium
TAGAGCGTGATGTTGTTAGCCGTCGTGATGGCGAGCGTTGCATTGTAACCGGCAGTGTCATTCAGTTTGATGACCTTGTTGGCGGAGGTCCCCCCCTTGCCGGTGGTCACATAAAGATAAGTTCCGCCGGATCCGTTCAACGCGGCGCAAAGGCCGTCGCCGCCGAACGAAGTGGTGTAACTGCCATTGGCCGTCCACGTACCGCCGACCAACGAATACTTGAAGATGGTCCCGGCGCTGGCGCTGGTTTCATCAATATAATACAGCACATCGTAGGTGCCATTGTTGCCGGAGGAAACGAGGTAAAAATCCGCAGTGGCGGCATCCGCCGGAAGGTCCGTCATCAGATTCAACGAAGTGGCATCCGCCGACAGCGCAGAAATCACGGTCGTGGATTTTTGTGACAAGAAATAAACGGTGCTACCGAATGCTTTTGCGTCGATGACATTGGTGACATTGACCGGCGCACTTGCCCCGTTCGTGTAGACGCCGCCCTTATCGGCGATCAGCCAAGTCTTGTTGTCCAGGCTGGTGGCACCACGGGTCTGGCTGCCAGAAGTCCCGGTGTAGGAAGACTGCAACGTGTAGTTGGTGCTGGAATCCAAGGTTGCGACACCGCGCGGAAGAATCGTGGTTTCATCTGACACGCCGGTCGCATCCTCAAAGGCGGTGAAGACCAGCAAGGTGCCGTCAGCCGTGGTGCTCAAATAGCCGGTGGTGCCGGCGGAGGCGCTTTGCCGCAGGGCGGAGGCGCCGGTGGAAGGAATGGAGTTCGAGTTGACCGGGGCGGATTGGCCAGCCGTGTTCGGGCTCAATTCAAGGATCGCGAAGGTCGTGCTCGCGCTGCTGTTATTGGGGCAATATTCAACGGCGAGATTGCCCGGAGAAAAACCGGCCGCCCGGGTCAAAGGAGCCGGCAGCAGGCAGCCGGCAGCAGCCAACAGGCCGAGGCTAAAAAATTTGAAGGGAGAGAGCAGGCGGAATTTTTTCATGAACTTAAGGCGGCAGTTGGGTATCGGTGATCGGGATTGCATGGCGCAAGGTTTGAAATGCGCTTTGATGTTAATTGAACTGTCAGGAACAAGCAAAACAGTCAGGGGTTACAGATGGATGACAGTTATGTGACATTCGTGTGACACACCTCCATAATCATCGTGCCGCCGACTAATTCTTAAAATCTTACCTGGCTGATCAACGCAAAACGGGCGAGTTTCGTGATGAAACCCGCCCGTCGCGTTTTAATTTTTTTAGTCAACCACCGGCTTACGGCTGGCGCAACCGGAAGAACAGCATGTTCGTCGCCGTCGTAGAGTTGGTGAACCGGTAATTGCCAGAACCGGCCGGACTTTCAACTGCCGTTCCCAAAACCGGCCAGGTGGCGACCGGGGCGGCGAGCTTATTGGTCGCCAACACCGAGAAGCTCAAGCCGGTGGCGTTGGTGAACAAAAACGCCAGCTTGTTACCGGTCACCAAACTGCCGGACAAAACCGAGGTGATCGGTGCGGGGATGTTGAAAGA
>DASZCA010000099.1:0-8720 GCA_035943555.1 Verrucomicrobiia bacterium
TTCCATTTGCTTGGATTTGATCAGGGCCAGCGCGCGCTCCTCCGCTTCATCCATCAACTCACCCAGCTTCACGGTATCGCCCGAACGGGTTTTGAAAGGCTTGCCGTCGTCGCCCATGATCTTGCCGAAACCGACGTGAACGAGTTTTGTGCGCTTGGAATCTTCCGGTTTCCAGCGGGCAAAGGTGAGGAACAATTTTTTGAAATGCCCGGATTGCCGGTCGTCGACCACATAGACGATCTCGTGCGGCGACCACGTCTTGAGACGGTACCCGATCGTCGCGAGATCGGTGGTCATGTAGTTGAAACCGCCGTCGCTCTTGCGGACAAGCGCAGGGTCGGGAATCCATTCGCCATCGCGGCTCACCAGAAACGGGTCTTCCTTCGGCGGCAACGAGCCATCGCTGAACACCCCGACCGCGCCTTCGCTCTCGCGGGCGATTCCGCTCGCCAGCAGCTCGACGACCACCTCGCCCAGCCACGGGTTGTAAAAACTTTCACCCAGCGCAAAATCAAATTTCACGCCCAGACGTCCGTAGATGGTATCGAACTGTTTTTGCGACAGCGCAATCATCTCTTTCCAAATGGTGACATTTTCCGCGTCACCGGCCTGGAGTTTCACCAGTTCCGACTTGGCTTCTTCCAAGCGCGCCGGATTCGCGTCACATTCGGCGTTGATGACCTTGTAGAGCCGTTCCAGTTCCGTGATCGCATCTGCTTCGAGCGCGGGCCGGTCCATGATCTGTTTCCAACCAAGCAACAGCTTGCCGAACTGTGTACCCCAATCGCCGATGTGATTGTCGCTTTTGACATCATGGCCGAGCAGCCGCAACGTGCGTTGCAATGCATCACCGATGCCGGTGGAACGGATATGGCCCACATGCATGGGCTTGGCCACGTTCGGCGAACTGAAATCCACGACGATGGTCTTGGGCGAAGTTGCCTTTGCAAAAAACAGATGTTCCCCGCGCGCGGCCGACTGGAGCGAGGCGACCAGCACGGAATTTTTCAGGCGGAAATTCAGAAAGCCCGCACCGGCGATCTCCACCTTCTCGCATACGGCGGAGAGGTCCAGCTTGGCGACCACATCCGTCGCGAGCTGGCGCGGATTCATCTTGAGCTGCTTGGCGAGTGACATCAGGGCGTTGCTCTGGTAATCGCCAAACTTCGGGTCGCACGGGCGGACCAGCACGGCGGAGACATCGGCCGCGGGCAAGACGGTGCGGACGGCGGCTTGCAAGGCGGATTCAATTTGTTTGTGCGGCAGCATCGGGAATATTTAACCATGGATGGACACGGATGGACACGGATTTTTCTTAGGTACAAAGGTGGTCAAAGAGCAAGTCGAACAATGTGAAATTGATGATGCGTAAAGCTGCGGCGTTTTGGAGTGCAGCGGGAAGCGCAGCGCCGCTTTCGAACGGAAGGCGGGCTGCCGGAAAAAATTGCATCTGTGGCGCTCGAAAACGGTGTCGTGATTACCAAAACCAAGAAAGCTTCTCGTCCGTACAAAAGTGGTGCTTCTTTTTCCGCCGGACTCAAAACACCTGCTTATCAGCGCCAATGATGCCGGTGCAGCCAGTTTTGAATGCCGCTGACAATGGCCGGCGAAAAACCCAGTGCCACAATGCCTCCCCAGATCAGCAAGCCGAGCAGCATCAGTATCAGGCTGGCGCGACAATAATTTTTGCGTGATTCATTTTCTCCGACAAACGCGAGAGTCAGAAGGATTCCCAAACCGATGCACGGGAGGGCAAACAAGAAAAACAACAGCAACCATTGCCAGACGGAGACATAATTTTTATCGCCGCCCGATTTTTTCGCCATCGCGGAGCAGGATTACTTCTTCCCGTGTTCGCGGATGACCGCCAGCATGGCGTCGGCGTCGGGGGATTTTTCGAGGGCTTCGCGGAAATCGGCCTTGTGCAGGAGCTTGGCGATGTTGGCGAGGGTGTGGAGGTGTTTCTGAAACTGGCCTTGGGGAACGAGGAAAAGCATCACTAACTTTACCGGCTGATTGTCGAGCGCATCAAAATTGACGCCGGTGCGGGAGCGGCCGAGGGCGCCGACGACTTCGAAGATCAGATCCGTGGACGCGTGCGGGATGCCGATGCCGAAGCCGATGCCGGTGGACATGGAGGTCTCGCGCTTCTTGACGGCAGCGGTCACGGCGTCGCGGTCGCCGGGCTGGATTTTGCCGGTGGCCACCAGGTTGCCAATGAGTTCATCGATGGCTTCCCAGCGGTTAGATGCTTTGAGTTCGGGAACGATCTGATCGCGTCCCAAGATGTCGGCCAAATCCATGCCAGCAGGATGAGTCCAAAGGCGGTCTCATTTCAAGGCTGAATTAGTAACAAATTTTGCACCGTCAGAACAAATGATGCAGCCAGAGGAAAACTTTTCCGGTTTCCGAGCACCAGAGGCTGAAAATCTTGAAGATTTCCGGCCTGCGGGTGAGCAGGGGAATGCCAAATAACAGTACACAGACATTGCCGAGAAAGATGACCACGCCGGAAAACAGGTAGCCTTGGCTGGTGATGTCCGATTGCTGTGTCTGCAATACGTGAAAGGTCAGTGTCAGGTGAAAAGCATACGCCGCACCCAGCAGCAGATGAAACCACACCAAATAACCATGCCAGTTCCAGAACAGGTTGCCGAGCGCGAACACGGCGATGACGATAACGGCATAAAGCGGGAAGAAGTACGGGGCGAGCGCGATGACAAAATTGGTCTTGGAGATGATGACATGACCGCCCTTGGAACTGACTTTCATCTTTTTGACCTGGCCGCCGAACAGCCATGTCCACAGCGCATGGGTCAGTTCATGGCCGAAGACATAGATCAACATTGGCTTGGGCAGGAGGAGAAAGATGATGGTCCAGCAGGCCGCCCCGGCGAGGATCGGTACCCAGACAGTGTCCGCGCTTTGGCCCGCTTCCAATACTTGCCACAAAGCCCGCGCCGCCCCGGCGCAAACCGGCAGCAACAGGAGGGCGATGATGAACTTGATCCACTTCGGCACCCGGAAAGAGTAGCCACAGAGCCACAGAGACGCAGAGAAAAATTTTCAAAATACGGAGTGCGGCCGGGAACGGTCGCACTTCGGTGCCAAAAAATCCTTTGCTCTTTACCCTTTCATCTTAAAATCCGCGCAATGACACAAGATCAAGTCCTCCAAGTTTTTCGAGACAGCGGCGCCCTCCTCGAAGGCCATTTCATTTTGCGCAGCGGTTTGCGCAGCCGCCAGTTTTTCCAATGTGCGTTGGCCTTGCAACAGATGCCGGCCGTGGAAAAACTCGGCGCGGCGCTCGCCGCCAAATTAAAACCGCTCGGCGCCGTCACGGTGGTGGCACCGGCGATGGGCGGCCTCGTGATTGGCCAGGAAGTGGCGCGTCAATTGGGTCTGCGGTTCATTTTCGTGGAGAAAGAAGAGGGCAAGCTGGTGCTGCGGCGCGGCTTTAAGATCGCGCCCGGCGAAAAAATTCTCGTGGTGGAGGATGTCGTGACCAAAGGCGGCCGCGTGCAGGAAACTCTCGACATCGTCCGCGCCCACTCCGGCAACGTTGTCGGCATCGCCATGGTGGTGGATCGTTCAAACGGCGTGGTCCCCGGCCAGTTCGGCGTGCCGACCTTCAGCCTGATCGCCCTGCAAGTCGAAACGTTCGACCCCAACAACCTCCCGCCCGACCTGGCAAAACTCCCGGCGATCAAGCCGGGAAGCTGAGCGAATTCCCATTCGCCATCGGCGGCGGGTTGTGTTTATCTTCCCGCGCATGGAAAAGAACCGGTTGGAGGCGTTCAGTGACGGGGTGATCGCCATCATCATCACCATCATGGTGCTGGAATTGCATGTGCCGCATATGGCGGATCTTTCGGCGCTCAAGGAATTGTGCCCGGTATTCTTGAGCTACGTTTTGAGCTTCATCTACGTCGGCATCTATTGGAACAACCATCATCACATGTTCCAAGCCGTGAAAGAAGTAGGTGGCGGCATCTTGTGGGCGAATCTTCACCTGCTCTTTTGGCTCTCCCTGTTTCCGTTCGCCACGGCCTGGATCGGAGAGAATCATCTCGCGGCCACGCCGGTGGCGGTCTACGGATTCGTGCTGTTTATCACGGCGGCGGCTTATAAGATTTTGCAACACGCGATCATCCGGCATCAGGGGCCTGATTCGCTCATGGCCAAGGCCGTGGGGCGTGATTGGAAAGGGATCGTGTCGCCGCTGACCTATCTGGCGGCGATCCCGCTGGCATTTGTGAATGTGTGGATTGCGATTATATTGTATGTGGCGGTGGCGCTGCTCTGGCTGGTGCCGGACCGGCGCATCGAACGTGTCTTGGAGAAAGAAGATTAAATGAGCGAAAAAAATCCGGTTCCAGAAAATTTCCGCGAACATCTGGCGCAGTTGCGCGAGTCGTTGCTGCAATTGCACAAGGCGCTGGTGGAATCCGAGCGCCACAGTTACGAGCAGAACATCGGCAAAATCGCGTCACCCGGGCATTTCCTGCAATTGCTCACCACGGATCCGTGGTTCGCGTGGCTGCATCCGGTGTCCGAACTCATCGTGGCCATCGATGAGGCGCTCGATTCAAAAAAGAAACAGCCGCTGACCCGCGAAGGCGCGGAGGCGTTGCTGAAACAGATCCGTACTCTGCTGGTCGCCACGGAAACAGGCGAAGGGTTTTCAAAACATTATTACGACGCCATTCAACGTGACCCGGATGTGCTGTATGCCCATGCGGCCACCATGAAATTGTTCCATCCGCGCAAACCGGCGGCGTAACGCTCGTTTACCGCTTTCGGTCATGAAAAAACTTTCATTGCTGTTGTTCGCACTTCTGTCTGTGGCCCAATTGCACGCGCAGCCAAATGAAACGGTGAAGCTCAACCTCATCTCGCCGCTGGACTACCAGGTCTTTCAACGACAAACGCATGATGACGGAAAAATCACCGTCGATATCGCGTTGGACACAACCGCGCGCGGCACCTTGACGAATCTGGACACGCTGGAGGTGCGGTTGACGGGGTTTGATGCATGGCAGTCGCTGCCGTTTGATAGTCGTGTCCGCCGTTTCCGCACCGAACTGGCGGCGCCGGCGGGCGGCTGGTACCGGCTGGAAGTGCGACTGGGCGGCGGAGAAGTTGTCGTGTCTGCAGTGGTGGAGCATGTGGGCGTGGGGGAGGTTTTTGTCATCGCCGGGCAATCCAACTCGGCGAACCATGGCGAGGAAAAGCAGAGTGCTACCAATTCCCATGTGGTGGCCTTCGGCAACGGCCGCTGGCAACCGGCCGCCGATCCGGAACCGGGCGCGAGCGGCAAGGGCGGCAGCTTTATGCCGGCTTTTGGCGATGCGATGGCCAAACGATTTGACGTGCCCATCGGGTTGGTGCCGCTCGGTGTCGGTTCGACGAGTGTCCGCGAGTGGTTGCCGCCGGGCGATGCCGTGGCTGCGCCATCCGATACCGGTCGAAATGTTGTTCTTGTGGGCTCAAACTCGTGGGCCTGTACCGGTGAACTGTTTGACCGCATCACCGCCGTGGAAAAGCAATTCGGACCGGAAGGTTTTCGCGCGATGCTATGGCACCAAGGTGAATCGGACAGCCACGAACCGGTTGACCGTCAGATCACGCCCGCACAATATCGCCAGTATCTGCAACGCGTGATTGAGGCGTCACGCGCGCAAGCGGGCTGGCGCGTGCCGTGGTTTGTCGCGCAGGCGAGTTACCATTCGCCGATGGACAAAGGCTCACCAGAATTGCGCGCGGCGCAGAAATCATTGGCAACCGATGGCATCGCGCTGGCCGGACCGAACACGGACACGCTCGGGCCGGAATTTCGCCAGAACAACGGCCAAGGCGTGCACTTCAACGCGCGCGGGCTGCAGCGGCACGGCCAAATGTGGGCGGATAACGTCGGGTCGTGGCTGGCCAAAACGGTGCCGGCGAACAAGTGAGCGGCTGACGTTCGCCTTAAAATGTCCGACCACCCCTCATCCTAACCTTCTCCCCTCGAAGGGGAGAAGGAATCCGGTTTCGGATTGTTCACATTTTAATTCCCATAATTGAACGGGTCGGAAAATCTTACATCGGCCACCAAGTTTGTATCCGTCAGTGTATTCAGGAAGGCGACGAGCGCGGCCTTTTGATCGGTGGTGAGGTTCAGGCGCAACGCGCTGTTACCGCCGGGGGCGCGCAGCGGCGGCGAGAGGTTCGGATTGAAGACGACGCCTGAATTATAAAATTCCACGACCTGCGCGAGGTTGGTGAAGCGGCCATCGTGCATGTAGGGAGCGGTCAGGCCGATGTTGCGCAGCGACGGAACCTTGAACTTGCCGTTGTCCGTGCTGACGCCGGTGATGGCGCCCACACCCTGGTCGACGTACGGAAATTCCAGGCCGTTGTTGTTGAGCGCGGGGCCGGGCGTGAAATTATCCGTGCCGTGACACGCAGCGCAGGTGGCGTTGCCGACCGAGCCGTTGAAGATCTGTCGGCCAAGATTTTCCTGCGTGGTGAAGCTCGTGAAATTATTGCTCTCGCCGGTGTCATACCGGGACCGGGTGGAGACGATGGAACGGACAAATTGTGCGAGCGCCTTGGAGACGCGGTCAGACGTGACGCCGAGACTGCCGAAGGTCGTGGCAAACAGGTTCGTATAGAATGGCTCAATGGCGAGCCGGTTGGTCAGCGCTTCGATGGTCATGCCCATTTCAACGGGATTCTGGATGGGCAACAGCACTTGGTCCTCCAACGTGGCGGCGCGCTCATCCCAGAAAAAATGTTTGCGCTGGTACCAGCGCGCGTTGCTCAGGCCCATGGCATTGCGGCTGCCAAGGCTGCCGTTATAGCCGACGCTGAACTGGCGCGGATCGGAAAAACCGTTCGCCTGTTGATGGCAGGAGGCGCAGGAGATCGTCTGGTTCGTCGAGAGACGTTTATCATAAAACAAAATGCGCCCGAGGGTCGCACCCGCGTCCGTGGTGACGTTGGTGGACGGCATGTTGTCTTGGGCGAGGATTGCCGGTTGTGAAAAGCTGGCGGGCAAGGTCAACGCGGAATAATTGTATGACGTCGCCGGCAGCAACAGGGCATTGGTCGCGGTGCTGAAAATGGTTTGTCGCGTAGGGTCGTAAAAAGCGCGATAGAAGGTATTCGGCGTGCCGGCAGAATTGGTGAAACTGGCGTGATAGGTGCCGTTATGCACTTTCCAAGAGCCGATTTCCGACCAGCTCGTGAGGTTCGTGGAACTGCTCATGATCCAGACCTGATCGCCGGAGTTGCTTATGCTCAGGCTGGCGGTGCCGTTGGCCTGGGTGAGGGTCAAACTGGAACTGGGAGACGGAATCACCACCGTGGCGGCGGTGGCGTGGCTGATGCTGGATGCAACCAGGAGAATTGCGACATGAGAAGCGAGGATTTTCGGGCGGGTTGCTTTCATGCGCAACCTTTGCACACGCAACCTTAAGCGGAGATGAAGACGGCGCGCGGCCGAAAAAAATTCTTAAAAATCTTCCCGGCGGGTTTGAGGACACTTGAGATTGTCCCAAACAATGCTAGTGTTTCGGGCGTGGAAGCGAATCAACGTTTCCGCCAACCAACCACGGAAACCAAAGATAATTTATGAAACGTAAAGCATCGGCAGTCTGGCGCGGCGGTTTGAAGGACGGCAAGGGCACCATCTCCACCGAGAGCGGTGTGCTCAAGGAAACGCAATATTCGTTCGGTACGCGTTTCGAAAACGGCCCCGGCACGAACCCGGAAGAACTCATCGGCGCAGCGCACGCCGGCTGTTTCTCCATGGCCTTCTCGGCGGAACTCGGCAAGGCGGGCATCACGCCGGAATCCATCCACACCACCGCGACCATCACGCTCGACAAGACGGATGCCGGTTTCACGATCACGGAATCGCATCTGGAAATGACGGCGAAGATCCCGGGCGCGGACAAGGAAAAGGTCCTCGCGATCGCCAACGCGGCCAAGGCCGGCTGCCCCATCTCACGCGTGCTGAACGCCAAGGTCACGCTGGACGCAAAGTTTGAAGTGTAAACGATGTCCCACGCGAACCCTCCTCATCGTCCCGCCGCTCCCGCCCTGGCGAAGCGCGCGGTGGTCTTTACCAAGATATTTCGTTGGCAGACGGAGAATCCCGGGCCGCAACCGATTTCGGTGGCGGTCACCGGTTCGTTCAACGGCTGGCAAAAGACGCCGTTGCGCTTTGACCGGACCAACGGCATCTGGCAGTTGACCCTTGAGAACATCCCGGGGAACTGCACGCATAATTATATGCTGCTGGTGAACGGCAAGCCGGCGAGCGATAAAAATTCCGACGGTCTCGCCATCCCGCAAAGCGCCGAGGAAAAGGCGAACGCGCTGGAAACTCCGCGCGGACCGCGCGTGTTCATGCTGTTCAGCCAGACGAAGTAAGCCGGCATGCCGCTGACTTGGAACCATCACCGGTTTGCCCGTTGGCTGGTTCTGGTCGCGGCATTTTTTATTTTTTCTCAAACCCGCGCCGCTGAAAACGAGCGCCTGCTTCCGCTCGCACAACTGGGCGGCGAACCGCAAACCTTTACGGCCAAGGCGGACGGTTCCGGCAGTTTTACATGGTGGTTACCCACAAATGCCACGGCGTTCGTGGTGCCGTTTTCCGCCGGGGTGATCGTGGAGGCGACGAATGCGCCTTTGATGCGTTGGCTGGCGGACGGTTCGCCATGGGAACTGAC
>DASZCA010000100.1:0-3644 GCA_035943555.1 Verrucomicrobiia bacterium
CACGAATATCACTTCCGCCGCCGGCCTCTGGGTGGGCGAAGTCACGCTCCAGCGCGTCAATGAAACCGTGACCGGGGTGGACGCCAACAACCAGGTGGTGTCGCCGGATCCGAGCGTGACCACGCCGGTGACCGCGCCGGCGCACATGCGCGTCATTTTCCACGTGGACACCAACAACCAGGTGCGCCTGCTCAAGGGCGTCGCCATGGTGAACCGTTCGACCAATTCCACGCCGGACATCGTGCTCCTTTCCGACCCGACCCTGTATTCGCAATACGGCAATTTGCCCGGCCAGCGGTTGACGTCCGTGGCGTTTGATTTTGGTGACGGTCCTGCCGCGCAAAATGCCCTGGACGCCATCGCCACCGCCGCTGCGACCGCCGTGGTCAACGGCACGGACCCGACAGCCGCCGCCAATACCGCGATCCATTATTACCAGACAAACATCCCGGCGGGATCTTCCGCCGCGTACACCAGTTTCATCCAATCTTCCACTTTCACCGGCACGGCCAACCAAGTGGCGACGAGCGCCACCTTGAGCCTGGTCGGCGTGGACAGTTCGGTGGCCTCAAGCCGGAAAATCCAGATCGCCGAACTGGCGGCGGTGAACACATTGAAAGATGCCAATGTTTATGGGGCAGCGGACGCCCTGACATTGAATGAAGTCAAAATGACCGGCCAGATCACGCCGGGCGGCTCACTGAGCGGGACGATTTATATCGGCGCCGATCATCCCACGAATCCGTTTCGTCACAAATATAACCCGATCGAACTGCACGGCTACGCCATCACGCGCGCGTTGACGGTCACGTTTGATGCCACGGCCGGTACCAATGCACCCGCGATGCCCGGTTTTGGCGTGGACAGCATTACCGGCACCTATCATGAAAATATCAGCGGGTTGCACAAGCCGCTCGGGCCGAACCAAGACATCGGGTTGCTGACCGATGGCACCCTGACGCTCCAACACATCAGTCCGGTGGCAGTTTTGAACCAATAATTTCCGAATCATCTCCATGAAAACCAGTCCCTATCAATTGGCCCGGGCCGGACGCGTGTTCCGCCGCGGAATCATTTTTGCCTGCGTGGTGGCGAGCCTGCCGCTGGCGGCATGGGCGCAGTCGAACACCGTGGCGGTGGCCGGTTCGTTTGTCCAGGAACTCCAGTACCCGAACACGGGGCACACCGTGGACACGCGGGTCGACAATTCAGTGGGTACCACGAAATCCGGCATCACCTATGTGCTGGCCGCGGATTATTTCACCAACTCTTACCTGAGAAAATTTGACGCGAGTGGCGGCGAAGCGGTGTTCGCCAACGGCGGCACCCAAGTGACCATCGCTGGCATTGCAGGGTCCGCGCTGGCGGTCATTCCCGGCACCACGAACCTGTACATCGCCGGTGGCAGCAAAGTTTACCAGGTCAGCACGGAAAGCGGCCAGTTGATGAATTCGGTAGACGCGGGCAGCGGTGTGAGTCTGAAAAGCATCCTTTGGGACGGAACCAACGTCGTCGTCTGCGGTAATTTTTCCGGCGGCACCCGGTCGGTGCTAGGGCTCCCGGCCACGGCACGCGGCAATACGGCCGGCATCATCATCAAATTCAGCAAATCGCTCTCTTCCACGCCGGTCGGATTGATAACTTTTGGTTGCAACGACTCCAGCGCCAACAACACTGCCAACTCCATCGTGGTGGATGAAAATTCGGATCTTTATGTGGCGGGTGCGCTTGGCGCCGGCACCTTTAATTCAGACGTCTTCAACGCCGGCAGTTGGAATATCACCGAGAAGACGGGTTCCTCCGTGGCCACCCTGGAAGACGCCCGTGCCCTGCTCACCAATCCCAACGTCGCTGCCACCACCAGTACGGCCACGACCATCAACACCTCCACCGGCGTCAATGAGCATATTTATCGTGCGACCGGCATCTTCATCGCGCCTGCGGCCGGGAGCTATACGTTTACCAGCACGACGGATGACGGCAACTGGCTCTACATTGACAACCAGCAGTTGATCTATGATGACTATTTGCATCCGCCGACGGCCACCAGCGTCACCGTCACCCTGGCACAAGGTTTGCACAGCGTGGACTGGTTGTATTTTAACCATGGCGGCAACGGCTCCGGCACCTTCACCTATTCCGGACCGGGGGTGAGTGCGGGAACTTTTGTGCCGGCGGCAAACATCGGCAGCAACAAAGGCTATGTCCTCAAATTTGATGGGGGCCTGACGGCGCTCAAAGGCGTTTATTCTTCCCAAGCATCGGTTGGCCAGGGCAGCGAAGTGAAGGAATTGAGCTACGCGCAGGGATTCGTTTATGGTGTGGGTTACTGGAAAGGTAACGCGGACAATCCGGCCATCAACCCGACGGATGCTTCCGATGCCGGTTCGCAGAATGTGGAAGTGCTGAAACTCGACACCGCATTGCTCCTCAAGGCGCGCGCGACCGTCAAGGGCGGCGCCAACAACACCGGTTACAGCATCACGGTGGATGATTCCGGCAACGCGTATCTCACCGGCTCGCAAGGCCCGGCGTCCGTGGATTTCTTCGGCAACGGCGATCCAACGAACCATCCGTTCACATCCATTTCTTCCGCCAAGGCCAGCATTTTCATCGCGCAACTGGATTCGAATTTCACCTTCCAATGGGTGAACACGCCCACGACGCCGGTGCCGGATTTTGATTTCACAGTCGCCACGCCGCGCGTGCGGTGGAACTCGGCGCTGCAACGCGTTTTCTGGCTGGGCTATTTCAGCAACGGTTCGCTGTTGATGGGCAACCCGAACACCATGCAGACCTTGAACGGTCCGGAAGGCTTCATCGCCGTGCTGGATCCGACCGGCAAATATGCCGAGCGCGTGCTGCTCACGATCCTTTCCAATTACGGTATCAGCGGCGTGCAAGTCCAGCCGTTTGGCGGACCCAGCGGCGGGACCAACAATGTCCAGGTGATGGGCGTCAACACCAAGCCGGTCATCAAAGGCGCACAAGTCACCGCCTCGGTGCCCACCTATATCTACTGGGACCTCACCAATAACGACATCACCACGGCGTGCCTCGCGAATCCGACATTGATCGATTCGGCGGCAGAGACGCGGATCGGTTGCGTCGGTTATTCCGTGGGTAACAACGTCGCCAACGGCGTGTCCAGCAGTTACACCTTCACCATCAGCCAGGACACGATCGTCCAGTTCAACTGGACCGTGGAGCACGCCTTGCGCGTGCAGTCAGACTTTAGCGAGACGGAAGGACACGATCCGGGCGCCATCGGCCACATCGTGGGCTTGAAGTCAGATGCGTCCGGTTCGCCCGATCCGACCGTCGAAAAACATTGGGTGGCGGAAAACAGCCCGGTCATCGCCTCCGTGGACGCCTATGAGGACGACCAAAATTATTTGTCGCAGGGTCTGTCGGTGCGTTATGTCGTCACCGGCTATGATGCGTATGGACCGGCCAACACGCTGGGCAGCCCCGGCACCACCAATTTCATCACCTTTCTGGGCAACGATACGCGGCGCCAAGTGCCGCAGTTCCTGATGACCGGCCCGGCGCGGGTCACCTATCATTGGAAATTGAAGATCGGTATACAAGTGGCCACCACCGGCTTGTCATCCGCCAGCTTTCCTTACATCCATGTGAACTCA
>DASZCA010000101.1:0-27171 GCA_035943555.1 Verrucomicrobiia bacterium
CGTTTGGAATTTCGTGACATTAAAATTGTCAGAGACCAATCGACAGAAAGGCGAATTCTGGAAATTGAAGTTCGAGGTAAGCGTGGTGTCGGATTTTGTAAAAGCATGCCCAGTGCGGTGAATGCATTTATCAGGGTTAAAAAACGCAAACAATCAAATCCGACCGACCTCGTGTTTGGCAAAATTCAGCGTGCATTGCTCAATAAAATCCTCGATGAACTGGGGCTTAAATTCGATCGCGACGGTAATCGTCGCACAGCATACAGTCTTCGACATACCTACATTTGCTTCCGATTGACGCAACGAGCAGATATTTACCAAGTTGCAAAAAACTGCCGCACAAGTGTGGAAATGATCGAAAAATACTATGCCTCACATCTAAAAAACATTCTTGATGCAGGCGCAATCAACGTCATGCAACCCAAGAAATATGAAGAAAATAAAAATCCTTCAAACCGCTAGAAAATCAGTTGCAAACTCCCATGTACCCTATAAAAAGGCAATTCTGGGGCGGGTGTGGTGAAATTGGTAGACGCGCGGGTTTCAAAAACCCGTTCCGCAAGGAGTGTCGGTTCAATTCCGACCACCCGCACCAATCGTCGTAGGGCCAGGTGGCGAACATGCGTGAATTTGCAAAAAGATTGCAATCGGAAGAGTACAGAGGTTCAATTGTTTGCATATCCAAAAAGATCGACCCAATCTAACATATGAACTCAAACGAGAACGATGCTCCCTATGGTCGCTGGGCGCCTCCCCCGCAAAGACCAACGCGCTATACGTTCCACCGTCCATCGGAACTGTCGCCATTTGCGGCGGCCATGCTGCCCAAACCAACGGTGCGGGAAGATTCTCTCAAAACCGGTGAGGTGCAGATCGAACGCAAACACTTCACCTTCGCGCTCAAAGAAAACCCACGTGGCCGGCTGCTCCGCATCACTGAGGACATTGCCGGTCGCTACAATTCTATAATCATTCCTGCCACTGGCCTGAATGAATTCATGAACCTGTTGGATGAAATTATCAAGGCGGCAGATGCATTGCCGCCGGAAAAGAAGCCCTTGGATTAACGGGGGCACCCGCACCTGAAATTTCAATCCCGCTGATAGGTTTTGAGCAGCTTGCGAATCAGTTCTGATTGCGCTTCCAATTCTTTGGCTTTGGAACCCCAGTTTTTCCCGACCGTCTCGGAGTGATGTTTTCGCTTTCCGAGCCTGCGCAGCAGATTAGCGCGTTCATCGAATGACCGTGCCGAGGACCATAGCGTCCGCTCCAACCACTGCTCTTGATCCGCCAAAAGGCTGTCGGGCGAATACGCATGCCCTTCATGGCACCGGAATTGAAGGGCGCGACCGGGTTTGGTTTCCCATAGCGGGCCGTCACATTCAGGGCAGACAAACGAAGTGGGCAAGCCAAATTCCTTCTCCATGGCTTTGGGATTCAAGGTGCGTTTCTTGACTGACGCGCCCTTCTTACGTACCGGTACATCTCGCTTCGTGGCCAGTCGAACCAAAAGCGGCCCTATTTTGGCCAGCGGCAGACAATGATCCACTTTCACATTGCGTAGCGCACTCCGGGGCATGGCGGGAGCCAAAGCCTCCTGCGGGTCTTGGACGATGGCAATTCCCCCGACAGCCTTTATGGCATACAGCCCTGCCGTTCCGTCATCCAAATTTCCGGTAAGGATCACGCCCGCTACGCGGGCACCGTAAGATTCAGCCGCCGTCCGGAACAACGCATCGATGGCGGGACGATGGAAATTCTCTTTCGGGCCTTGCATTACCCGCAGATGCCTGCCGTTCACCATCAAATGATAATCCGGTTTTGCGATGTACACGCGCCCTTGGACAATCCTTTCACCATCCACGGCATGGCGAACTGGCAAAACTGAGGTCCTGCGGATGATTTCAGGCAAAAGTCCTGGTCCATCGGGGGCGGTATGAAGAACGACAAAAACGGAGGCGGGCATGCCGGCTGGCAAGCTGCCGATCAATCGCGGGAGCGCTTCCACTCCGCCTACCGATGCTCCGATGACGATGATGTCATGTGAAAACATAAATCGGTCCCCACCTTAGCAAAGGAACTGCCGAACAACCCAGAAAATTCAGAGCAGGACTTTTTTAACAGTTGCCAACAAATCATCATTGGAAAAGGGCGTCTGTAGTGAAGCGTCCGGTTTCAGCCACGGGTTGTGTTCGATGATGACGGTGGGCAAAGATCTGGTGGCCATGATGACGGGTACTGTCATGCGCGCTGAACGCAGCTTCGCAATCATTTCCATCCCAGTCATTCTGGGCATTTGATTGTCGGTGATGATCAAATCATAGCTGTTAAATTGAAGCGCCTCCCAGCCGGCAGCACCATCTTTGACGGCATCAACATCGTAGCCCGCCTCGGCCAGCAAATCGACGTTGAGCTGACGTGCGTCAGTTTCGTCATTAACAACGAGAATTCGTTGCGGTGAACGTGTCCTGTCCCGAACCGGAGCAAATGGAGATGCCCCGGCCGATATGATTCCTTCATCCATAATTGAAAAGCACCATACGTCGATAAGTTTGGGAACGCCATCAAATGTTTTACCCACGGAGACAAACTGGCTAACTAGGCCTTCGCCCGGAATCCGCCCATGAAATAAATGACCAAGGCGATCACGAGCAGCAGGCCAATCCCACTGCCGCCGATGATGGGGCCGCCAAAGTAAAATCCGCCGCCGCCGAACAAGAGCAGAAGAACAACCAAAACGAGCAATAGATTCATACTGCAAGTTAACATGCCACCGCAGGGTTGCCATGGGGTGTTCACCCCAGGCCCGGAATGGCGCGGGGCAATGAGAAGAAAAACGTCGCTCCTTTGTTGATTGCCCCTTCCGCCCATGTGCGACCCCCATGCCGGTGAATGATGCGGCGGACGTTCGCCAAACCGATGCCGGTGCCTTCGAACTCATCATGGGTGTGCAAACGCTGGAACACGCCAAAAAGTTTCGCGGCATAATTCGGATCAAAGCCAGCGCCATTGTCACGGATGAAGATTATTGTCTCGGCACCGCCACCGGGCACGCAGCCAATCTCGATGTCGGCCCCGGCCCGTGTGCGCGTGAACTTAACGGCGTTGGCGAGCAAATTCACCAGAACCATGCGCAGCAGAGCGCGGTCGGCCCAAACGGGTGGCATAGAGTGAATGTTCCACACGATTTTCCGGGCATCCGTCTCGACCTGAAAATCGTGCAAAGTTTCTTGGACCAATTGATCGAGATTGACCTCCTCCTTTTTTATCCCGGATTGCTTTACCCGCGAGAAAGCCAGCAGGTCGTCAATCAGATTTCCCATCCGGCCAGCAGTCTTGAAAATTGTTGTCAAATGACGGGCGCTTTCTTCGGAAAGCATTGCCTCAGTGTTTTCTCTCAACAGATCCACATAGCCCATGATCTGGCGAAGCGGGGCCCGCAGGTCGTGGGAGACGGAATAGCTGAACGCCTCCAGTTCATCGTTGGCGCTTTGCAGTTGCACCGTGCGTTCGGTCACGCGCCGTTCCAATTCGGCATTGAGGTTACGCATCTCGTCCTGCGCGTGCTTGCGTTCCGTGATGTCGCGCACGTTGCATTGGATCACATTGCAATCACCGGCTTGATACACATTGCTCACGAACTCCACGGCAACGTGCCGACCATCCCTCGTTTCCAGCGGCATGTTCTCGTAACGGATGCAGCCGTGCGCCTGCAATTCCCCAAACTTGGCCTTGTTCTCCGTGACATCCTTGGCCGGCCCGAGATTCCAAACCGGCGTTCCAATAAGGTCAGCGCGAGAAAAGCCGAGAAGATCAATCAAAAATGGGTTCACGTCGTTGATATGGCCCGTATCAACGTCCAAAATCAGGATGCCGTCCCGTGCCGCTTCGAATAACCGGCGATAGCTGAGTTCCGAAGCCCGGAGCGCCTGCTCCATGCTGACCGCGTGCCCACTAAGACTGCCATTTTGATGATTGTTTTTCATAGTCCCATATCCCCCCCGAGCTTCGCTCGAAAGCCCGCTTTTGGAGTCATATGACAATGGTGCGCCATAAAATGGACAATCTCCATGGGGTGAAATACCCATACCCACTTCAACAAATTCGAAAGGCAAATTGAGGCATCGGACGATGTGCCGGCTTAAAGCCACTCCGCCGGAACAGCCGTAATGACCTTAACGAAGTCGGTTAGTTCCGAACCGGTGGAATAGCACATCCATCTGCCATTTCGTAAAAAACCCAAGCACCGGTAACCATGGCACTGAACCCAGCATGGAGCGTCGAGTGATTCTGTTTTGTGAATGATGGCCCCCGAATTTTTTCCCTTTCCAATCATACCCACACAATAGTCCTTGAGGCGTGGAAAGCAATGGGTCCCACTATTGCGGGTACCCTAGCACCATGCAAATCCCCTTCTGGCCAGAGTTTTTTCTACGGTGCTTTTCTACGGTCGGACGTGAAAATGGTGCAAAACAGTGAAAAGCCTTGCAAAACTAAAGTGCAAAATCGCCAGTTTTTATCGAAGTTTTTGCAAAAGTGAAAAGCAGTGCAAAACTGTGCAAAAGAGGTATTTGCAATTAGAAGGCAGGTGCTCTATCCAACTGAGCTACAGGCGCATTAAACTTAAATTAAACAACTTACAAAAGTACTGAGCCCCTAAAAATATCCCATTGTATCCCGCCTTTGTATCCCGCAGGATATGGGCGATGAAAACGCCGACCGATTCCACGGCCGCGCCGGCCAAACGCTGGGGCCAGGCACGCGACTCCCGCATCTCCCCCGACGGGAAATGGAAGTCGTTCCCCAAAAAACCAAACATGCTGCAGTACCTGTCCACAGGAATGTATTATGCAAGAGTGAAGGTAGGCGGCAAGCTCGTTCGCCGCAAACTCAAGACCGACGTCTATTCCAAAGCCCTGCTCAAACTCGGCGACTTTCTCAAGGAGCAACGCTCGAAGCCCCCGCGGAGCGAGAACGCCCCCACCACCTTTGCCGAGGCCCGGCTCCGCTTTGAGCAGGCCTTGGAGGCCCGCCACGACCTGCAGGTCCGCGCGAAGGAATACCGCCTCGGGTGCATCGCCGTGCTGCTCAAGACCTGGCCAGGACTCGATGGCAAAAAGCTCACCAGCATCGAAGAAAATGCCTGCAACGAATGGGCCACCCGGTTCCGCAATTTGGGCTATTCGCCGCATTACTTCAACCAAACCCTGTCGACACTGCGGCACATCCTGGATGGCGGGGAACTCAGCCCCAATCCGGCCCGAAAGGTAAAGCGGCTGGGTGTGAAATTACGCGAACTCCACCTCCCGGAACCGGACCAGTTTCAGCAACTGCTGGAGAACCTGGAACGCGGTGGCGGCCGGTCTTCGCGGGATGGTGCCGATCTGGTGCGGTTTCTTGCCTTTTCGGGATGCCGTCTGAGCGAGGGAAAGGGCGTCACCTGGAACGATGTCGACCTGAAGAAGGGCACCCTCAAGGTAAAGAACGCCAAGCAGCGCACGACGAGCGCCGCCGACTTCTACCGGACGGTTCCCATCATTTCGGATATGCGAGTCCTGCTTGAACGGCTCAAGCAGGCGGACCCGGTGCCGGAAGCACCCGTCTGCAAGATCCATGAATGCCAGAAGGCGCTGACCCGTGCCTGTGCAGAGCTTAAAATCTCCCGTCTCACCCACCACGATCTTCGCCACCTTTTTGCCACCCGCTGCATCGAGTCAGGTGTGGATATTCCGACGGTTAGCCGCTGGCTCGGACATGCGGACGGCGGAGCTCTCGCTATGCGGGTCTACGGCCATCTCCGGGATGCCCACAGCGTGGAAATGGCCACCAAGGTCACGTTCGCTCCCGCGAAGCTGACCGGCCAGCCGGTTGATTCTGCCGCCAAGCCACAAACGACCAAGCGTGACTAGAAGATTGGTGCCGACGCCGGTAAGGCCACCACGTCCCCTGCTCTTCACTTGCCGGCTAAATCTAAAAGGGCCATTATGGCCTTGTGATTAGTCCCCCTCGGCAAAAGAAAAAGAAGGCGGTAGCCATCTTGGTGCTGACAACAGCGCTGGTGCAGGCGGCTAATGACCTCGTCACCATTTACGATCGAGTTGATTGGGATCAGGTGCAGAAGCATGACTTCAAGACAATTTACATCGTTTTCCCATTCGAGCGTGCCGCTCTGGACGCAAAACAAATGTTTCTGGAAATGGCCGCCGGGGAACCAGTCGTACGCAACAACCTGATTGATGACATCAAAAGCATATTTCATCGCCGAGGCCTGCCACTGCATCCCGACACCATTGGCAAAACAAACACCCGCCGCCGCACAGTTGAAGACCTTCTGGACACTCTGGCTAAAGCCGGCAGCCCCGGCAACTTTGCCAGGCAATGCATGCAGGCCCGCCTGCTGTTTAACAGAGCCAGCCTAAAAGCATGGCAGGAACACCAGCGCCGCCAACAAACCGGAATCAAACCAACGCCGCGCCCCATGGGGCCGCACAGTCCAGCTAGCAAAGCATCTTGGCTCTGGCCCGTGACCGGGCGTGAACTCACTCTTCCAACCAGGTTTGCGTTTGCTGAACCCGTCGTGGGCCTTTGCCGGCGGATCGCCCAGATCAATACTGGGAAAGATGAATTGTCGCTCGAAGCAGCAGAGCTACGTCCACTGCTGCTACAACGTCGGCTGTGGGCGGAATGCGGGCCCGAGTCCTATCAATTTTCGTCGGATGATCACCCATACGGCCATGAACTTCAGAAGATTCTCAATCAGTTTGTTCCTGCGCTAGAGGAATTCTTGGTGATTTGTGACAAATCGATTCAAAAGGAGAAGGTTGAAACCTTGGCCGTTGTGCCGCTTTTGCCCACCACCACTTTACCCGAGACGCAGCCTAAAATTGAGCCGCCGCTTGCAAGCCCCGTAGAAAAGCCCACCAGCGTAAATCAAACAGAATCGTTAAATGAGGTCGATTCCAGCGGCATGCAGAACGCAGAAAAGCCCGAGACTGAACTCGTGACAATTAAAATCCGCAGTCCGGAGAATGTATTAATAGTGGAAGGTGAAATAGAACGTCGGATACGTAATGACGGGCCGAAGAATGCGCTCCGCGCTCTCGCAGCCTTGGCTGGTCCCGGAATGAAGTCTCTCGAGATTGATTCTGCGCAATTTGTACGTTATTCCTACAGGAATGATCAAAGAATTCCACAGTGTTGGCAAAACGACAGAGATCAGCTGGGAAAAGAGAAAATCCATGTAGAACTGCTCGGAAATAAAAGTTATCAAATCAGCGGATTTCAAATCGTATTTGAACCGCCAGTCGACCCTGAAGCCTTCAAGGCACTCGTTCTAAAGCTTGAACCCCGAGTGAGGAAACCCAAAGTCAAGTCGTAGCAGTCGCATAATCGCCGACCTACGCCCGCCCGAAATCGGTTCTGATAATTTCACGGCCTTCCCGTGAAATCCTTCGTCATCTGCAAACATCCCAAGACACCACTTATCAATGCTCACCAATCCCTAAGCATCCCTAAGAATAAACTATAAATGGTTGTAGTTGAGTGTGTTGTCTTGCACGCCTGCGTAATCTAGTCGAGTTTGCAGCGTATGACAAAAAACCAACAACTAGATGAAAATAGACGCGCGCCGCGCGCGGTAAAAATCCGCGAGGCGGCGGCCATGCTAGGGATTTCCGAAAATTCCGTTCGGCGGCTCATCGACCGCGACAAGCTGAGGGCGGTGCGCGTACTCCGCCATCTTCTGATCCCTATTTCGGAAATCGAAAAGCTCCTAGCGTGAACTTATCCGCGACCATAACTCCTGATGTTACGTCGAACACCGTACTGGTTTCGACCGGGGAGCCCAGCGCAGGAGAAAGGCCAAGGTGCTGGGCGAACAGGCATGAATCCTCAACCATCGGACCGCGCAAGGAAATCCAGGCAAACGACGGGGCAGATACGGAAATTGGAAAAGATTACATAATTGCATGAACGAACACGAAAAGTATATCAAACGTGAAATGGACCAAGACGCGCACATATCTGCGGTGAGGGCCGATCGGTCCAGTCAATTTGATGCTGCGCGTCAATTCCTGAAGGGGCTTAGTCCTGCTGTCAGTGGGAGTGGGGGGGACAAACACACGTACATGGCGGCGTTGACTGTTGTTAACAAGTATGAGTTGACCGGGGAAGAAGCCATGTTTGTTTTAGGCCAGTGGAATCGGCGGTGTGTCCCACCGTGGCCCGAATCTGAACTTCGTCACAAGGTGGCGTGTGCATTGGAGTGGACCCGGTCTAACAAAATGCGCGAGGGATGGATTGAAGAATTCAAATTACAAGCAAGACCGGAGATTCGTTGGCAACAAAAGCCTGTCTACCACCCAACAGTTTTAAAGCGAATCGCCGCCAAAACGCGTTACATTCGAAATATTTCCAGCTTTGTAAACGATCAGTCACCAGTGCCGGTTAACGGTCTGGATTCCGCTGATTTATTGCGGAGGCTATATCCATACGGAAGCGGCGAAAAAGTTATCGTTTTTTCAAAGATAAAGTCCCAAGGCCAATTTGTTTGGATCGCAGATCACGGCGGATTATTTCTAAACAATCAACTGCCGACCGGACCGGACGGCGTTTGGTTTTTACCGCAACCTGTCACCGGTGAATATCACCCTAATCCACGTCAGGGAGGAAAAAAATCACGGCGATCCCAGGAATCGGTGACTTCTTGGCGCTACGTCGTTTTGGAGAGTGATGAAGCAGACCCGGAGGATTGGCTGCGTTGTCTGATTCAGCTTCCACTTAAAATAGCGACAATCTGTGAATCTGGCGGACGGTCTATTCACGCGCTGGTCAGGCTTGACGCGCAAACAAAGACGGATTGGGACCTAAAGGTTGGGCTGAGTAAACCAACTCTCGTTACGCTTGGTGCTGATCCTCGCGCCCTGACCGCCATACGCCTGACACGGTTGCCACAGGCCTGGCGCGGTGCGCGACAACAGCGACTTTTATACTTCAACCCCAACCCAGATGGCAGGCCGATTTTGGGCTCGATCGGTAGTATTGGAGGCCTTGTATGACGGACGAGGTGGATGATCCCCAGATAGCCGCCTTTAACGGTTGGGCAAAAGCCAACGACGCATGTGAGTTGCCAAATTTGATTCTGCCGAGCGATGATGTGACCATTTCCGAATGCGCATCCAAGCTATTCGGTTACATCGCTCCAAACATGCGTTTGTTTGTTCGTGGAGGTGCGGTCATGCGTCTAGTTACCCGAGAGGACGGACTGCTGGCACTTGAAGTTCTCAATCCAAATGCGGCCCGTTCATTGATTGAAAAATTTTGTCGCCCGTTCGCCTGGCGTTCCGGGGCCAACCGGGAACGGGTACTTAAACCCACTATTTGCTCACATGATCACGCCCAGGCATTGCTCAATTCGGAGGAGGCCTTCAAGATTCTTCCGCATGTGAGCGGGCTTCTCAATTGCCCGGTACTTACCAATATTGGTAAAGAACTGGTAGTCGTTGGGCGCGGTTACGACGAGTCCACTAAGCTACTTATTACGGGCGGAGAAAACGTGCCAGAGGTGCCTCTTGAAAACGCAGTTGTGGACTTGTTGTCTCTGGTTGATGAATTTGATTTTCAAACGACGAGTGACAAATCTCGGGCCGTGGCGAGCTTTATAACTCCAGCACTCAAGTCAGGTGGCTTTTTAAAGCGCCCCGTACCCGCTGACGTGGCCGAGGCCGACGCGTCGCAGTCCGGGAAAACGTTCCGTCAGAAATTGACAGTCGCAATGTACAACGAACGACTGTCACTCATCTCGAACCGTACGGGCGGGGTGGGGTCGGTTGATGAGAGTTTAAACCAAGCGCTTGTCTCGGGAAAGCCATTCATTCAATACGACAATTTCCGAGGAAAGTTAGACACTGCTCACCTTGAAGCGTTCATGACAGCAGAAGGATCATTTTCATGCCGAGTTCCATATCGTGGTGAAATTTACGTGCAACCGGATAAGTTCTTCATTTTTCTGTCTTCTAATGGCGTGGATACAACACGAGATTTTGCGAATCGTAGCAACATCATCAGAATCAAGAAAAAGCCGCCAGGATTTGCATACACTCAATTTGAAGAGGGGGACTTGCTAGACCGCGTCCAGCATTGGCAAAGCTATTACCTTGGGTGCGTGTTTTCTGTCATACGGCAGTGGCATCGTCAGGGGATGCAGCGTACCGGTGAGACTCGCCATGACTTCCGAGAATGGGTTCAGGTTGTGGACTGGATAGTGCAGAACATCTTCAAACTAGCTCCCGTCATGGATGGGCACCAGAACGCGCAGGAACGCGTGAGCAACCCGCAGATGGTTTGGTTACGTCAACTGGTACTAACCATCCACAACACCGGCGAGACGGGGCGCCAGCTTACAGCGACAGATTTACAACGAATTTGTGAATCTGCGGATATTGCAATCCCTGGATTGCGGTCCGAAGCCGACGAGCTCAAGGCTTCGCGCGTCATTGGTACCATCATGGGTAAATTGTTTGGAACCAGAAACGAACTCGATTTCGAGGGCTTTGCTGTTGTACGTGGTGAAAAATCCGTACTTAGGCCAAACACGCTTGCCGGCGGCGGCTATCAGGTCAAGTTTTATGAGGTCAAACAAGCATGAAAACAACCAGACGCCGGAATCACGGCACCGCAGCGACCGCAGCAACCCTCTATAAGATCTGGAAAATACCCATATTTGCCAGTTCGTTATATGTCTTGCTGCGGTTGCTGCGGATTGGGGCTCAAGGCCGTTATTTGAATCCCCATTCAAATCAGTATCCGTATCGTTACCGAACTCGTCCATACTATCTCGGGAATTGTTTTGCGCCCCCCCGTAAGCCACCGTCATCAGGCTGCCTGTCTCAAATAACATCTAATCATATGAAGAATAACTCGTTGCCTCATTCTGAATTGAAAGGCCGTCCGAATCCATCGGATGTCATCAAAAACCTCATCCGCCTGTCCTGCGACCCAGCATGCCCCGCCAAATACCGGGATTCGGCCCAGGAGCTCGGCGTGATATTCATGCTAGATGCAACTGCGGAAACCGACCTGATACGCGTGCTAGTTGGTGACCACCCGCCCGACACCACCACTCCTGCCGGCTTGGATCAATTCCTTGACATGCTCACCCGTGCTGGCGTAATTGAGGGGCACGACGTGACAGCTGACGGTGAAAACTTCCGGCTGCGGTTTCTCGCTCAACTTCTGGTTGACCTCCTGATGGCTATGCCGCATGTGGGATCCCCGTGTTGGGGATTGCGCGTAAGTTGCTGGCCGACAGCACACTGATACAGGCAGAACGAACAGACAAAACCAAAAACGAAATGAACCCAGAGAATATGAACAATTCCGCCGCATTGGATCTCAATAGCGCTGATGCTGAAATGAATTCTTGGTACGCTACAGGCACCCCCGACCCCAAACCTAAAATTGAGCACCCGGAATTGATTTCCAAAGTGAGTACGTTCTTCGGTGGAACCGTGGAGCCGCTAGCGTTGCAAGTCGATGACGAGAAATTCTCGAAACCTTTGCAAAAGCTGCTCGCTCACTACAAAACGGGCTATTCTCCCGACACCATAGCCGTCCCCTGCGGTTTTCAGTCTGATGGCCTTTGCGCCATTGTATTTCTCACAGAAAGCACGGCAGTGTTAAGCCAGTTAATTGAATTAAACCCGCTGCTTGTTTCAGCGGTAACCACTCACTGGCGGCAGTTCTCGGTTCTTTGGTTCAAGGCCTCCGGATGGCGTCCGATGAGCCTGCAAATGGCAGGCTGGGTCTGGGTTGCGGACGGCTACGTCCCGTTCGAAGATGTCATTCCTTCGAAAAAACAAGTCATTCCTGCACCCTCCGGCCAACCAATCCCAACCTTGGTGTTTGATGATCTGAAGTGGCCTCAGTCTGCGGCCAAAACTTTCATATTGGAAAAAGTCCAGGCGTATCATGGAAGACTAATCTTGAAACCGGAATCCGGAGGCGGTGCAATCAACCATAGCAGTGCAGCCCACTTCCTTCGCGAACGTGACGGCTATATTTATAACCAACATACTGGTGGATTTTCCCGTATGCTGCCGGAGGAATCGAAATTCGAAGCAATAACGGAAACACGGATCAAACAGGTTGTCACGGACCTGCTTTACGATCTCTCCGCCTTAAACCGGCAGGCACTCCCTGTGAGCAAAATCAAGGCTTGCGATGTCAAAGTGATCATCGACCTCCTGCGCCTCTACTGTGCTGAAAAATCGGAAGATGAGCGAACCGGTTTGGTTCGGTTTGTCGACGAAAGGGTAGAAACCCGTCATGGTGCGGACATAACGATTGATGAGATGCACGGCGGATACATCTCATATTGTCAGGCGAATAAACTGCAGGTATGTCCAAGGAGCATGTTTTTAAAAGAAATTCCTAGTATGATCCGGCGACGTTTCTCGGCTCTAAAATCGCACTCATTAAAACGCCCGACTGCTGATGGCGAAAAGCTTACAGCACGAAACGGATTCTTCGGACTGGCCATGAAGCAGGTACGGGATGACAAGGACGGCAGGGATGGGAATGATGGTTAGGATGGCTAGGATGGCAAAATCCAACGCGTGAAATACCCCGCCCCTGTCAAAAAAATAATAAGGACGTAAAAAGTTTAATAAACGCATGAAAACAACATTAGTGCCTTATATTCAAGGACATCGGGTTCGGCAAATCAGCAAAAACGCCCGACACTCTTTACTACGGCGGCTTTTGCCATCCTAGCTCCAGCCAGTAAACTGTATAGTGCAACAAACTCACCCAGTTTTGGATCACCAAACACCAAGTTACATAGCGTTGCTCCACCAAAGCGCTTTTAGGAATGCATAAGCGCCTATGAGCATCCTCGTTGTTAGCAACCATGGGCATATAGGCGTCGGTACGCATCTGGACAACTCGACCGACATTTGTCAAAGCCAAGGTTAGGGGACCGGCCGCGAGGTCAACCGCCCGGGCCCGGGTCATGTGGGCATGCGCGGAGCAAGACCGCGAGTTTGTGGCCGGCCTTGCCGGGGTGATTGCGAGCCAATATCCCGGTTGCCCGGGCGCTGGAACTCGGCGCATTGCTGAACACACCGGGCGTCGCCACAGTAGCCGGGTGGGCCGATCGGCCGCAGATCGGGCGTACGAGGCATCAGCGGTGACTCTGGCCGTAGTTGCGCGCATTCGTCATACCCGCACGAATTACGACGAATTGTTGACTCTGGGCACGGAGCGGCTTGCCGCCCGCACGCTGATGCGGGAGAAAATTGGGCAGGTGCGGTTGAAATGGTCGGGCGAATGAATGAACTCTGACCGACATTAGAGAACGTCCCGCCATCACCGCCACGATGGTGATCAGCCAACCGGTCGACAGCGCCACCATTAAAACACGACGGTTTAATGGACCAGAGTCGGGGAAAAGTTTGGGAATAGCCCTTAAACCTAGGCCCGGGAGGTGGCTCCATCGCTATTGAAAGTGATAGGAATCGGGAATGCACTTTGGGTTGGGCTGGGGTGCACGTGCGGCACTTTCGTTTCTGGCGAGAGACAGAGTCTGAGAGTCCCAATCGGACATATAAGCCAAGCATCAAGCCACAATCCAGCTTTTCCGTTGCGGAGCGGCCGTGGGCGCTGGCGGAGTTGGAAATGAACTTTTGCTCGATTGAGGCGTCCCGGCCACGATGATTTCCAAGGGACTTTGACGCTCAGGCTTTCGGCATGCAAATAGCCCATGGTGGTTTCGAGCGAACTGTGACCCATGGCCTGTTGGAGCTGGAGCGGGAGAACAGCGAGATCAAGCAGATGCTGGCGGAGGAGATGCCGAGAAACCGAGTGTTATCCTACGTATGCGAAAAAAAGCTTTGAGTCCGGCACACCGCCGGGCCTTCGCTCGCGAATTGGTGGGGCAAGCGTTGTGTTCCCAGCGGGCGGCGTGCCGCATTTTGCGGCTGGCGCGTTCAACTTTTAGCTATCGTGGGCGGCCGCCAACACCAGTCGAAGCGCAATTAAGGAAGCCGCTGGCAGAACGGTTTTGTGGAGAGCTTTCATGGTCGGTTCTAGGACGAGTGCTTGAACCGGGAACAACTGTGCACGTTGACGGAAGCGCGGATGGTCGTGGGCGATTACCGGAAAAAGTATAATCGGGTGCGGCCGCACAGCCAGTTTGACCAATGAGGAGGCCGCTGAAAGCCTTGGGGGGTGAGTGAGCGCGCCGTGCGGAGGCAATGGGATTGCGCGAAAGCATGGATTTTTCAATCGATAAAGGAATCAATCGGGTAAATTTTGATGGCCGAAAAACGCCCCTAAAAGCGCGTTTAGAATTGAACCACAGTGGCGATGAACTCCACGAGGCAAAACGAAGAGAACTCAATCTGGCGATGAAAAGGGGCTTTACGTCCTCGACGAAACCACTGGGCTGGCAGCAGGGTTTCGATCCGGCGACCGCAACAACAGTAAAATAAACCCAAATAAATCATGAGAAAAGCAAACGCCGGTCTGATCTTGGGCATCCTGCTGCTGGTCGGGCAGGCTTGGGCTGTAGATCCGAATACGATGGTTTTGATTCATTCACAGGATCAAACTTTTTCGATGGGCCAAGTGTTGGGCGGCAAGGTGTGGACGCAAACGGCGCCGGTGCATGACGTGCAGTTCACTTATAATTTTTTGATGCGGGCTACGCAATTGACCCAGAGTCAGTTTATGTCGGTCAATAATCGAACTAATTCAAGCAAACATCAGGTCGCCGGCGATCTTAATCTGCCCATAGATCAAGTATCCTGGAACTGGGCCGTTGCCTACTGCAATGACTTAAGCCGGCAGGAAGGGTTGACGCCGGCGTATTCGAAGGCCGGCGAAGTGGACTTGACCAAGAATGGCTACCGGCTGCTGACAGCGGCGGAAAATGAATTTGTCACGCGGGAGCGGACGACGACGCGGCTGTTTTATGGCAATGAATTCGCCCCAGAAGGGTTGTTGTATTCATGGAGCGACGGGGCGAGGAACCGTGATTCCGCCGCCGGCAACAGCCAGGGAGTTACGCACGACGTGGGCACTTTGCGGCCGAATTCCTACGGAGTCTATGACATGACCGGAAACTTATGGATGTGGTGCCAGGATCGCTATGACACCGGCAGCAGCAATAATTATCCGGCGACTCTGTCCATTGATCCGACTGGACCTGTGACCGGCGGACAGCGCATCGCTAAGGGTGGCGCATTTTGGAATGACGGTGGCCATCACGAAATGTCGGCCAACCATTGGCAATGGGGTCCGAATTCCAGGAGCGAAGAGATTGGCTTTCGCATCTGCCGCACGGTGATGCCGTCGGAAAACCTGTCATTTTCAAACGTGATCACCGCCCCGGCCCGTCAGGCGACGGTATCGGGCACAACTTCGTGCGCGGCCACGGTTCACCGCAGCGGTGGCATTGAGGTGGCGGGTGTGCAGTATCGAGTGGATGGCGTGGACATCGGTTCCGAAATCCAAACGCCTCCGTATTCAATTAAATGGGACACGCGGATTGTGGCGAATGGATCCCATGTGCTTTCCGTCGTCGCCCGGGACGCCACAGGCATCCTGACCGCCGAATTTGAGCCAGTAACTGTGAACAACTGAATAAGCTAAAAATGTTTGCTTTGATCTTACTGTCGAGTGCGCCACATATTTTTTCCAGGCAAACTGCTTATCTTGGAATTTTCGGCGTAGTTTAATTTTAAATTCAATCCTACGACTTGAACGGTAATCTTATTTTTCATTCAACCCAAACCCTCCAAACAAATATGAATGCAAAACCTCGCCTGTTACTGGCGGCATGTTCGGCCATTGGCGTGGCCGTCATCTTGACTGGCTGCCACATACCCTCAACCAAGACATCCTCGGCCACGCCGTGCATGGATGTGCTTCACCTCTTCACCGCCGCGAATGTGCCGGCGATGGGGCCGGACGAAACTCCGGCTCCAGCGGGTCGTTGGACAAACGGCATCACGCCGCCGAATCTGCCTGGCAAAGGTTTGGCGCAACATCCAATGCTCATCGTAGGTGAGAATTATGCCAAGATGTATCTCGTCGATGAGGGCAAAATTATCTGGACTTATCAGACCGGCAACCGGGAATACCCTTGGGAATATGACGATGTGTGGATGCTTTCCAACGGCAACATTCTCTTCTCCCGCATGCACTACGCCGCCGAAATCACGCCGGACAAGAAAGTGGTGTGGCGTTATGATTGCGAAAAAACACCCGGCACCAACCACACGGAAATCCACATCTGCCAACCCATTGGCTTGGACAAGGTCATGATCGTGGTGAACGGCCTGCCTCCGCACATGAAGGTCATAAACATCAAGACCGGCGCCGTCGAAGTTGACCATGAACTTCCCTATACCCTGCCGCCAAACCCGGGTGGCATTCACGGGCAGTTCCGGCGCGCCCGTGTCACCGCCAATGACACCTACTTGGTGGGGGTGTTCGGTCGGAGCTACGTCGTGGAATACGACAAAAATTTCAACGAAATCTGGAAGTACAAAATCAAACTGCCCTGGTCGGTCCTCCGCCTCAAGAACGGTAATACGTTGATCACCGATGAAGCCGAATGGCTCACACGCGAAGTCAATTCCAAGAGCGAAACCGTCTGGGAATTCAATTGCAAAACCGACCTGCCGCCGGAATATCAGTTTGCCAACGCTCCGCAAAGCTCCACTCGGCTGGCCAACGGCAACACCATTTTCTGCTCGCGCGGCGACAATGGCAAAGGCCCCCAGATGATTGAAGTCACTCGGGACAAAAAAGTTGTATGGGTGATGCAAGACTGGAAGGAAATAGATGGCGTCACCGCTGTGCAAATCCTGGACGATCCCGGCATACCGGAAATCCCCGGACAATCGGAACACTGACCGGTCAATGAAAACTAAATCATGAAATTCAAAATTACTTCCAAGGTTCTGCTGCTTCCGCTGTTGAACTGTGGCGCATTTCTTTTGTGGGGTGCTGATGAAATCAAGCCAGCGCCGGAGACTGGTTTGCTCTCTCATTTTGAGAGGGGCGTTACAATGATCGAAGGGCGCCCGGCAGTGAGGTTAGTAGGGGAATGCGTCACACTTGCACCTGGGAACGTGGACGCATATTGCCAACCGGTTGCAAACCGTGGAACCAACGAATGAAATGAACCATCTAAATGAACTCAATCTGGTGTCAATAATTGGACTGACCGAATTGCTTTTATGAAGAAAAAAATAACAATCCTTTCGTTGCTGTTTAGCTTGAACTGGGTCATCGCGGTTTCGGCCCAGCCTTCCAACACCCATTTTCAGGTCACCTTTCAGGTTAGTTCGCTTTTCCATGATAACGCCATCCTTCAGCGGGAAACTCCCGTGCCCGTTTGGGGAGCGGCTGGCGAGGGTGAAACCGTCACGGTTGAGTTCGCCGGGCAGAAGGTGAATACGGTCGCCAAGAAAGGGACTTGGAAAGTCTGGCTCAAGCCAATGATGGCCAAGGGCGATCCACAAACGCTTACCATCCAACAAGGCGAAACCACTTTGACATTCACGAACATGCTTGTGGGCGATGTCTGGGTGGCCAGCGGCCAGTCAAACATGCAGGCCATGCTGCGGAAGGGAGTGGATGGCTGGGAGCAGGCTGTTGCCACCGCAAACTTTCCTTTGATTCATCAATACTATGTGCCGGAGCATGTGACTAATTTGCCGGCGATGGATGCCGGCGGGACTTGGACCGTTTGCGCACCCGCGACGGCACAGCACTACTCTGCCATCGGTTTCATTTTTGCGCGTGAGATTTTTGAGGCCGAAAAAGTTCCGCTGGGGATTTTATTTCCGGCCTGGGGCGGCACTTTGGTTGAATCCTGGACCAGTCAAAAGGCGCTGGATTCAATTCCCGCCGTTCACGCGAAAGAATTGATTCCCGACCGCAAGCCGGGTGGACTGCCCACGGCACCTTCGGTGATCTACAACGCCATGATTGCGCCGCTGCAACAATTTCCCATCAAAGGCGTCATCTGGTATCAAGGCGAGGCGAACAATCTGGTCGCCCGGCAATACCGCGAATTGTTTCCGCTCCTGATCTCCGACTGGCGTCAAGGCTGGGGCGAAAGCAAAATGCCCTTCCTGTTTGTTCAAATCGCGCCGTATCGCGACATGAAGCCGGAACTGCGCGAGGCGCAATTTCTCACACTCGAAAAATCACCGCACACGGCGATGGCTGTCACGATTGACGTCGGCGATGCGAACAACATTCATCCCGCGCGCAAAGCTCCCGTAGGTCACCGCCTCGCACTGGCCGCCCGCGCTCTGGCTTATGGCGAGAAGATTGAATATTCCGGTCCCTTGTTTGCTTCCATGAAAATTAAAGGCGGCCAGATAATTCTTTCGTTCAACCATGCCGATAGCGGTCTGGTCGCTAAGGGCGGCGAATTGAAAGGCTTCACCATCGCCGATGCGGACAAGCAGTTCGTGCCCGCGAAAACCAAAATAGCCGGCTCAAAGATCATCGTATGGAGCGAGGAGATCGCCAAGCCGGTGGCGGTCCGTTATGGTTGGGATTTCGTGCCGGACGGCAACCTGTTCAATGGGGCCAACCTACCCGCCTCGCCCTTTCGAACGGATGTGGATTGATGCGAGCGGTTGTCTTGTAACCGAGTTACGCCATGGGCAACACCTTGATCCCGGACAACAAAACGCCAAGCAATACAAAATTGACGCAAAAGCTCACTGAACTCGTAGTAATAATGGCAGGAAAATAATCAGCAAGAGCCAATGCCACCGACTAATTACGTCTCTGAATTTGAGGAAAGAACTATGATGAAGCTGACACGCCGTAATCTGCTAAAGACCGGGCTTGCTGCCACGGCAGGACTCCTTGCCTCTGATAAAATCTTCGCGGACCTGAACGTGGAAACGGCTACGCCGGCCTCGGAAAGTCTGCCGGAACTGCCGGCTGCGGGCACGGAATTGGGCACCCTGAAATCGTCGCGGGAAGTTTTGCTACTGGACTTTGGCTGGCGGTTCCATCTGGGCAATGCCAACGATGCCGCGCAGGATTTCCGGTGGGGTGCGCCGGTCCGCGAGGGCGCTTTTGCTAAGGCGGGCCAGGCTTGGATTCATAATAAAAAAGATAACGCTTTGCAGCACAGCTTTGATGACAGCGCCTGGCGCGTGTTGGATCTGCCGCATGATTGGGTGGTAGAACTGCCGTTCATCATGCCGGAAGGGCCGGACGGCTTTGTCCATGCCGCCCATGGCAGCAAACCGCTCGGCCGCGAGTATTCGGAAACCAGCATCGGCTGGTATGATCGCACTTTTGAAATTCCCGCTTCGGATGTTGGCCGGCGCATCTCGATTGATTTCGACGGCGTGTTTCGCGACGCAATAATTTTTCTGAACGGTTTTTATCTTGGAAGACATTTGAGCGGCTATGCGCCGTTCAGTTTAGACATCACCGATTACGTCAAGTATGGCGGCAAAAATGTGATTACGGTGCGGGTGGATGCGACGCTCAATGAGGGCTGGTATTACGAAGGCGCGGGCATCTATCGCCATGTCTGGCTCCGCAAGACGCATCCTCTGCACATCGCCAAGTGGGGCACGTTTGTGCAAAGCGAAGTTCGCGGAAAAGGCGCGCTGGTTTCCATCGGCACCGAGTTGATGAACGAAAGCGATGCGGCGCTCAAGGGGCGGGTCCTCTCCGCGATTCTCGACGCCGAGGGTAAGCTGGTGGCGACGGTTCCGCCTAAATCCTTCGAGATCGCTGCGCATGATACTTTGACCATGCAGACGCAGGTGACGGTTGCACACGCCGCGTTGTGGTCGGTCGAAGAACCCAATCTTTATCGCGTCGTCTCGCAAGTCGAGACCGGCGGAGAAGTGATTGATCATGACAACGCCACCTTTGGCGTGCGCTCAATTCACTTTGACCCAGACCGAGGATTTTTTCTCAATGGAAAACCCGTGAAGATCAAGGGCACCTGCGTGCATCAAGATCACGCCGGCCTGGGCATCGCGGTTCCCGACCGAATTCATTTTGAGCGGGTGACCGCGTTGAAAGCGATGGGTGCGAATGGCTGGCGCACGGCGCACAATCAAGTGGCGACAGGGCTCCTCGACGCTTGTGATCGTCAGGGCATGATGGTGATGGCCGAGTCGCGCATGATGGCTTCAACCCCGGAGGGGCTTAGCCAGTTGGAAGCCATGATTCGCCAGAGCCGGAATCATCCCTGCATTGTGATCTGGTCATTGGCCAACGAAGAATATTTTTATCAGGGCACGCCGACCGGCGCACGCATTGTTTCCACCATGAAACGGCTGGTCAAAAAAATGGATCCGACGCGTCCGGTGACGGCGGCGATGAATTGCGGCTGGGTAAAAGAAGGTGTTTCGAGCGTCGTGGATGTGCAGGGATTCAATTATTGGAACGGCGAGTTGCCCGATGAAAAAGTGAACAAAAAAGGTCGGCTGCTGGCTGCGGACGTGGACCGCTTTCACAAGGAATTTCCGCACTTGCCCTGCATTGGAACGGAAATTTCAAACGGCAATGGTACGCGTGGAATTTATGTGGATAATCCAGCGCGCGGACATACTCGCCTGTCCAACGCCGCGGCGGAAGAATGGTGGAAAATCTATGATGAGCGCCCGTTTTTGTCCGGAGGTTTTGCGTGGTCCGGCATTGACTATCGTGGTGAACCCGGCCCTTACGATCTGGTTTCGGTCAACGCGCAGTCGGGCATTTTGGATACCTGCTGTTTTCCCAAGGACATTTTTTACTACTACAAATCGTGGTGGAGTTCTGAACCGGTTTTGCATTTGTTCCCGCATTGGAATTGGGCAGGCAAAGAAGGCCAGGCGATTGATGTTTGGTGCTATACAAATTTAGATAGCGTTGAATTCTTCGTGAACGGCAAAAGCCTCGGTTCGAAAACAGTGGAACGCAATTCGCATGTCCGTTGGACTGCGATTTATCAACCGGGCGTGATTGAGGTGCAAGGAAGTAAAAGCGGAAAAGTAATTTTGACAGCACGTCGCGAGACGACCGGCGCGTCGGCGAAGCTCGTATTGCGCGCCAGCCAGATCCGGCTCGTGGCCGATGGCCAGGACGTTTCATCCGTGACGATTGAAGTTCAGGACGCGCAAGGACGCGTGATGCCGACGGCTGGTAACAAGTTAAATTTCAAATTGTCGGGAGAGGGGAAAATCATCGGCGTCGGAAATGGTGATCCCGGTTGCCAGGAGGCTGACAAACCCGATTCTCTTGAGGCGGCAACGCGCAGCGCCTTTAACGGCCTGTGTTTGGCAATTGTTCAGGCAACCAAAAACGCAGGAACTATCGAATTGGAAGCTTTCGCCGATGGTTTGGAACCAGCCAAAATCTTAATCCAAAGCCACGAGGTGGAGCCGGCTGCTTAACTGAAATGCACAATGCCAAAGGGAGGGTGGAGAATATCAAAATATCTCTTTGCTAACTGCAGCCGATCAAGTAGCGAAGGCGAAAACGGCTGCTAACAATTCATAATATCAAACCAAAACCAGACCCCAAAATGCGAGTGGTTCAAATAGGACAATGGATCCGTGCCATCTGGCTGGTGAGCCTTTCCGTTATGGTGATGCGCATGACGCTCACCGTCCGGGCCTTCACGTTAGTGGATGCTGACACATTGTTCGCAGCGCACACCAAGTCGTTTTACCGGGTGACCAATGGTTTTGCGTTCTACCTCAAGAGCACCAATGGAAACAAGCTGGCCGGTTTTTGGACGGAAGCGGAGCAGCCGGTGCTGGACACTTACGAACGAACCATCAACGCGCCACAACTTGTGATGTTCACCAACTTGTTTCGCTGTTTTCTGGCCGCAAACGGCACGACTTGGGAACACAACCCCAACAACGACGACATCATGTGGATGCTCATTGCCCTGACCCGAGGGCATATGCTCACCGGCGATCCTGAATTTATCATCGTGGCGCAGACGAAATTTCATCACTTCTACGGGCGGGCGGCGTCAAACACCTTGCGTGGTGGCCTATGGTGGAAGTTGGAGATTCGCTTGAAGAACCCGCGTATGAACGGCACCGGATCCATCGCGGCGTTTCTATTGGGCAAGTCCACGGGTGAAGTCGGCCACTTCACGATCGCCACGAATCTTTTCCTGCGTGAGTGCACCATCTTGTTTGACCAGAAGACGGGCCGGGTTTGCGACAGCATTCACGAAAATGGGCGGGTAGCACGTTTTGCTTTGCGCTACAACCAGGGAACCTTCGTAGGCGCGGCTAATTTTCTGGGATATACCAATGAAGCGCGACTCGCCGCTCTCTATATTAAAAATTCACTGACAAAAAATCAGCCGGAAAAAACATGAATCGCGTCATGCAAATCTCTTGGGTGCGGCTGGCTGCCGCTTTTCTGGTGGGTGCGGTTTTTTTGGGGTTAGTTCAAGCACAGACCTTAAAGCGGGTCGAGCAAACTGATTTTGGAAAAACTCAAGACGGCTCCGAAGTTAAGCTGGTCATTCTGCGAAATGCCAAAGGCATGAGTGCCCAAATAATTACTTATGGCGCAATCATCAAGGAGCTTTGGGCTCCTGACCGTGACGGAAATTTCACCAACATTTTGCTGACCGTTGATACACTGCAAAAATTCCAACACGGTTTTAGCGGTGCCGCTGCCGTCATGGGGCGCGTGGTCAACCGGATTCGCGGCGCGCAATTTGAACTGGACGGAAACATCTTCAAGTTGAACGCGAACTCAGGCAAAAATACAATCCATGGCGGGCGCAAAGGGTTTGCGCAGTCGGTGTGGACGCTGGCCGGAACTTCAAACACGACCAACTCGTCGTCAGTCAAGTTGACTTGCTTGAGCAAGGACGGCGAGGAAGGGTTTCCTGGAAATTTGACCACGTCCGTGACCTACTCGTTGATGGACGACAACGAATTCCAAATCAAATACGAATCGGAAACTGACAAGCCCACGATCGTGAATCTCACCAATCACGCCTATTGGAATCTTGCTGGTGGTGGAAGCTGTCTCGCCAACATCTTGTGGATTCCGTCCATGACCTACACTCAATCCGATACGGAATCGATCCCGACCGGCGAGATTTTGCCGCTCAAGGGCACTCCCATGGATTTCAACCAACCGACCCGCATCGGCGATCGCATCGAACAATTGAAGCCGCAAATGACCGGTTACGATCACAATTACATTCTTGGTGAAGACAAAGTCATGAAGCTGGCCGCGCGTTTAGTGGAACCAAAGAGCGGCCGGATCATGGAAGTGCGCACCACCCAGCCCGCCGTGCAACTTTATACCGGAAACCATTTGGGTCATACCGCCGTTTGTCTGGAGACGCAGCATTATCCCGATGCAATTCATCATCCGAATTTTCCGCCAATCGTGGTTCGACCTGGAGCGCCGCTGATAGAAACGACCGTGTTCACTTTTCTGGCAAAATAAGCCGGATAACCTGAAATGACTTTTCGACAGCATCTAAATAAAAAAGATAAACGATTCCTGTATGCCAACACCTATGATTAAACCTACTGTTTCTCTCGGTTTATTGCTGTTAGCGACGTGTTTCGCGCATGCTCAAAAGCAGTCAGTGGACTATGCCAATCCCTTTGTCGGAACCACCGTTCTGACCAACAGCGCCGACCTTGGCTATGTCGCTCCATGGCGAACCTGGAATGGCCTGAACGCGCCCGCAGCGACTATGCCCTTTGGAATCGTTAAGGCAGTTCCCATCACTACCTACGGCAGTGGCAGCGGCTATGAATATGAAGTCAATACGATCAAGGCTTTCGTGCAAACGAGCGACACGCAGTGGGGAAAACAGAACATTCCCATTATGCCGCTTGAAGGCCGTGATTTCACCGCCGATGATTTTGCATCGAGTTATAGCCACACCAACGAATCGGCCCACCCCGGCTATTATCAAGTTTTTCTGGAGCGTTACCACATCAATGCTGAACTTACCGCCACCTTGCGATGTGCCTATTATAGATTTACCTATCAGGGCGGACAGGAGAAGAAACTCGCCTTCGACTTGGTTCATTCAGGCGGCGGCAGCAGCAGTTGGGATTTGCAATTGGCGGGAGACCATGCAGTTTCGGGAAAGCAGGGCGATTTGTATTTTTATGCCGTGATGAATCAGCGCATCAAAAGCATTGATATCAACAAGCGCGATGCCAACCCGCCCAATGTTCGACGCTCCGGCCAGGGCGCCGGTGGCCGCCGAAGAATCAGCGGCAATATTGATGTCCCTGTCATCAGCTTTGAAAATGAAAACAAGCCTTTGGAGTTAAAGATCGCCCTTTCACATACCAGCATTGAAGCGGCAACACACAACCTGGAAATTGAGATTGCCGGCAAGAGCTTTAATCAGGTTCACATAGAGGCTAATAAAATTTGGGAAACGATTCTCAACAAAGTCCAGGTAACCGGCGGAACCGACCGGGAAAAAGAACTGTTCTATTCCTGCCTATTCCGGCAGTTCTGGTTTCCTTGCATCACCAGCGACGCCGGCGTTGAACCTACAAATATGGAGAATCCAGCTTTGTGGGATGTCTTCCGCACCCAGCTAGTCCTGCTGGACATGTTAGTTCCGGATGTCAGCAACGACATTATCAACTCCATGCTGCGCGGCAGCGCGCGTTCGGGATTTCTGCCCACCTCGTTCCACGGCGATTTTGGGTCGGCTTACATCACGGGATCGTATCTGCGTGGTGTCAGGGGCTATGATATTCAAAAAGCGTATAGTTATATGCTGAACAATGCCGACACGACCGATGGCAATCGTGCCCGGCCTCACAATAAAGAGTATCTGGGGTTAGGCTACGTTCCCGAAGTCAACATCGCCCACCCGGTGACCGAAACCAAATCAACCGCCGGAACCACCAAGACGCTTGAATTTGCCTATTCCGATTATGCCATTGCACAGCTTGCCAAGACGCTGGGCGATACCAATGTCTACAGCCAGATGATGAAGCGCAGCCAGAACTACACAAATGTATTCGACCCGGAAACGGAGCTGATGCGAGGCCGTCTCGCCGATGGAACTTGGGTGACGCCGTTCGATACGTTTTATCCCTACTACGAATTTATGTATCGCGAGGCAAATGCCTGGCAGGCATCTTTCTTCGTGCCGCAAGATCCTCAGGGCTTAATTAGCCTCTACAAAAGCCCGGCGGATTTTGAGCGGAAGCTCGACGACCTTTTCACCATTCCTTGGAAGGGATACGCGGAGGATAACTTATCGTGTTTTCTCGGGCAGTTCTGCATGGGTAACCAGCCCGATTTCAACTATCCCTACCTCTATTATTTCGTGAACAAGCCAGAGAAATCACAGGCAGTTCTCACCAAACTGCTCTCCCATTACTTTGGAATGGGTCCCGAAGGTCTTGCCTTGCCGGGAATGGACGACCAAGGTTCTATGACCGGATGGTATGTTTTCAATGCCATGGGCCTATACCCCTACTCGCCCGCTGACCCTAAATACATCGTCTCGGTACCAATTTTCGACAAAATAGTCCTAACCCTTGGCGATGGCAAAACCTTCACCATCGTCAAAAAAGGCAAAGGCACGAACATAGATAAAATCATCATCGGCGGCAAGCCCCTCGACGGATGGTTTGTGAATTACGCCGATATGCTGCAGGGCAAGGAGCTGGATATTTATTTGAAGTAATTAGGTACCGGGAAAGGCGAATAATTACAACAAGTTGATGAAAAGTCAGGAAAGACAACGAAAAGAGACCAACTCCGCCGAGCGGTGAAGACCCCGTAGCCGCGATTCTTTTCTCGGAAGCCGCCGATTTTAGCGAAGCTATTAACATAGCGAAAACTCATCCCGGCATGCACTTTGGCCTCAGCATCGGGGCGCGCGAATGGTCGCCATCCCTGACACCACTAACAGCTGATCAGCCCGGGCGATGGGCATCGCCGGCGCGCCGCGCCCCTGCCCTGCAAGCTTCACGCAAACACAAACAGCCATCATGAAATTATTCATTCTCGGAGCAACCGCCGGCATTGGCCGGCAGCTGTTGCAGCAGGCACTCGAATGCGGCCACCACGTCGCGGACTATGCTCATGAGCCACCGGCTGCGGCGCTATCGCGCGGGTCATTTCGACCTCTAACCGACGAGTTATGAGATTTACACCAAGCACAGTCCGGTGGCCCGGGTCCGGTTCATCGTGCCAAAACCACCGCCGTATGGTGTAACCGACTGAGTTTGCAGCCTCCGAAAGTTACTGACGGTTACGCACTAGTTGAGGGCCCGTGATCACATTTTGCATTTATTTCGGTTTTTACAATTTTGTATGCTTTTTCACGATATGGTTCTTTCTGCTTGGCCGTGCGGCCGTCCTGACCGAACGGAACCGGCCGATGCTGGTGCTCCGGCCCATTCTCGACGTAGTCGACGGCGGACGTGAATGGCCAGATTATCGTACGCCAGAATGTTGAACCTTCGGCCACTTTGCCTTCAGCGCTTGATGCTTTGAGCTTTAACTCTGCCTGCGCTGTCGCATCTTTAGCTTTTGCTGTGTCTTCATCCGCCCAATTTGAAATGGCCTCAATCAAAACGTCATGGGCTTTGGCCGATAATGCTTCCGGCGTCTCCTTTGCAATCGCCTCATAGACGCCGTACGCAGCAAGTGCACCGCCGGCCACGAACATCACCGGCCCAAGGAAAGGGGTGTGTACGGCCAAAACGGCCCCAATGATCGTCCAAATGCTAAACATGGATATAATCCCCCAGATGATACTCAATCCGCCCGCCGCACACATTAGGAGTGCAAAACCTTTACGCATATCCTCCTTTTTCTTCGCTTTGTCCGGGTTCCGGAATGCCCGGGCCAGATGGCAGGCGCCTTTGATTATTTTTGGAAATGTGCCGATCATGTTTTCGCATTCAACCTCAACCATGGTTGTTATCTTGCAAGCTCCCAGGTAGGAAAGGTCGTTTTGGGAACTCTGAATTTCCTCAATGTATGCGGCATCAACCATCGCCTTGAGCTTGAGCGCAAAAGCTGTTTTCTCGGTTCTGGATAATTCCATATTAAATCCTTACTGCAAATTGTTGTAGTCTGTTCACAATTGCCGCTGTATTGCCAGATGCTGCTTGCCGCCGGACACTATCTGTCGACTTG
>DASZCA010000102.1:0-5461 GCA_035943555.1 Verrucomicrobiia bacterium
AATAGGGCAGAAATTGGAGCCGACTTGCGTCGGCTGCTACAGGATCAGGGCAAGCTCAGTTTCACCTGTTGCATTTACCATGCGGGAAGCGTAACTGTTTTAGCATGAACCGTTCAGCCACCAAACGTCCGGCCAAGCCGCGCCGGCGAATTCCGCGTTCGTTCAAGGAACTTACGCCGGCGAAGCATTTCAACCCGCGCACGTTTTTTCAAGAAATGGTCTTGAAGGCCTGGCTCACCCCGCGCCAGGGTGAACACAAGCGTCCGGTTTTTCCCAAATTAAAATATGGGGAGGTGGCGATCACATGGATCGGTCATGCGTCGTTCCTGATCCAGTTCACAGACTTGAACGTGCTGGTCGACCCCAATTTTGCGAACTGGCTTTTTCTGCTGAAACGGCTGAAGCGTTCGGGGCTGAAGCTCAAGGATCTGCCGCCGATCGATTTGGTACTGTTGACGCACGCGCATTACGACCATTTTCACAAGCCGACGTTGCGCAAGCTGCCGCATTCGAAGATCGGGATCATGCCGCGCGGTGTCGGGGCGCTGGCGAAAAACCTCGGTTTTTCCCGCATCATCGAGATGGAATGGTGGGAGAGTTTTTCGCAGGGCGACTGGAAGGTGACGTTCACGCCGAGCAAGCATTGGGGCGCGCGGACGTTGCATGACAAGCATCGCGGCTATGGCGGCTTTGTGCTGGAGCATCAGGGACGCAAAATCTATCACGCGGGTGACAGCGCGTATTTTCACGGGTTCGAGGAGATCGGCCGGAAGCTCGCACCGGAAATCGCGCTGCTGCCCATCGGGGCGTATCATCCGGAAACCTTCCGGCGGGTGCACATCGGCCCGGATGACGCGTTGAAAGCGTTCAAGGAATTGAAGGCGAAGATTTTCATACCGATGCATTACGGGACGTTCAAGCTGTCCTTTGAATCGTTGGAAGAGCCGCCCCGCTGGTTGCTGGAACTGGCGGCGGCGGAAAAGCTGACGCAGCATATAAAAATCCTCGACGAAGGCGTGCCAAAGGTGTTCTGATTTGCGGAACTGATTGCCCGCTATGTTTGAATTTGAACTGCCCGAAAAATTCCGCCGGTATGTTCCCCTGCTCGCGTGGCTGGTCACGGTGCTGGTTTTTTTGGCAGTCCCCCTGAAAATCATCAGCTTGGGCTACCTGCCGGGGGATGATGCGCTGCGGCATGCGGCGAAGGCGGTGAGCGGGAAAACCTGGCCGGAAATCCTTGTGGTGGGAGATTCTTACAAAATTGATCAAAGCCTCGGTTGGCACGCCATCCTGGGCTGGGTGCATCACCTGATGGGCTGGGATGCGGAAGCGCTGGTGATTTTTTCCGTCGCGGGCCTTTTTTTGATGGTCAATTGCGCAATGCTGCCGTGGCTGAAACGTCCGGAGGCATGGTTGGTATCGGTATTGACGGCGATGATGGTGTCCGACCTCTCGCAACGGTTTCTGCTGGGCCGCCCGTTCATCCTCACGATCACGGTGCTGATGACCGTGCTTTTCGCCGTCCAGCACAAGAAGCCGGGCGGCTGGATGTTGGCGATGATGACGGTGTTGATCACGGCCTGCACCTACATCCATGGTGTGTGGTATCTGTGGCTGCTGCCGATCGCGGCAATCTTCTTCGCCGGGAAATTTCGCTGGTCATTTTTACTGGCCGGCGCCTGGGTGTTGGGCACGGGGTTTTCAATGTTGCTGTCCGGTCACCCGGCGGATTATCTCGGTCACGCATTGCACATGGCTTTAAATGGTGTGGGCGGCCACCTGACCAACCGGACGGAGGTGACGGAACTTCAGCCATCCGGGGGCGACATTCTGGCCGTGATGGTGATGGGAGCGGTGATGGCCTTGCGGTTGTGGAACAAACCGGCGGCGCCATCATTCACAAAAAACCCCGCGTTCTGGTTGATGCTGGGGTGCTGGATCCTGGGTTTCCGCATCGGCCGCTTCTGGGAGGACTGGGGCTGGCCGTCACTGATGGTGTTGATCGCGATGGAGGTGGAGCTTTTGATGGTGGCGAAGCTGGCCGAAGATTCCTTGCGCCGCCTGTTCGTGGTGCTGATCCTCGCGGCGGCGACTTTTGCCTGCGTGACCAGCGACCAAAACAGCCGCTATACACAAACCCTGACGACGCAATTTCTCAGCGAAAAAGAGCACCCGGAACTGGCGGGCTGGATGCCGGAGAAGGGCGGGATCCTCTACAGCGCGGACATGACGATCTTTTACCAGACATTTTTCAAAAATCCGCACGGGGACTGGCGTTATCAACTGGGCTTTGAACCGGCGCTGATGCCGGCGGAAGATTTTGAGACGTATCATAAAATTTTGTGGAACGGGGGCGATGTGAAGGCCTATGCGCCGTGGATTGAAAAAATGAAGCCGGCCGACCGTCTGATGGTCCGCGGCAACACCAGCCAGCGGCCAAGCATCCCGCAATTGGAATGGTATTACGGCGTAAGCGGCGTGTGGATCGGCCGCCTGCCACGAACGACTCCATGAAACGCGGCCACCACCGGCGGGGCGGCAATTTGGTTGCTTTTGCAGATACAAACGCTTAAAGATTTCACCCTCAAAAGGAATGCCGTCACCCGTTGTCATTTGGATCTGGCTGTGCGCGTATCTGAACGCGGCCGGGTGGATTCTTTCAGCGACACATCAACTGAACAAGGCCGGTTACCTGGTGGTGTTTATTGCGGGATTGGCCGTGTGGCTGACCTGCCAACGACAAACCGGGACACTGCGGTTTCCAAAAATCCATAAAGCCAGGTTGAAGCGGCGCTTTTCCCGGGCATTTCCCCTGATGTTCCTGATCTTGGCGGGACTGGCATTTCTGGGTGGCGCCCTGCATGACGCGTGCAATTACGATGCGCTGGCCTACCGCACCCCCCGGGTATTGCATTGGCTGGCGGCACAACAATGGGTGTGGATCCATACGGACTTCCAACGGCTGAACACGCGCACGGCGGGATTCGAATGGCTCACGGCACCGCAGTTCCTATTTCTGCACACGGACCGTTTCGTGTTCCTGGCGAATGTGCTCTCTTTCCTGCTGCTGCCGGGACGTGTGTTTGCGGTGCTGACACATCTCGGGGTACGGGCGCGCACGGCCTGGTATTGGATGTGGCTTTTTCCTGCCGGCTACGGCTATGTCCTGCAGGCAGGCAGCGTGGTAAATGACATGTTCGGCGCGGTGATGGCGCTGGCGGCATTTGAGTATGCGTTGCGCGCCGCCCGCAGGAAAAATGACGCTGACCTGTGGACCTCCGGACTGGCGATGGCGTTGATGACGGCGGCCAAGGCATTCAACATCATCCTGCTGCTGCCTTGGGTGATCGCCGCCCTGCCCGCCTGCCGGCTTTTGCTCCGCCGTCCGGCGATCTCATTGGTGGTGATCATTTTCGCCGCCCAAGCGTCCATGTTGCCCACGGCTTACCTGAACTGGCACGAATGTCATGACTGGACCGGCCTGAAGGCAGAACAGGCCACCATCGGCGGTGGCGGGAAGCTGTTGCGTTTTATGGCCAACGCCGTCAGCCTGCCGCTGAATAACCTGGCGCCGCCATTTTTCCCTTTCAGCAATCAATGGAGTGCGTTGATGAACCGGATCATACCCTCAGATCTGCACACCCGGATGGTGGCGAGCATGGAAAACGGCCTGGCCAGCGCGCAATTGCCGGAACTCCAGGTGGAGGAGACGGCCGGTTTGGGCATGGGACTCACGCTGGTGTTGCTGGTGTTGCTTTTCAAAAAAGCCGCCGCCCGGGATGTGTGGCCGCAACAGTGGCTGGCGGTGGAGACCTGCGTACCGCTCGCCGGCTGGCTGACACTGGGTGTCTTCATGATGCAGGTCGGATCAGCGGGACCCGCGCGTTATCTGCTGCCCTTTTATCCCCTGCTCGCGGTGCCGATTTTGCGCGGAGCGGTCGCAGACAATTTTTTCCGGTCACCCGGCTGGCGCAAGGTAGCGCTTTTTTTGTCCGGAATTTCACTGCTGCTGGTGGTTGTTTGCCCGGCGCGCCCCCTGTGGCCGGCCATGACAATATTACGTTCAGCGGATGCGGAACACTCGAGCAATCGCTGGCTGGTACGGGCCTGGAATGTTTATGGCACCTATGGTACGCGGGCAGACGGCTTTACCAAGGTCATTGCCGCGCTGCCGGCGGATGCCAATCCGCTGGGTTATATGGGTGCCGATGAACCGGAGGGAGCGCTCTGGCGGCCGTTCGGCCAACGCCAGATCCGGCACATCTGCTATGCTGACACCCCCGCTTCCGTCCGTGAGCGCGGCATCAAATATGCACTGGTCAGCGAGTATTTTTTAGCCCAGCATCCGGCCATGCAACCTGCCGAATGGGTGTCCCGCATGGACGCCGAAATAATCCAGGTTTTTGATTTGAAGCTGCTGGCAGGACAAGATCCCCGTCATTGGCTGTTGCTGCGTTTCAACTGACCGACTTCGACCCTCACATGGCACATTCAACCGAACTTTTTCCCGTGGAGATCGACCCGTTTTTTGCCGAAGATCTTCGGCAGATGGAACGGGCGGTCAACTACCGCCAATGGCAGTTCGCCATGGTCGAACGTTTTGTCCATGGCCGGGTGCTTGAAGTCGGCGGCGGCATTGGCAACTTTACCCCCCAACTCGCCGCCAGGGCCAAATCCATCGTCAGCCTTGAACCGAACGAGTATTGCTATCGCCAGTTGCTGGAAAAGACAAAGGGCATCCCCAACCTGGCGGCGCACCGGATCACGGTAGAATCACTGGATACGGTGATTCCGGCGGGAGAGAAATTTGAAACCGTCATCCTCATGAACGTGCTGGAACACATCCAGGATGATCAGGCGGTGCTGGCGGCCTTGAAGCAACGGCTCGCGGACGATGGCCGCGTGGTGGTGCTGGTACCGGCGGGGCCTTGGGCCTTTGGCACCACAGATGACCGGCTGGGGCATTATCGGCGGTATTCAAAAGGCTATGCGCGCAGCCTGTTTGGCGGTCTGGACTTGGAAATTGAATTTATGCGCTATTACAATTTCATCGGCATCTGGGCTTGGTGGTGGAATGCAAAGTTTAACCGCCGGGAAACCCAGAACGACGGGCAAATCCGTTTTTTTGACAAATTTTTGGTGCCAGTCACCTCTTGGGTGGAAAAATTTGTCCGCCCGCCAGTGGGCCAGTCAATTTTGATCGTTGGCCGTCTTAAAAAATGATTATGGCTGAAACCACATCCCCAACTTTGTCGATCGCGGTGGCGATCCCATGCTACCAGGAAGCGTTGACGATCGCGAAGGTGGTGGGCGACTTCCGGCGCGAACTTCCGGACGCGCGCATTTATGTGTATGACAACAATTGCACGGATGGCACCGCCGAAATCGCCGCGAAAGCGGGGGCGATCATCCGCCGCGAGAAACGCCAGGGCAAGGGCTTTGTAGTCGCCGCCATGTTTGA
>DASZCA010000103.1:0-12576 GCA_035943555.1 Verrucomicrobiia bacterium
ATGCTGCAACCTTGCCGCCGCAGTTCGCTCATCAGAAAAACCGCACCCCGGCGGAGCGGCTCGCCAAACCAGCGGTGAAGAATCGCGGGTGCAAAGACGACCTCAGCCGGCGTGCCGGGGTCGCGGCATATCAACGTATCATCAACATCAAACGATACACGCATGGTCAGCAGTGCGGTCTTCCGACCCTGCCCGCCACGCGTTTATCGTCTGTGCGTTCAGCTTAAACGCATCGGCATCACCACGTACAGGAAGGGTCCGTTGATCTTCAAGACACCCGGGCTCAGTTCATCGATCAGCTCGATGAACACTTCGTCCTCGGCCAGCGCGGCCAGCGGATCAATGAGGTAGCGCGGATTGAAAGCGATGGCTAGTTCCTTGCCCTTGTAATTCACCGCCAACGTTTCGCGGGCTTCGCCGACTTCCGGCGAATTCGCGGTGATGGCCAGCGTGTTCTTGCCGAAGGTCATTTTCACGGAGTTGGCCTTCTCGCTGGTCATGATCTCGGCGCGGCGCAAAGCTTGTAGCAGTTCTTCGCGACCGAGCGGGATGCGCTCCTTGGCTTCACCGGGGATAACCTGTCGATAATTCGGATAATTGCCCTCGATCAATTTTGTGATGAGCAGCACTGAAAAACCTTTGTCGTTTTTAAGCGCGAACGAAGCCTGATTTTCACCGAACTTCAGTTCGACATCACCCGTCGCCTGCAATAGGCGGTTGAGTTCGTTGACCGCCTTGGCCGGCACGATGAATTCGCCGGTGCTCTTCTCAGAAAGTTCCACTTCCTCATCGACGAGGGCGAGACGTCGCCCATCTGTGGCCACCAGCGTCATCTTGCCTTCCTTGAGGCTGATGTAGATGCCGTTGAGGACGTAGCGCGACTCGTCCGTGGAAACGGCGAAGGACGTCTTCTTGAGCATCGCGCGGACGGTTTCCTGCGAGAGTGAAACTTTCTTGTCGTCCTTGATGTTTTGGAGCGGCGGAAATTCATCGGCGCTCAGGCCGTTGACCTTGAAAAATGAACCGCCACTGCGGATGCTGGTGACGTTCTTGTCATCCGTCTCGAGTTCGATCTCGCCGCCGTTGAGTTCGCGGACGATGCCGAAAAGTTTTTTCACGGGCACCGTGGTGGCGCCGCTTTTTTCCACCTTCGCCTCGACCGAACAGGCGACCGTGACATCCAGATCGGTTGCGGTGAATTCCAATTTGCCCTCGGAGGCGCGCAGCAGCACGTTGGAAAGGATCGGCAGCGTGGTGCGCGTGCTGACGACATTTTGAACTGCCTGCAGCCCGGCGATGATCTGGTCTTTGGCGATCGTGATTTTCATGTGCGGTGCTTAATATGTATCTTCTCTTTAAAGAAAAACTATCCGTATTATATCCGGTGAACAAGCCTAACAACTTCGATTGTCCAATCGTGCGCTGATTAAAACAGTTCCCGGCAGCGGCGACAACTTCAAGGTATCGACACCAGACAAATTTAAAAGTCAAAGTTGTTGGAACTATCAACAACTCATTCACACACGGCTGGCACCAAATCAGCCACGTTGTGCGCGCCGGATGATATCCGGCAGTTCCGCGCACACAAAATCCACCTCTTCAGCCGTGGAATCGCGGCCCAGCGAGAAACGGACGAGTGAATTGGCCGTTTCCTTTTTGCCCAGCGCCAAAACCACGTGGCTAGGTTCCAAGGAACCCGCCGAACACGCGGACCCGGACGAGGCACAGATGCCTTCCACGTCCAAACCGGCCATCAAGGCGATGCCATCCGACCCGCGAACGGTGAAAGCCACGGTATTGGCCAAAGCTTGCTCACGCGGACTCACCAGTTCGCACCCGGAAATCTTCTCGATGGTGGCAATCAGTTTGTCTGCCAGCGGTTTCAGTTTTGACCGGTCAAAAACCGGTGTTTTGACAAATTTTTCTAGCGCAGCCACGAGACCGATGATGGCCGGAAGATTCTCCGTCCCGGCGCGCCGTTCGTTTTCATGCCCGCCGCCGAACAGGATCGGATCCGGATGCAATGGCGATTTGATGTATAGGAGTCCGGCACCTTTAGGCCCGTGAAATTTGTGGGCGCAGACGGAAACAAGGTCGGCATTAAATTGGCCCAAGTTATCAAAAGGTTCTTTACCGAACCATTGCACCGCATCCGTATGAAAAACGATTTTCCGCTCGCGACAAACCGCTCCCAGCTCAGCGACGGGTTGCAAAGTACCGATTTCGTTGTTAGCCGCCATGATGGATACGAGAACGGTATCAGACCGGATAGCTTGCTTCAAATCCGTTACAGAAACACGTCCGTTAACGTCAACTGATAGTCGAGAAACCGTAAATCCTTCATTTTTCTCTAAATAATCGAAGCAATGCAGGGTAGCATGATGTTCAACGACCGACGTGATGAGGTGCTTCCCTTTAGCTTTCAAAGCCCGGGCGGTGCCAAAAATGGCCAAATTGTTCGACTCCGTGCCGCCGCCGGTGAAAATAATTTCACTAGGCTTGGCTCCCAAAAATTTAGCCGCCCGATCCCGGGCATCATCCAAGAGTGAACGGGCTTTGCGGCCGAGATGGTGCACGCTCGAAGGGTTGCCCCAAAAACCATCCAAAAAAGGCAGCATGGCCGCGCGCACACCCGGATCAAGCGGGGTGGTGGCGTTATAATCAAAATAAACCGTGCGCGGCATCGGCAGGATGATGGGCGAAAGGTAGTTGACCGTACGAGGAAAAAATAGGGCGCTACCGATAGCCGCCTTGGTTTTTAATTCTGTCCCGCCTCAACGCGGGACGGTTCGGCGTTCTATGACCCGCATTGTCGCTTGCCCCAGACCTGAAAACGGATTAGTTATACCAAGTGAAGCCCAGCCCCATTTCGTTGCGAATCTCCCTTTTATTTTTGGTGTTTTCCCTCGTTTTTACCGTTGAGGCGCTGTCCCAGCCAAAACCCATCCGTCTGCGGAATGAAATCATTGATACAGCTTCGGGCAAAAACCGCGCCGCGATGGCCGGTCTGCGACATGACAAAAAAGCCGTTTCCGGTTTGTACCTCCTGCAATTCAACGGCCCGATTCAACCCGTCCAGCGCGCGGAACTCAAAGGTCTCGGCGTCGATCTGATTCGTTATGTGCCTGACGATGCCTTCATCGCCCGGCTCGAAAAAGTTTCCCCGGCCACCGTCGGGGCGTTGAGCTACATCCATTGGATCGGGCCTTACCGGACGCAGCACAAGATTCAATCCCGCTTGGCGGAAATCGCGCCCAAAGCCGCGCAGAGCAACGAGACAGTGACCGTGAACATCTTGCTTTCTGCCAGCGCCAGCGCGGGTGAACTGGCCGCTGTGAAATCGCACCTGCTGGTCACAGCGAACGAAAGTCATTTGCGACAAGGCATCATCGTCCGCGGTGAACTTTCGCCCGGCGAGCTGGAAGCTTTGGCGCAATCCAGCGCCGTGCTATGGGTGGAACGCGCGCCTAAACGCAAGCTGGTGGATGAGGCCGCGTCAAAAATTGTCGGCGGCGATGACGGGAAAATCGCCACCCGCACCGTCACGCAGCAACTCGGCTTCGATGGTTCCGGCGTGACCGTTTGCGTCGCGGACACGGGGCTCGATACCGGGAACACGAACACCATGCATCCGGATTTAAAAGGCCGCGTGACCGGATTTCAATTTTATCCGCCGTTGACGGACGGCTCGGATGGCTACGGCCATGGCACGCACTGCGCGGGCATCGTCGCCGGTAATGCAGCCACCGGTGAAACCGATCCTGATAGCGGCCAGCTCTATGGACTGGGCGTCGCCTCTGGTGCGAACATCTTTGTGGAACGTATTTTTGACAACGACGCAAACGAGGTCAATTTCACCAACGACGAAACCCTCACGCACGATGCCGTCCGCCACGGCGCAAAGATCGGCTCTAATAGTTGGGGTAACGATGTCGCCGGTGATTACGACATCGATTGCGCGCAGTTCGACGAATTGGTGCGCGATGCCGACGCCGGTACGCCGGGATATCAGCCTTACATCCTGGAATTTTCCGCTGGCAACGCCGGCCCGGGCACGCAGACCATCGGCAGCCCGGCGACCGCTAAAAATGTGATCGCCACCGGCGCCTCAGACAATGTCCCCGGCACCTTGGCGGAGACTTACGATCTCTATGCTGATGGCATCGACACGATGGCGGATTTTTCGAGTCGCGGGCCTTGCGCGGATGGCCGCATCAAGCCGGATGTCGTGGCGCCCGGCACTTGGATCGCCTCGGCCGCATCGCGCTCGGCCCCGGATGAAGCGTCCATCGCGTGGACGGCGATCGATGATTTTTATGTCTACATGGGCGGCACGAGCATGTCCGGTCCGCACGCGGCGGGCGCGGCGGCGGTGTTCGTGCAGTTTTATCAGGCAACGCATACGAACGCCGTGCCCTCGCCCGCTTTGGTGAAGGCGGCGTTGATCAATTCAGCCGATGAACTTGACGAGGCCAACGGCGGCCCAAGCCCCGTGCCGAACAATGATGAAGGCTGGGGACGCATTAATTTGGAGAACATCATCACCACGAATTTCATCGGCGCCCCGCGTGCGTATCAATACGTGGATCAAACCGTTTTGCTCACCAACGGACAGGTGTACACGCAGCACATTTTTGTCCGTAGCGCCGGTCAGCCGTTGAAGGTCACGCTGGCGTATACGGATGTGCCCGGATTTCCAGGCGCGATTCCTGCGTTGGTGAATGACCTCGATTTAGAAATGGTCGCACCGGACGGCACGCTGTATCGCGGCAACCAGTTCGGCGCGGGCGAATCCGTGCCCAACGCGCCGACGCCGGACAAGTTGAACAACGTGGAGGGAATTTATCTCAGTGCGCCGGTGCCCGGTGATTATCAGGTGCGTGTGCGCGGAACAAAAATCGTGCAGGACGCGCTGACGAACACGACGAGCATCGACCAGGATTTTGCGCTGGTCGCTTCGGGCGATCTCTCGCGTGCCGGTCAGGGCCTGATCCTTTTGGACCGTCCGAGCTACACCGTGCCCGGCGTGATGCAGATGATTGTGCTGGATGCCACACGCGCGGCAAATATTTCCGTCGGTGTTTTGGTAAAAGATATCACCCGGAATACCGCTGTTTCCCTGGGCTTGTCGGCGGCGGGAAATTACGGCGCCTTCACCGGCGCGGTTGTCACGGTTACCGGCACGGCGGGCGCGGGGCAGCTCCAAATTGCCAATGGCGATATGTTGGAAGTGGATTATGTGGATGCCGGCGGCGCTATCCGGAAGGCGACAGCGGTGGCCGATCTGGTGCCACCCGGCATTAGCGGCGTGAGTGTGACTACCGATCTTGGCGTCGTGACCATCACTTGGACCACTACGGAACCTGCGACGTCATTGGTGCGGTACGGAACCAATGGCGCCAACCTTAATCTGGCCGTGACCAACAATACGTTGGTCACCAGTCACAGCGTGAAATTGACCCGGCTGATTGCCGGGAAGACCTATTATTTTGCGATCACCGCAGCCGATGCCGCGGGCAACACGGCGACCAACAACAATGCCGGCGCGAACTTCACCTTAGTTGGTGTGGCTACGCCGACGGTGCTGTTGGTAGATGACTATGATACGGCCGGGGAAGAGGCCGTGGGGTCCCCGGTGATTCCGGACGGTGCGTACACGAACGTGCTGGCGGCGGCGGGCGTGAGCTATGGTTTCTGGAAAGTCACCGCGCGCGGCTATCCGCAGCTCACCGATCTGCAACCTTATCCCGTGGTCATCTGGCGTACGACGGATGACATCGTGAACTACGGCGTGGACGAGGATGGCCTGCCCGATCCTACTGCCACCCACGACACGCTGTCGGTCCAGCAACAGTTCATGATTCAAACCTACTTGAACGGCGGCGGATCGTTCTTCATGTCTTCGATGAGCATCCTGACGCAACTGGGCGGAGTACCGTTCGTGAAAAATGTGCTGCAGGTGGGGGGATTTCTCCAAAATCCCGATCCCCCGGCACCGGATCCGTCGGGCGATGAAGATTTTGGTGTGCCGGCGGTGTTGGGCGCGACCGCCACGCTGGCGAACGGATTGAACCAGACCTTGGATTACAGCCAGTATCCCAGTTTCGATGATGGCTTTGGTGACGAGTTCGGGCCGGATTTTTCCGACACGTTCACGCCCACAGCGGATGCCACGCCGATCATATTTGAATCGGCCTCCGGTAAACCCTGTGGCATGAGCTATCCGGACAACGGTGTGGACAGCCCGGGCCGCGTGGTGTTCCTGACCTTTCCGTTTGATGCCATTCCGGCCGGCGGCACGGCGCCGAACAATGCAGTGACGCTCATGCAGAACATCATCAAGTTCCTCGCGCCCGGCGCGAACGGAACGGGCGTGGTGCTGCTGGATAACAGCGTCTATACCACCAACGATTTGGTGACGGTGCAGGTGGGCGATGCGGATCTGGCCGGCGCCGGCCAGACGGCGGTGACGTTCGGTGCAAGTTCGCGGACGAACCGCACGACGGTGACGCTGTTCGAGACCACACACCCCGGATTGTTCAAAGGTGTGGTGACGCTGGTGGCGGGTGTGGCGGGCACCAACCAGTTGCGGGTGCAGAATGGCGATGTCCTGACGGCGAGTTATTTCGACGCGTCCAACGGCAGCAATGTCACGGCCACCGCAACGATCGATACCATTCCGCCGGTCATCTCGCAAGTGGCGGCCACGACCGATTATTACAATGCGCGGGTGAGCTGGCGGACTTCCAAGCCGGCGGATTCTTCGGTACAGTACAGCGAATCACCCCTGCCCGACCGCTCGACCTTTGTCAGCGCGTTGGTGACCAATCACGCGGTCACGATCAGCGGCCTTTCAGCGAACCGGATTTATTATTATGAAGTCGTGAGCCGCGACCAGGCAGGCAATATCACGGTCGATGACAACGGTGGCAACCTTTACACCTTCCAGACGTTGAAGGCACCTACGCCGCCCTGGTTTGACAATTTGGAAAGCGGAGCGCCCGGGTGGTCGGTGGTGCCGGACCCCTCGCAAGGCTCGGATATCAACTGGACGTTGGGCACGCCTAACAACGGCTTGGCCACCAAGGCCAATTCCGGGACCAACGCCTGGGGCAGCAATCTTACCGGCGACCAGAATTTTTTCCTGGCGAGCTCGTTTCTGTACGGCCCGGTGATCGACCTGTCCGGGCTCACGTCGGCCACGCTGACATTCTCGAATGTCTACGATTTCAGCCGCGTCAACAGTTCCTTGGGTTTTGATATTTACGAAGAAGACGGCGGCGTGTTCGTTAGCACCAACAGCAGCACACCGCCAAGCCTTGGCTTGCCGCTGCTGGTCGATTATGCCGGCGATGTGGCTGACACCTGGCAGGGACGGACCTTGGATCTGACCCCGTTCGTGGGGAAGACCATTCAAGTGGTTTTCTATTATCAGGCGGCGAATCTGGGTGACACGATCTACGGCTGGACGTTGGATGATATCAGCATCACCGGCGTGGCGGCGGGCGGTAACATCAGGATCACTAAAAATCTTGGGCAGGGAATGTGGTCGCTGTCCTCGCTCTCGCCGATCGGGCTGGTTCCGGTCCAGTCGGGCGTGGCCCCGGCGATCACCCTGAATAACATGGCGGCGGGCAAATACGTCCTGCAGTTCAGCGATGTGCCCTATTATCAAACGCCTGCCGATTCGACCAACACGCTGGCCGCTGGCGGCACGCTGAACCTCGCCGGCACCTACGATTTTCAGGATGCGAATCACAATGGAATCTCCGATTCGTGGGAGGCGGATAAATTCGGCTCGGTCACGACGAATCGCACGCAACTGACGGATACGGATCACGATGGCATGACCGACTATGCGGAATTCATCGCGGGAACGAGCCCGACAAATGCGGCCTCGCGGTTGTATTTCACGGGTGAAAGCCGTCAAAGCAACGGCACGATCCATTTTCAATGGCCGGTGGTGACGAACCGGCTGTATCAGGTCAATGCCTCGAGCAATCTGCAGAGCTGGCTGTCGGTGACGACTTGGTGGCAGGCTTCCAACAATCCTACGATGAGCTTCACCGCGACAAACACGAGCAAGTCGAGTTTTTACCGGGTGCAGGTAATGCCGTGATGGGTGGAAATGGGCGCAAAATTATTATTTCGGTTGGACAGCCTATGTCCAACCGGCCGGGGTAGCCTGCAGGCATGAAAATGATAAAACGGAAAGCAAAACACGCCGGCAATCAACCAACCAAGACCGGTCGTATCGAAAATTTGACTATTGTGGGAAAGTTCTCTAACGTCGCGACCACACTTTAAAAAACATATAGAAAGAATTTATGGCTGCAAAATCCACCGAAAAAACTTCCGACAAAGCCGCTGAAAAAGCGGAAAAAAACGCCCTTGAAACCAAAGCCACCGCGACGCGCGATCGCGAGCTGGAGGCGGCGATCTCCACCATCCACAAAGCCTACGGCGACGGCGCGATCATGCGCCTCGGCGATGCGCGGGCGCAGACGAAGATCGAAGTCATCCCGACCGGCGGCTTGGCCATCGACCTGGCGCTGGGCGTGGGCGGGTTGCCGCGCGGACGCGTGGTCGAGATCTACGGACCGGAATCTTCCGGCAAAACGACGTTGATGTTGCACGTCATCGCCAACGCCCAGAAAGCGGGCGGTTTGGCGGCGTTCATAGATGCGGAACATGCGCTGGACCCCGGCTACGCCAAGAAATTGGGGGTGAACCTGGATGATTTGCTGGTGTCGCAGCCGGACAGCGGTGAGGAAGCGTTGACGATCTGCGAAACCTTGGCCCGCTCCAACGCGCTGGATGTGATCGTGATCGATTCCGTGGCGGCCTTGGTGCCGAAAGCGGAACTCGAGGGCGAAATGGGCATGGCCACGATGGGCATGCAGGCGCGCTTGATGTCGCAGGCCTTGCGCAAGCTGACGGCCATCCTGAACAAATCCAAGACGACGTGTATTTTCACGAACCAGTTGCGCGAAAAGGTCGGCGTGATGTTCGGCAGCCCGGAAACGACGCCGGGCGGCAAGGCGTTGAAGTTTTACGCGAGCGTGCGCATCGATATCCGCCGCCGCGATCAGTTGAAGGACGCGGCCGGCAACGTGTACGGCAATCATACGCGCGTGAAGATTGTGAAGAACAAGGTGGCGCCGCCGTTCGCGGAAGCGGAATTCGACATCATCTACAACCACGGCATCGACAAGGAAGGCAGCATCCTCGATGTCGGCATCGAGTGCGGCGCGGTGGACAAGAAGGGCGCGTGGCTGCAATTCGACGGCGCGTTGATCGGCCAGGGCCGGGAAGCGGCCAAGAAGGCGTTGCAGGAAAAGCCGGAACTGTCTGATAAGATCGTCGCGGCCATCATGGAAAAACGCGCGGCCAACGCCGCGGCGGAAGCGGCGAAAAAATAATCTCCGGTCTGTGCGGCGTTATTCCCGCATCCTAAAAGTGCGCTTCGCGGAAGCCGCCGGTTTCGGCGGCTTCTTTTTTTGGCGCGGACTCGACCGCTGCTTTGGCATAGGGGGATTATTTTTGGTCGCCCGGGTTTGGTTTTTTTTCCGGGCACTGGTCAATGAAATCGCCAAGCGGCCTTGGAAATTGCGCCCGGAACCGGCCTGGCTGCGGATTGATGGCTTCCTGCGGTCGCGAATCCGGCGGCGGATGCGGCGATATGTGATTGAGCTCATGAAATCTTTTCCGGACCGGATGGCAGAGCCGCGGTGGCGGGCTCACTGCCGTTTGGACGGGACGGAGCATCTGGAAGCCGCCCGGCGAGCCGGCCGGCCGGTGGTGCTGGTGTTCTTTCACTTGGGGCCGATCTATGTCCTGCGACAGTGGTTGCGGGCGTTTGGATTCACCGCCGCCGCCTACATCGGCGGTGATCTGAAATCGCGTGGCCGGGTCACGCATTTTCAAGACCGGCTGGCACCGTTCCCCGAACTGCCGGTGGTGTTTTTCCCCGGTGAAATGCGGGCCGCCATAAAATTTTTGCAAGCGGGCAACATATTGTTCATGGCGGTGGATCTGCGGGAAGGCCAGCAGACCACGGTGGAGACGGACGATGGCTGGATCACCCGCCTGAACACCGGCGCCGCGCGGCTGGCAAACCTGACGGGTGCCGATCTGATGCATGTCTCCACCGTCAATGAGAGTTTGACCCGGTTCCGGATCAGAATCAGCCCGGTGATCGCCGGTGAACAATTGCGAACGGAAAAAGAATGGGCGGAAGCTAACCGCTGTCTGTTTGCCGCCCAGCTTCCGGATTTAAAAGCGTATCCTGCCCAAGTGGTCTTGCCCATCATCTGGCAGCGAATACCCGATCCGAAGAAATCATGAATGCGGGCGTATGTTGAAACTGTTGTTAAATAAAAAAGGAACTGGCGACTGGAAAGTCGCCAGAACCGGCAGGCTGGAAAGCCTGCCCTACGTCGGAATCAAAATGCGCTCATGAACGTGTCGCCGCTGAAGAGGTTGTTGCTGGAAAATCCGCTCGTCATCACGGGCATGGGTGCTTTTTCTGCCGGTGGCGAATCGGTGGAGGCTTTATGGCAGGCGGCCATCGCGGGCGTAAGCCTGGCGACGTGGTTGGCATTTCACGAAGGCAAAACCCATGACCGTTTTGCCGTGTGCCGGTCGCCGGAGATTGACGTGACCCGGCCGGAACTGCACGCGGTCCGCAAAATGGATCGTTGCGTACAGATGGCGTTTCTGGCGGCTCGCGAGGCCTGCCAGCAAGCGGCGTTGAACGAAGCGTTTCCGTCCGGACGGGTGGGTGTGATCGTCGGTTCTTCCCGTGGCCCCTTCAGCAAACGGAATGAAGGTTTGGAACATTTCAAAAGCGGCCGGTACCCGCCTTCACTGGCCGCCAGCAGCACCTTCGCCGCCTTGAGCGGGGCGTTGTCCCAAGCCTTTAAATTCAAAGGGCCCGGTGCGACCATTTCCGCCGCGTGCGCCTCTTCCGCGCTGGCCATCGGTTTGGCGGCTGAACAAATCTTGCTGGGCAAGGCGGATGCCATGCTCGTCGGCGGCACGGAAGCGTCTTTGAAACATCCGGTCCTGGCCCAATTGGCGGCGGCGGGTGTGATGGGATCGCATGCCGAGGCGCGGCAGACGTGCCGGCCGTTTGATGCCACCCGCAACGGGTTGATCTTGGGCGAAGGCAGCGCTTTTCTGGTGCTGGAATCGGCAGCCAGTGCGGCGGCACGCGGCGCCAAGCCGCTGGCCCGGTTGACGGGCTGGGCCATGAGCTTGGATAACGCGGGTCGTACGGCGGTCACGGAAGACGGGGCGGAATTGCGGCGGGTCATGGAGCAAGCGGTGGATTTGGCCGGTTTGCAGGCGGCGGACATCGATTACATCAACGCCCACGGCACCGGCACCGTGATGAATGACGCCGCCGAATCCGCAGCGGTCCGCCAGTTTCTTGGCGCACGGGCGGCAATGGTTCCGTGCAGTTCCACCAAGCCGGTCACCGGCCATTGCCTCGGGGCGACGTCAGCGATGGAGGCGATCATTTCCATCATCGCCCTGCAGCGGCAGATGGTTCCGCCCACAGCCAACTGCACCCAACCCGATCCGCAGTGTGCGATCCAGTCGCAGCCGCTAAAAGCGGCACCCGCCGCCATCCGGCATGTGCTGTCCAATTCGATTGGGTTTTGGGGGTATCATGCGGCGTTGGTGTTTTCCCGGGTGGACTAGCAAAAGGGTCTTAAATTTGCCCGTCATTACGAGTGCTTTACTCGGTTCGTCAATCCGTGCTATAATGTCAGTTCAACCCCGCATGTGTCGGGGCATTTTTATCATGAGCAACGACATCGATCTCGACTTGGAAAATCTCTTTCAGCCCGCCTGGGCGCAGGGGAAGACGGAGACCAACAAATTCGCAAAATTTACCGGCAACGAGGGCGTGAAGCCTGAGCGCCGTTTCAGCGACAAACCCGGCGAACGCCGTGCGCCGCGCCGTGATGGCGCGCCCGGTGGCGGCGGCGGCTTTGGGGGTGGCGGTTTCGGCGGGGGCGGCGGGCGCCCCGGTGGTCCGTCGCGTGGCGGCTCAAAATTTGGTGATCGCAAGGGCGGCGGTGGCGCGGGCGGTTTTGGCCGGCGCGACGATCGCCGCGATGAACGTTCGGAACGCCCGGCCCCGCCGGCGCCGTTGCCGGAATTCACGGTCGCATTCATTCCGGAAGAACGCGGGGTGGAGCAGCTCGCACGTCAGATCAAGATGACGGGCCGCGCGTATCCGCTCTTCCAGATCGCCCTGTTGATCTTGGACAAGGCGGAACGTTATTCCGTGCAATTGTCGGCCAAGAAAAAGGCCGATGGCACGATGGAAAAACTGTTCGCCTGCGCATTGGATGACACGCCGTGGACGAGCGAAGACGAGGCCGTGGCGCATGTGTTGAAACAGCATTTTGCCACGTTCTACCAGGCGGAACGCACGGCGACCGAGCCGCCGAAGGGTGTCTATACCTTCGTGGCGCAATGCGGCCTGAGCGGCGCCATCCTGGGCCCGCCGAACAATCACGATTACCAGAACCAGTTGCGCAAGCTGCACGCGGAGAAGTT
>DASZCA010000104.1:0-18108 GCA_035943555.1 Verrucomicrobiia bacterium
CGCCCATCGAGAAACTGGAATCCTTGGATTTGAAATCCACACGCGGCCAGTTTTTCAATTCAGCCAGGCCGTTGAAGATCAAAGCCAAGGTGCGGGCTTCATCAACGGCGGGGTTTTCATCGATCATCAGCGCCGAGAGGCCACGGGCCTGCCAGAGCAACTGCACACGCGCCACCAGATCGCCGAGCGCGATCTTGTCCACGGCGACGCAACGCTTTTCGGACGGGCTGTGGATTTCCCGCGTATAGAGCCAGCAACGGCCGCCAGTATCGAGGCCGGCCACGCGGACCTTGCCATCAGTCATCTGGCCGAAGTTGAATGGCGTGACGGACCGAGCGCGATTCAAGATCATGGGGGAGAGACTTTGCGCCGCGCTCTTCGGCATCGCCTTGCGATCGCAACAGAAGGAAATCATTTCCTCGTCATCCATTACCGCCCGAGTCCAATGGGACACGATCTGCGCGAGGTCGATGGCCGGCGTGCCGATCTGCGCGACACGCAGGGACCAGCGGCGCTGTTTGATGCGATCCGGCTGGCGGTAATGGACCGCCGTAAAATGCGCGTCCAGCTCCTCGCCGGTTTCCGGATGTGCAAAATAGTATTTACCGTCCGGCTGGTAAGACGCGGCAACGTCGTTTGAACCGGGCTGGCGGAAATCGCCCTCGTACGTCAGGCGAGGATCTGACGGCGACGGCTTCGCACCAAGCTGCACGCGACAGATCTGCGGCCAGTTTTCTTCCGGATTCACAAAGCCGGCCGGAACGCTGGAAACGACGACGCATGTCTCTCCGGCCGTGGCCGTGATCAGTTTCGCCGAAATCTTGGCGCCAACCGGACCGATGAGCTTCACGCCCTGGCTGCCCGCTTCAAATTGTTTGTTCTGGCCGGCCCCGTGGACGCGCATCGTGCCGACAATGATCTGCAAGCGCAGTTGCGAGGCAGTCATACGCCCGGAAAGAAACTTCGCGTTCGCACGCGGGATGTCGTCTTCCTCGTCACGGATCACCACGTCAGCAGAAAATGTGGTGGGAACCTTTTTCAATCCACGGAACATTCCCGAAGCTTTGCGCTTGCCATCGGTGACGATGAACGCACCTTTGGTGTTAACGCTCTTGCCGGACTTGTTCACGGCCTTGCCGATCTGCGTCATCTGTGAGAGCCAGCCGATGTTATCCAGGACAACCGGCCGGAACTTCATATCCACGATGCCATCGGCCAAACCGTCATCCGGCAGATACACGCCCACGTTCAAAAACCGTTGGGAGGTGATGAACGCCGCGAGATACAATTCCAAGATCGTCTTACCGAACTGGGCACCGCCGCATAGTGCGAAGGTGGCATCCTTCAGCGGCACGCCGTCCTCGCTCCCAAGAATCTGGTCCAGCACCCGGCAGGCTTCCAATAGGATCTCGCGCCCGAAAAAGGAAAATGGATCAAACTCACCGGCCCGTTTAAAATCCATCGTCGGAACCTTGGCCTGTTGCAAAAGGAAATCACGAAAGCTGCGGATCTCCGGAATACCGAGCTTGTTGATATCAGCGGCGAGATTCTCATCAATCTGTTGGAAGCCAGAAATCATTCGGTCGTTTCCTTGATCGTCGCCTTGAACGCGGCATAGGCCGTCTGCGCGGCCGGGTTGCCCTTGATATGAGTCGCCAGCTCGGCCAATCCGGATTCCAGCTTGGTCCGCAGACCTTCCTTGAACCGTTCCTTGTCGAACTCCAGTTTCTTCTCCATCCGTTTTTCCGCCTGCTCGCGCAACTTCAACTTGGCCTTTTCGAGCTGAGCCTTGGTCATCGCCGAGCGGACGGTCACAAAGCCGGACAAATCCTGGTTGCGGATCGCGAGCAGGCTGAAGGTGCGCTGGCCCAGCTCGTCGAGTTGCTCCTCGGTCAAGCCAGGAACTTCCGCCTTCAATTGTTCGAGCAACGAGTCCGTCGTCACTTCGTCCGCCCGGTATTGTTGCTGAAGCGGATACCACGAATAGAAATCCGACAGCGAAGCGTGCGAGGTTTCGATGCCATCCTGTGCCAGCCACTTGCGCACGGCCGCGTAGCTGGTGTCCTTCCACGTGGCCGTCTTGGCCGTCATGCGCGACCAGACCTCGGCCTGGCGTTCCGGCGAAAGATTTTTCAGCACGGCCAGGGCGGATGGTTTTTTGGTGCTCATTTTTCATTAGCCGCGTTCGTCCACGAAGGCGATGCCAGAGGGCGTGATCTTCCATGCGCGGTTTTCACGGCTGACAATTTTCAAAATCTCCTCGGCGAGTTGTTTGTCCTTCAGGTAATCAAGCTCGTCTTGTATGGCATCAGCGAAAGCGCCAGGGCCATCGCAGTTGCCGGCGTTGAAGCCAAATTGACTGAGGTGTAGCGCAATGGCACCGACTGAAAGACCGAAGCGGGTGCGGTTGGCATCCAGCACGCGCAGGATCGCTTTGCGGAAAAGTTCTTTTTCTTCAGCCTTCATGATTTCCTTTCAGCCAGGCGGTCCAGTTTGGCATCCATCCGGGCGAGCTGTTGGTTTTGGAGCTTGGTCTCGGTTTGCAGACCAGCGACGTGATTGCCGACCACGACCAAATCTTTACGAACGGTCTCAACCTGTTTCTCCAGGGCGGCATTGGCGGTGCGCTCAACGCGTTCAATCGTCTTGAAAATCTGCGCATGCCGGTCCGTGTTGTGACCAACGTGCTTGTCGAATTCTTCCTTGTTGGCGAACTGCTCATGCAGTGCCTTGACGATTTCGACGGTCAGCGGCTGATTGGTGATGACCGTGTTGGTCGTGCGCGATTTGCGGGCATCCCACCACATGGCCACAGTGGCCAGCGTCATGACGATGGCGGTGATCAGCGTCCAATTGATGTCTTTCGCGATGTCTTCAGCCAGCATCATAATTAGTTGGGGGTGATGATCAGTTCGCCGAAGGTTTGCGCGGCGTGCGTGCGCCGGTTCACGGCGCGGTTGGAGGTGATGACCGGAATCAGTTTGCAATCACTGAACAGGCCGCGTGTGAATTCGCTGTCGTTCAGTGTGACGATCCAGTTGCCCTGGAGCTTGTCCACGTCCCGGCGAAACTGGGTGAGCTGCTTTTGATCCCAGCCGGCATACGCGCCGTTAGTCGATTGCTCATACGGCGGGTCGATAAAGTGTTGCGTCTCCTTGGAATCGTAATTTTTCAGCACGCGCTCATAGGACGCGTTCTCAACCACGACGCCATCCAGACGTTTGTTCGCCTGGGCGAGCAAATGGTTGATCTGCTTTTTGCTGAAGCCCACGCCGCCGCCTTTCGTCTTGGCGACACCGAAGGAGTTCATGTTGCCACCGAAGCTGGTCCGGTTAACCAGGAGAAAGCGCGAGGCGCGTTGCAGCTCGGTCAGGCCCGGCTGCTCAATGAAGTCATGCAGGTTCTGCCGGCTGGCAAACAGCCAGTTCAATTCCGTGAGCAAGGCCGGCAGATGAAATTGCAGGTTGCGATAGAGCGCGACCAGGTTGCCGTTTTTGTCATTGATCACTTCGACCGATGAACGCTCCTTGGCGAACAGCACAGAGCCACCGCCGAAGAACGGTTCGCAGTAGCAGACGTGCGGCTGAATCAGCGGCATGATCTTTTTCAGCAGGCGCGTCTTGCTGCCCTGCCAACGGAGAATGGGTTTGATGCGTTCTGGGTGTGTCATTTTATGTCTCGGTTCCAAATTGATTTTCCAATCAGTTTCACTACGCCACCGTGGGCGATGGAATATTCGACGACCATCTTTGCCCATTGGTTGAACGTCTTCAGCTCGGCCCGCAGCCAGATCGCGACGGCGCAGATCGCCGGCCAGTTGGTCTGCACGTGATCGCGCACCATGTCAGCGGCCTGGAGCGCCTGGGCAACTTGGTTCGTGTCAGGGTTCACAGGTCTTTGATCCTTTCCTGATACGCCGCGATGAAGTGATTCGGGATGAACGCCAATTTTCCACGACGCCAGGAATCGAAGCAGCCCATGACATCATCAAAGAGTTGCAGACCAATCGAAGGATTCACCAAATAGCCGGGCGTGCGTGGCAGAAATATTTCATTGCCCTCATCGCGGTAGCCATTCAGGAGCGGCGGCAACAACGGGACCGGATCATCGGCGTTCACAACGTGGAACGTGATTTCCTCCAGGCGAATTCCCGCGCAGCCGAAATTTTCAACAACCTTCTGGTTGTAGAGTTTTTTGAACGCCGCGTTGCCGACACGCGGCTGGCCGAATGTGATAACACGGACGAGGGGGAAATTCTGCCGCGCCATGACGAAGGCGCACAGGATGGCGATGCCGCCGCCGAGAGAATGACCGGTGATGTAGATGCGGGCCTTGGGCATCACATCCAGCCAATTGCGCACCTGGACAACGACCTTGTCGCACAGCGCATCAAAGTCTTCCAAAAATCCGTGATGCACTTCAGCGGTGCAGGGCTGGGAAGATTGATGGCGCAAATAGACGAGAGGCACCAATTTAAACTTTCCATCCTGAAGAAAATCACGCGGCGCCTTGCTGCCTTGGAACGCCACATAGATGTCGCCACCATCCGCGACCACGAGCGCGGACGCGGCCGTCGCGGCATCCGTGGCGGTGGACTGGCCGTAAGCCTTCGCGCTAAGCTCAGCGAGCGTGCGGATCAGGGACCAGTCGATGTTTTGTTGGGGGGCGGTCATGAGTGACGGTGTATCCAAGTCGCGATCTCGCGGTTGATCTGCTGGGCGCGACCAGACAACTCTTGCAACTGGCGCTGGACCGCCGGTGTCCGGCGCATCCGCCGCAGACGGGTGAACCCGCACACCAGCCACACTTGCTGTTTGTGGAAGAGTTCGATTTGCCCGTCTGCGGCTTTCTGGGTCATGCGGTCTTTTTTTAGGTGTGTTTAATTTCGTTTAAATGATGGCCGTGACGCAGTCACTCAGTGGCTGACCGGCGTCAGGTTGTTGGCCGCGCCGGTCGTGTCATTGATGAGCGGATGCTGGCCACCGACCACGGTGTTGACCGAGTTACTTCCACCCGTCGACATCGTGGTGGAGACGGCCGCGTTGCCGAACACGGCGCTATGCCCGTTCGCTTCGTAACTGCTGACCGTCTGCGGCACGATGGCAGCAGACGCGTCGGTGGCGTTGGTGCCGTTCAAGCCGGTGGGAATCTTCATGTATTCCACCTGGCTGCGACCGATCACCAGCTCATAAGTCTGGTTGGCGACGTTCTGGCCGATCTTGACGCCGGTTTCAGTGACCGTGACCTTGGTCACGTCTTTGGTGTTGATGGCAGTGGCACAGGCAATTGGCATTGCGGCCACGGCGGCTAATGCCGCGACGAGGAGGATGGAACGGAGTTTTGTTTTCATGGTAGTTAACTGCCGGTTAAGAACCGGCCCACCGGACACGATGACTGCCCGCGACGGCAAACCAGAGGTGTGCCCAATGGGCCGGAAGGTTTTGAGTTTTTGAACTGTAGTCGCGTACACGGTGGTGAGTTAACCACGGACACGGATTTACTTCATGTTCGCGGCGAACATAACCGGAGGGCGGGAGAAAAACGGCGGAGGATGTCCGGGCCGGACTGGCAGCGCCGGGGACTGGTCCTAATAAAAAACCGGGGCGCTTGACGGCGTCGCGCTCCGGTGCCCTGACTTAATCACAACGGCGGGCAGGCCGTCGAGAGAAATTTCAAATTCCCGATTATCGGGGATTTGGATTCATTCCTTCGGTGCGGTGCCGCCCCAGCGGCGGTGATCCGCCTTGTCCTGCGGCGCTGATCAGGAGCCAGATCACCAAGACCGCTCCAGGGATGAGGATGAGCCAGATCATTTTAAGTGAAAAACATTTGTTTCCAATGCGCCGATGCGTTTGCCGTCGATGGCAGACATTTTCAGCAAATCTTCGGCAGTGCCTTGGGTTAATGACGCCATCTCACCCACGTCTCTCAACAAAGTATAATTCGTTGAAACCAGACGCTCTAAGGAATCCAATCGCGCTGACATCTCGGCGTTTTGTGCCTCAAGTTTCGCGATGCTCGGAACGGGCTTCTGGTTGCATCCGCAGAACAGCGTCACGGCTGCGACCAGGCAAATTGTTAGTTTCATGTGAATAACTTTTCCATTCAAATTTTTAGGTTAGACAGCCTTTGTCCAACCCCCCCTGCGAGAATGGGCGCACCTGACACATTAATATTGAACTGCGACACGATACCGAACACCGGATATAGAAGAACTGGAATTATGGATGATGAATTGAGGGAGATCATTAACGATATGACCGAAGAGGAATTGTGCGAATTTATCGCCGATCTCAAGCGGTTGGAAAAAGATGGGTTCATTTCTTACTACCTTGATTCTTCTTTGCGGCGATCTTTGCCTTTTTCAGGAAACTGGGATCATGTTTGGAATTAGCTTCCACAATTTGTACCGCTTCAGCCTTAAGATCGGCATGGGATTTAATTGGTTCCAAACGGGTGGAAAATTCCATGCTCCCCATTTGCGCATGAACCGCCGCACGCTCTGCTGCGCTTAAATAATTCATCAACGCACGGCGAATGATATCGGATTGATTGGTCATTTCGCGCTTAGCCTTGGCTTTCACTGTTGCCAACAGATCTGCGGGCATCGTGAATGACGCTGTCACTGTATCTTTGGCCGGCTGGTTTGGCATTCCTGAAGGTATAATAAAATTTATTATCCGAACAACTTTTTTGTTGACGGGTATAATATTGAATATTATACCTTGTGCGTGAACCGAAAGAAGACATTCAAAGACCATGTGCCGGTCAGCATCCTCATTCCCGCAGCCCTTCAAAAAGCGTTGCAAGAAAAAGCTGCCCAAAACGGCCGGTCATTCAGTGCCGAGGTGCGGCAAGCAATCAAAAAGGAATTAGCCAAGGAAGCTGCATGAACCTTTCATCCTACCACCGTCGCGCCCTAGCTGAACTTTTTGCCGAGGAGCAAACGCGCCTCAGTAAAAACCGATCATGGATAGACCGCGAACCCAAAGGATCTGAAAAAGTTGATTGGCCCGGTCACCGCGCTTTGATTGCCCGTGTTTCGGCTCTACGGAAAATCCTCACGCAACCGGACTCAGTTCCCCGCGATGAGATGAACAAGGGACGCCGCCAAAAAATCGCGAAGCTTGTTCAGTCCAAATGGAACCGCTTGAAGGGCACCCCCCGTGAGCGCGCACATCGGATCATTGAGATCGGCCAGGGCATGGGACTCTGGGGCAGCACCACTGACGCGACCCACACCATCTACAACCATGCCATCCAGTTCGGCTGGCTGGAGCAAGATCACTGGCGCCAGCCGGTAAAGGAGGTCGCATGATAACCATCCGCGAGATCAGCACCAACCCTTGCCGCGACATCGTGGAAGGGATCACCAAGCTGGAGACACTCCGCTTTGAGCCGGTCCGTGAGTTTGTCTGCCTGCCCGCGCCGAGCGATGAAGCGCCGGTCATCGAACTGCCGACCCAGCAGATCATCCAGAAATTTTCTACCCGCGACTAAACCCAAACAACACACCAGAGGAAATTAAATGAAGACAATCGACGAGATCAAAACTGAAGTAACCAAGCTGAAGGACATGCAGCCGAAAATTCCGGCGAAGTCATTCTTTGGCGACGACAATCACGGTGCCATCGATGCGCAGATCGAAGTCCTGGAAGAGGACATGGACGAGGATGCGATCAATGCGAAAGAAGATTCTGAAGATTGGTCTCGCTACGCCGCCGAATCGGCACGCGGCGCTCGCGAGTGGATGGATGGTGAATCGGATGACCAACCGTCCGGCGACTGGTCCTGCCTTGTGAAGGAAGGTAAATGAGCACTCAAGCAAAAACCATCACCGAGCAAGTTGCTCCCGCCGCTCGCTGCAAATGGTGTGTGAAGCGCATTGGACGTGAAAGCTATCGCTTGCTCGGTGCCTGGCACAAGGGATTGTGCGTCCCGATAACCTGCATCGATTTCACGGACACGATTTGTCCGGAGTGTGAAGCGGAATTTTTCCCCGACGTCGGCATTTTTTGGTAACCCGCCATGAACGCCGCCGCCATGAAACAAACCCGTTTCGTCCTGCCGATTGCAGACGAGGTGCGGCTCGTGGACCTGACTACGGCCAGGGCGGTGCTCGGCATCACGGCAGAAGAAGTGACCGAGCGCCTGGAGGATCACAAGAGAGATGACTATCTCCAGGCGTTTGACCTCTCCACCACCACCGACCGCGAGGAGGACGACGGTCGCCGCCGTGAGCTGCGCATCTGGGCCGGTGCGCTCCGGGGCTCTGGCATCACCGATCCGCAAACCATCATCGCCGATTGCCTGCTGACCAATCTCGTCGGTTTGGAGAACGAAACGTTCCACCTCAATTCCTCGCAGCTGGAACGCGCTTGGTGCGTGAGCAACCAGACCATCATCGAGCTGATCCGTAAAAAACTGATCACCGGCGCGAAGGTCGGCCGCAACTGGAAGGTTAAGCGCAGCAGCGCGGCTGCTTTTCTTAAAGGAAGAATGCTATGAGTAACAACAAACCACTCAAGACCAACACCTGCCCCGAAGGAGGTCGCCATCAGTTCCTCATGGGTACGTGTTTCAAATGCGGAATCTCCATCCGCGTTTGGAATACGGATAAGAAGGCCAAGATGAAAATCTATCAGGCCAAATATGAGAAGGAGCGTCGCAAATGAGCCAACTCAAAGCAGGCATGGTGCTACGCAAGACGCCGGTCCAAGGCTTCGCGGGCATAGGCACCTTCTACGTCGAGAACGGCGTGCAGACCGTGATCGTCTGCGCCGATGCCGAAACACTCGTCAGCGAGCTGGCCCGGCTCGCTCCCAATTTCAAGTACGACCCCGCGCTATTTCAACCCATGACCATCATCAGAACCCTATGAGCAAATCGCCAAAATTACCGATCAGTCCAGCCGTTCGCCGTCAAATCAAAGAAGCCCAAAAGGCACGGTGGGCGAAAATCAAAGCCGCGCATCCCGCTGCGCAACGGGCAGCCCAAGAAGTCACAGTTTTGAATTCCCACAGCGGCACGGCAGTGGAAGTCATGAAGCCGACCAATCCGGCGTTCGTTCCAAAACTGCTCGGTGGGGATGATGCCGCGACGGCTAAGCAACTGACCAAGCTGTTCACGGAAGCGCAGAACGGCATGCGCCGGATTGTGGCGCTTGGTCTATTCGCCTGGGAGATCAAGGAGAAGAAGCTCAAGCATGGCGAATGGGGCACATGGCTCGCGGCGCATGCGCCGAAACTGTGCCGTCCGGACAGTGAGACGGGCAAGGCAAAGGCATCAGCGGCCCTTACCAATTTCATGGATTTAACGAAGGGCGTTTTGGAAAGCGTGGGCATTCCCTCATTGGAACAGTATTTCGAGACGCTTTCCAAATTCCCACGCGGTGGGAATTTGAGCTATGGCGGGTTGCTGCTATTGCCGGATAAAAAAATTCCGGAGGAGGCAAAACCGTTGCGGGAGCAAATCTTTGCGCTCGTCGATAACAAAACCCAGCGCCAGCTGTTCATGGATTTTAAACAGGCCGAGGAGCAGGCCGATGGCTCTGTCAAAAAAAAGGCCGGCCGTCTCCAGGGCCAGGGCGGTGCCAGCAAAGAGCAACGCGCCAATGCGGAAGAACGCGAGCGCGAAGAACGCATCACGGAGCGGAAGCTCAAAGCCCAGGAGATCGCCGATTGGCTCACCGAGATGGCGGATGATGCGGGCCTCGGCGAGATCGCCGGCACGCCGGAACTGGCTGCCCTAGACAAGGCCATGGAGACCGCTCGCGGATACATCAAGCACGGAGGTGGCAAGTGAGGACAAAACTAAAAATGCTGGCGTATGATCTGGCCAAGCAGGGCGGAAGGGTTTCAGCCGATCACGTCCTTAAAATTTCCGACCAGCTTAAGCCGGTCGAGTTTGGCTACCTCTGCCTTGCAATCGCCTCGTATTCCACGGATGTAGAGGAAGTTGTTTTCAGAAATGCGCTTGGCATGGCTATCGACGGAGGTGGCAAGTGATCGTTCGTAACACACCTAACGGCGTGGTGCTGTTTATCACGCGTCGCCGCCAGAAAATCGAGGTGAATCATTTAACGGTCGCGCCTGATCTGCAAGGTCGCGGGCTGGGCACCGGCGCGATGCGCGACTTGCAGAAGCTTGGCCAGCCCATCGAGCTGACCGCCGTGCCTGATCCGCGCAAACGGAAAGCACTGCACCGCTTCTACACAAGCCTCGGGTTTCGTCCGATCCGGAAAACTCGTTATGGCTGCACGGTATTTCAATGGACGCCAGGAGGTGGCAAATGATTTGCATCAATATCACCGAGCCAGCCTTCAATCAATTCAAGCTCACCATTTCAGTTAGCGGTGTTGAGTTGCTTGGCGAACGGACATCACGGGTATACGCATCAGAATCGGACGCCATCACAAGTGCCCGCCATGCCGTGAATGAATATCGCAAGTCGCAAGGAATAAAAAACTATGGAGGTAAAAAATGAGCGAACCGATGTACATCGTCGAGGGCTGGACCGTGATTCGCGGCAAGCGGGACATGAAGCGGTTTGAAAAAGAAAACCACATCAGCTACCGCTCCGAGCCGCTCCAAGGCTTTCCTTGCCTGGCTCGCATGCAACTGAGTTCGGACGAAAACGCCGCCACCTACATTTTGGAAAAACAGGAACTGATCCAGATGCTCGCGGCAATTCTCTAACCCATGATTTCAGAGATTCACAATTTATCCGGCACGGGCCATGCGCCCGATCAAAACATATTACCTGCGGTCGCGTGCGGGTCCGTGTCCGGATTGGCTTCCGGTTTGGTTTTGGCGCAGCCGTCCGCGCTGATTGTTCCACGTGGAGCCGATGATCGGCAGCAATTGGCCGGCATGGCCCAGCCGATTGCAGACGTCCGCACGTATCTGGAAAACCGCAAAGTGGCGGTGCCGAAATGGGAATTGGAGCAGCCGCTCTTTCACCGGCTCCCGCTGGATCAGCGCAATACGGTGCGCCGTTTGCAAGCGGCATGTTTCTACGTCCGCGATCTGGCGACGGGCAAGGGCAAGCTCAAGGTGCAGCCGGCGTGCGAGAAGGCGTTGCTGATCTATACCGAGTTTAAACCGCTCAAGACTTTCCGCGCCAAGTTCGACTTCTGGATGGACCAGCAAGATTGGTTGTGCCTGGTGAACCGCGCCAAGGCCGGCCCGCTCTGGCAGGCGACGAAGCGCGGTCTCTCGGATGCTTTTCTGGATTATGTCGCCGCCCGCATGGGCGATTTTAAGCGCGATGATTCTGGCGAGCAGGCGATCAACTCCATTCATCGTCAATGGGCGACCGGTCGAACACACAAGGGACAGGCTGAAGTCATTCCCGGTTACGAAGCGGAGTGGGATAAGCGCATGCGGTCTGTTCTCCCTGACGGCTGGCATGTGACTAACATCCGCCGCCAGCTCAAGGCCCGCGCCAAATTCACGAAGGCGACCAAGGCGCTCCGCCACCACGGCATCGCGGATGCCCGCAAGTTTCTCGCCCAAGTTCACGCTACACGCACGACGCTCCGCTTCATGGAGATGGTGCAGTTCGATGACGTGCGCTGTGACTTCCGCGTGATCGATACGGCGACGGGCCAGATCTGTGATCTTTGGTTGCTCGTGGCCCGCGACGTGGCGACGACGATGCTCCTGGGCTTCGGCATGCGGCCAGCCCGCGCACGGGATGACGGCAGCCAGGAACATCTGAAGCTGCAAGACATGAAGCAGCTCACGGCGTGGATGTTTGAAACCTACGGCATGCCGCCCTGGTTGATGACGCTGGTGCTGGAGAACGGCACCGCCACGCTCGATGCCGCCATGCGGATGGCGCTGACCGAAATGTTGCCGGGACGGGTTGATTTCCAGATGGCCAGCATGATCGGCGGCAAGTCATCCGCCGACTATTGGGAAAAGGCGGTCGGCAATTCCAAGGCCAAGGCGATGCTGGAAAGCCTCAACCGGCTGATGCACATGATGACGGCGCATTTCCCCGGCCAGATCGGCGCGAGCTACGCGAAGCGGCCCACGGAGATCGCGGACCGGGAGAAAGAAGCCGTGGCGATCTGGACCAACCATCGCGCCGAGGACCGCGAGAATTTGCAATATCCCGTGCTTACGCTCGCGCAAGCGCGGGCGGGTTTGTTTGAAGTTTTCCGCCTCCAGAACCAGCGCACGGACCATAACTGCGAAGGGTTTGATCAGATCGTGGAATGGCACGATTCCGCGAATGACATCTGGCAGGCGTCTCCACCGCCGAGCCACGACTGCACGGTCCGCGCAAGGAATGAGTCGCCGATGGAACGCGCTGCCAAGTTGGTTCAGCCGGTAAATGAATGGACCCGTGTTTCGCCAGAGGTCATCGCCGCCTTCTATGAACACACCCAGCGGACACGGCCGGTCGAGGACAACGGCGAGATCCATTTGACGCACGAAGGCAAGAAACTGCGGTTCACCGCGCCGGCCGATCAATTCAAGCTGGCACCGGGCCTCAAGGTGCTTTGTTACTTTCATCCCGATGATCCGCGCTTCCTCACCATCACGGATGGCCGGGGCGGCATCCTCGGCACCTGGCTGCGCTGTGGCCTGGTCAATGATGACGAGTCGCTCAAGGCCGCGATCAAACACTCCAAGCACGCGCTAAACACGGCGCAGGCCCGCGCTAACGAACTGGCAGCCGGCGAACGTGCCGAGCTGACGGCGATGCGCACCCACAACGCAGGCTTTATCACGGTCGCCCAGCCAAAAACAGATGGCTCGCACCAACCCATTTCTTCACCCGTGGCCAACCGACTAAGCGCGGTCAAGGGCGAGAAAGCAGCAACGAAAAAGAGAAAAGAAACCCGTGCCGAGCTTGAGCGCATAGCCAACGAGGCGCTGGGTAATTAACCACAAAAAACACCAGAGGATAATTATGAAATGCGAAAAATGCGGCAAGGAACTGAACATCGAAGACCTCAAGGCCCGGACTGACCGGACCACGCCAGATGATGAAGGATCAATGGAGGTTGGCTTGCAATGCCCATGCGGCGCTGACTACGCCACGTTTGTAGCGACCAAGGACCTTGTCTTGATGAATTAACCGGCGATCAAACCACACAACCAAAACCAGAGGATTATGACAACAGAAAACGCGACAACAGAAACGGCAGTGGCCATCGTGCCAAAGTTCAACCAGACACTTCGTACACGCCTGCTCGAATTGCGGGCCGGCCCGAAGAAGGACGAATACAGCAACAACAAAATGGCCAAGCGGCTGGGCGTGAACACCAGCTACGTCAGCCAGTTTTGCAACGGGGTGGAGTTCGCCGGTGACCTGGATAACTTCCACAAAAAGTTGGATGACTGGTTTCGCAATGAGGCCCGCCGCAAAGCCAGCGGCGTGACCACGATCATGACGGGCGAGGCCAAGCGGTTGCATGTGGCCCTGGACACGCTTCGGAAGCTGAATGAGATCGGTTGCATCGTGATGTCATCGGGCGGCGGCAAGACACGGGGCGAGGAATTGTACGCCAAGGAAAATAACACGGTGATCCATTTCCAGGTGCGGAGCTGGAACAATGACAAAGGCAGTTTGGAATCGGCGCTGTTCAAAGCCATCGGTTCAGCCGGCTACGATTATCAGACCAAGCGGGCGCAGTTCATGGTGCAGAAAATGACCGGCTCGGACCGCATGTTGATCATCGGCGACGCGCACAAACTCACCAAGAAGGCGTTGCAATGGGTCGTGGACTTTTGGGAGGAGACGCAAATCCCCATCGCCCTGGTCGGCACGCAGCAGATGCATGATCTGCTAATGAGCGACACCCAACGCTTCAGCCGTATCCAGTTCTGGGACGAGATCATTCCCGACAGCCCGCGCCAGTTAATCGAGCACCTCGCCAAATCGCTGATGCCGGACATCAACGGCGAACTGGACACGGTCATCGACCTGGGCAAACAGATCGTCCAACACGAGGGGCTTTACCGCTCGGTGTACAAGCAATTCAAGCTCGCCGCCGAGATCAAGGCGACCTCGCACAAGCCGTTGAACTACGAACGGGCGATCCGCGTTGCGCATACCAAGCTGTTGCGCGGATGGGATCTGGAAATGGACTAACCAGCCAACTCACACCAATTAACCAGAGGAGACTAATTATGGCAACACACCAGCTCGTTTTAATGCCCCGCAAGGGCGTGACCAAGTCGGCACACCACAAGGTGCATGCGGAGCGCCCAGACGGCACGCCGCTGTGCGGCGGTGGCCATCAAGCGAAGTCAGCCTATGCCTGGCAGGCTGACATCGGGCCGGTGAATTGCGAAGCGTGCCTGGGCATCATCGAACGGAGGAGCAAATGAACGCCGCCAAAAAACTTCGTGCCAGCGTCCTCGCGATCCCGCGCTCTGATGCCGATTCCGGCAGGGCGTTTCTCAGCACAGCAACCATCCAGAGCGCGGACGGTTTGCTGGCGCAACTGACGGTCGGCGTGGGCCAGCTCGCCGCCTACCGCAATGACCTGGATTGGACCCGCGCCCACCTGCGCCGGATTCTCGGCTTCGCCGCTGGGTGGATCGTTTGCCTGGGTGAAAAACAATGGGAGGCCAAGGTCAATGCGGAACGGGATCGGCAGGAAGAGTTATTCCGCACCGGCAAGCTGACCTTCAATTGCTCCAGCCTGACGGTTTGTGTGCAACGCAAATTGCGCGTGCTGGTGGAAGAGGTCGGGGAAGTGGCCGAGGCCATCGACACACTTGAACAGGTTCGGAACACGAACCGCACCAAGGCATGGGCCGCTGCTGATGCCCATCTGCTCGAAGAGTTGATCCAGGTCGCCGCCGTGGCCGTGGGCTGGCTGGAAGCGCTCGAAACCTCAACCAAGGGGACCAAATGAAAAATATTTTCCGCCGCCCCATCGGCACCTTGCGCGACCTGGGCACGCCGCTCGAATGGACAGCGGACGGCCTTCTGTTGCTCTGCCTCATCGCCGCCATCGTCGCGGCACTGCTTTTTTAACCACAACCAACAACCAAAGGACACAACATGATCAGTACATTGGAAAATATCGGCGGACGAAACGTGACGCTGGGGCAAATCGAAAAAGCCTGTGAGGGCTTTGAATATGAAAGCGCCGTGCTGGAAGGAAACATCGCCGATCTGGAGGCCGACCTGGAGGCGGTGAAGAAAAAGCATCTGCGCGGTATCAAACACCAGGCATCCATCGTCGCGGCCCGGCAGGCGGAGTTGCACAGCTTGATCGAATCGGCACCAGGGTTATTCAAGCAGCCGCGCACCATCACCGTTCACGGCGTGAAGGTCGGTTACACCGTGAGCAACGGCAAACTGGAGTTTGAAGACGAAGAAACGGTCATCGCGCTGATCAAGAAGCATCGCAAGGATGACATCGACACCCTGATCCGCAAAACGGAGGCGGTGAACAAGGACGGCCTGCGCACGCTCACGGCCGTGGAACTGGCGAAGCTCGGTTGCAAGATCGATGGCGCGGGTGATGTGGTCGTGCTGAAGCGCGTGGCCGGCGACGTGGAGAAGCTGATCAACAAGCTCATCTCAAAACTCGTCGAAGCAATGGTGGAGAGCGACTGATATGATACCCGTCACCTTTCCCCAGGCTAACGCACGATTCGGCCCGCCGCCCGAATTGGACGGTTCGCAGTGCCTGACAATCCCTGCATACCTGGGGAAAGTGGCTGGCGGATCACTCGACGGCTCTGACGTGGTCGTGGTGGCGTGGAAGCCATCGCCGGACGAGATCGAACTGCTCAAGGCCGGACAGCCGATATTGCTTTCCAGTGTCGGCGGTCTGACACCGCATTTTCTTACCTTGGATTTTGAAAAGGCCATCCGCCCGTCATGAACAACACAGCCGTCATCGTCAGCAGCCCTGGAGAATTGGAGCACCAAGATACCGTGCAGAAGATTTTCCAGGGCGGCTTGTTTATGGAACGGAGCGACGTGCGCAAGCTCCGGAACAAACTGATCAAGGCCAGAGCCAAGGCGCTGGCTCAAGCGGAGGCCGACGCCGATCCGCTGGCCATGGCGACCGTGCCCGTGGATCGGTACCGCATGGTCATCGCGCAACTTGGCGGTGCCTTGGATCGGAAAGGGTGGAAGCGGTGCAGTATCCGGGCGACCAGCCTGGAACATTTCAACAAGTTCGGCATATCCATCGGTGGAATATGATCACCAACGAGCAATGCTATCTGTTTTTGATGCGACTGGACAACGACCAGCGTAGTAAGAACCCCATTGTCCTGGACGAGTTTGAGACGGGATTTTTTGCGAGCTGGATGGAAGCCGGCCAGCCGACCAACTGGTTTTCCAAAGGCCGGATCGCAGTGATCGACCGGATGTGGCGGCGGTATTGCGTCGACCTGGATTTCAAACATCCGTTGCAGGTTGTAACGGAGCGCCAGCCCGTCCCCGATGCCGATCCGGATTGCTGCCAGTACATCATGAGGGAGGACGGCAAGCAGCAGCGTTGCAATGAGCCGGCGACGTGCCGTGAGGTAAATCGTTTGCGCTACTGTGAGGCGCACGGGGCGCATGTGAAACGGTTCAACAAGGGCATTGGCCTGGTTAAATACCCATGAGCGCAGCGGCCACCACCAACGAACCGTGCACAGCCTGCGGACGCCATCACCAGGTGACGGCCGAGCATTGGGAACGGATCATGATTACCGGCTGTCCGCAACGCTGGTTTGTTCTCCAACCAAAACGCAACGGGCCGTTTGTGCTGTGGCCGATCCCGACCGTTCCAGGCACGCGCTGGACGCACATAGACAGAAACTCATGAAACTTTCCACGGCACAGGTTCAGAGATTCTGGCGAGAATGGGCGGCGACGTGCCGCATCAACAACTGGACCCGCGAAGCCGGGCTGACGGCGGTGCAAATCGACGGCCACCGAAAAGAATTGCTCGCCCGGTGCGGTTTTCAATCGTTGAAGGATGTGGATCGCGTTGCCGGCTTCACCAAGGTGCTGGCCGAGTTGGGCGTTGCCCAAGGAACGAACCTTCAGGCCGCTCGCGAGGCGGATGACGGGTCGATCAATGACGGCCGGGTGATCCGCAACCAGATATTGACCGAGATCGTGCCTTGCCTGGAGTTGTATATCGAAGATGTGCGTGCGTATATCACCTCGATCATCGAGGACAAGAGCCGTTGGTGGAAACTGGACCGGCCGGCCCGTGAGATGTCGATCATGGACCTGGACACGCGGCCGATCTTCGTCACGGATGCTTCGACCGGCGATCAAAAGGAATGGCCGAGTCAGCTTGACCAGATCAGGATGACTTTGACCGCCCGTTTGAACACGGCACGGAACGATGCCGGTGATTCCATCCACGATATGAAGATCAGGGCCGGTGTGAAGTGTTTCTGCGCGACGCATTGCCGGAAAAAGGCCAAGGTGACGTTGCCGCCCGCCGTGCTCGCCGCCTTGGCCCAAGCAGAGCAGGAAGAGACCGAACCTAACCCCTTTTGAATATGGCAAACCCCGCGACGGACAAGAAAACGATGTTCTATAAAGAAGGGAACACCACGGCGTTGCTGGTGACCAACCGACTCGGCCGGCGCTCAGCCAAGGCGATGCCCTTTCCCAAGGCTGAGACGGCGCTGGCCTGGTGCCGATCCAACGGGTCGATGCTGGTCTACACGCCGCTGGCCCGGAATCGGAATTAACCGGCCTGTAATGGCCCGTTAAACCCCATGGCACCCCAAATGCAAATCCGGCCAGATTGGAGTACAAACCTTTTCAAAATCGGCCTTCGGGCTAGGTTTTCTTCTGAAACCTCGGTTTTGGGGCGCTCGCTGCTGAAACCCTTGTAATTCGGCCTCTTTCGGGCTTGTTTGGCCTCTTTCGGGCTTCTTAAACCACCTGCTCTTAATCACTATTGGCGATAAATGGTGTGTCGGAAAATTTCCCGGAGCCGCTTTCGGCCTATTTGCTGGGGTTTTTAAAGATTTTCGAAAATCAAAAAAACAGGCAATACGGCCCATTGCATCCATCCCCGCGCCAGCGTCCTGGAGTGCGCCAGTCCTCTGGCGCTTTCCTTGAAAGCCAGGCCAACCTAACCGCGAACCGATGGAAAACCAATCCACC
>DASZCA010000105.1:0-10793 GCA_035943555.1 Verrucomicrobiia bacterium
AGCACGGTGCTTGGCACGGCGGCATTGAACGCATCGGCGCAGGCCAGTTTCACCACGACGAACCGGTTGCTGGCGGGGACGCATAACTTCACGACCGCTTTTGGTGGTAATACGAATTTTACCGCGAGCACGTCGCCGGTATTGCCGGTGACAGTTACAAAATTGGCTCTGACGGCATCAGGCATAACGGCCAGCAACAAGATTTATGACGCCAAAACCACCGCGACGATCAATGTGAGCAATGCTGTGCCGGTCGGTATTTTGAGCGGGGATGTGGTGACTTTGAGTGCGGCTGCGGCCAAGGGAGCTTTTGCGGACAAAAACGTCGGCGTGGGAAAGACGGTCGTCATCACCGGCTTCACCATCAGCGGAACAAACGCGGGTAACTATGTGCTGACGCAAGCCGTGACGACGGCGAGCATCAGCGCCGTCAGCCTCGCAGTCACGGCCAAAGGTGTTAACAAAGTTTATGATGGCACGGCTGCAGCCACCGTTACACTCATTGATAATCACATTGCTGGCGATATTGTGACCGACAGTTATGCGTCCGCCGCTTTCACGAATAAAAATATCGGCGCCGGCAAACCGGTGTTGGTTTCTGGCATCACGATCTCCGGGACGGACGCGGTAAATTATACTTTGGTGAACACCAACGCCGCGACCTTGGCCAATATCACGGCTGCTGCGCTGACTATTTCTGGCGTCACTGCGACCAATAAAGTCTACGATGCCAAGACGACCGCCGGGTTGGATCTGGGCGGGGCTGTCCTGGTCGGCGTGTTGACAAATGATTTGGTGGTATTGGTTACTACGAATGCCAAAGGCGTGTTCGCGAGCAAAAATATTGGCCCTGGTAAAACAGTCACGATTTCAGGGCTGGTTATCAGTGGTGCCGATGCCGGAAATTACGCATTGGTCCAGCCTGCGCCGAGCACGGCGACTATCACAGCCGCCAATCTTACAGTCACGGCCAAGGGGGCTAACAAGGTCTATGACGGCACAGTGGTGGCTATGGCGACATTGACAGATAATCATTTTAGCGGTGATGTGTTGGCAGACAGTTTTACCAGCGCAAATTTTGCCAGCAGTCCGGTTGGCACCAATCGCGCCATCACCGTCACCGGCATAGCTGTTTCAGGGACGGATGCGGGCAATTACACTTTGCAAAATACCAACGCCAACACGGCGGCCAACATCACGGCGGCAAAACTTTTGGTCGCGGCTGACAGCCTTTCCCGTCCGTTTGGAACGACCAACCCGGTGCTGACCTTTTCATTTTCCGGCTTCGTCAATGGTGAGACCGCAGCCACCACCACAACGGGCAATCCGGCCTTGTCGACAACGGCAAAAACGAACAGCGCCGTTGGCGCTTATCCGATCAGTATCGCCAAAGGAACTTTGACTGCGGCGAACTATACGCTTGGCTTCAGCAACGGGGTGTTGACGGTCAATCCGGCGGGAACGGTAGCGCTCGTGATTTCGGGTTTGAACCCGGCGCGCACCAACCAAAGCATCACCTTTTTGGCCAAGGTGAGCGCCATCAATGTCGGCGCCGCGGCTCCGACGGGACTGGTACGTTTCAAATCTAATGGCACCAATGCGATTAGTGGCGCGGTGAATCTCACCAACGGTGCGACGACTTTGGTAGTGCCGGCGGCTGCATTGGGCAGCGGCAGCGTGATGGTCACGGCTGAATTCGCCGATCCGGCGGGCAACTTTAACGCCAGCACGAACAGCATCAGCCAGACGATCGTGGTTGTGGCCACGAATGCACCGACCATCGGCAAGATCAGCATCTCGCCACCGAAGTTTGATGGCACGCTTCAAGCCACCTTGAACGGTACGCCGGGCCAGACATTTGTGCTGCAAGCCTCGTCTGACTTGATCCATTGGACCCCTATTTCAACGAATGTTGCAGATACGAACGGATTCATCTCCATCGTGGAATCCAATGCCATCGCGTATCCCAGCCGCTATTATCGCGGAATGATGCCGTGAGGTTTGAAGTTGTGCGTTGCGGTGTGTTGAATGGGAGGTAAGCTGGAGGGCATCAACACTTGAAATCGTCGCACGTCATCTTGATCTTTATCGGTGCCTTCATAATGTTGGCGGGGGTGGAACTCTCCATGGGGCGTTTATTTTTTGGGCCGGATGGGCGGTTCGGGTTTTGGGAAGGCAGCATCTGGAGCAGTGAAAATTCCCAGCGCCTGGCCGATCCGTATTCATTTTCGCACATCGTTCATGGCATCTCTTTTTATGCACTGTTATGGCTGGTGGCGCGCAAGCTGCCTGTGGAAAAGCGCCTGTTGATCGCCCTAGGCGTGGAGGTGGGGTGGGAGTTGCTGGAAAATTCACCGATCATCATCAACCGATATCGGGAGTCCACCATTTCGCTCGGTTACACGGGTGATAGCGTTTTGAATTCGATGAGCGATGTTTTGATGATGGCTTTGGGGTTTCTGTTTGCTTGCTGGGTGAAGCCGGTGGTCAGCGTGGTGGCGGTGATTGTGATGGAAGTAGGCTGTGCATTTTGGATCCGGGACAATCTGACGTTGAACATCATCATGCTGATTCATCCGGTGAATGCCATCAAGCATTGGCAGATGGCGGGGCAGCCGCAGCCGTAAGAGTTTTTTGGAGGGATTATCATTACTTCACGTCCGGACACGCAACCGTTGGGCACAGCGAAGCGGCATAAATGCCGCGCTCCGGGGGGGGATTAAGCGGCGGTGCCGACGGCTTGGCGGATGTGTTTGAGGCCGACGGCGGACATTTTTTTCTCGAGCCCGCGCACGATGTTGCCGGCGAGAGCGGGGCCTTCGTAGACCAAGCCCGTGTAGCATTGCACGAGCGAAGCGCCGGCGGTGATTTTTTCCCAGGCATCGTCGGCGCTGAAAATGCCGCCTACGCCGATGATCGGTAGCTGGCCGTTGGTCTGCTTATAAAGATGACGGACGATTTCCGTGCTGCGGGCACGCAGGGGCTTGCCACTCAAGCCGCCGGTTTCGGTGTAAATTTTTTGCAACGCCGCATCATTTGATTGCGGGCGGGAGATGGTTGTGTTTGTGGCGACGATGCCGGCGATTTGGCAGGGTTTTACCAGTTCTACAATTTCATCAAGTGCTCCAAAGGAAAGGTCGGGGGCGACTTTGACCAGAATCGGTTTCGGCGTACGATCATGGCCGCTGTTCAAGGCTTGCAAGGCCATGAAAATTTCGCTCAACGCGGTTTTATCCTGAAGCTGGCGCAGGTTGGGCGTGTTTGGCGAACTGACGTTGACGACAAAAAAATCGGCGAGATCGCGCAAGGCGCGGAAGGAATTGGCGTAATCTTCAGCGGCTTTTTCCAGCGGCGTGATCTTGGATTTACCGAGGTTGATGCCGACGGGATGCGCGGGCCAGCAACCGGATTGTTTCCATTCGGACAGTTTTTTGGCGACAGCCTCGGCGCCGGAATTGTTGAATCCCATGCGGTTGATCACGGCCTCATCGGGAATGGCGCGGAACATGCGCGGCTTGGGATTGCCATCCTGCGCGTACCACGTCACACCACCAAGTTCGCAAAAACCAAAACCGAGGGCGGCCCAGCCCGGCACGGCGGCGGCGTGCTTGTCCATACCGGCGGCGAGACCGACCGGATTGGGAAATTTCAGACCGAACACTTGCGTCGGCAGTTCCGGCGAGCCGTACATTTTTTCGACCAGGCCACATAAGAACGCATCGCGGCTGATATGGGCAAGCTGGTTGACAACGGCGTTGTGGGCGCGTTCGGAATCCTGCTGAAAAAGCAGGGGACGGATAACTTTTTTGTGAAGCCAGCCCATGGACTATCTGGCCGCTCCGTTTTTCTTCGCCGCGCGTTCGCTGATCTGCTGGTAGGTCGCCAGCGCGAGCAACGGCCAGGCATTGCGATACATGTCGTACTTCAGATAAAACACTTTGGGGAAACCCGTGCCGGTGGTTTCATGCTCGGTCCAGGAACCGTCGGCGTTCTGGGTGCGGCAGAGATATTCGATGCCGCGTTTCAAGATAGGATTTTCCGGATCGTCGAAGGCGCACAGGCCCATGATGGCCCAGGCGGTTTGAGAGGCGGTGCTCGGACCTTGGCCTTTGAAGACAGGATCGTCGTAGGTGTTGCAACGTTCGCCCCAGCCGCCATCGGGAAGTTGGACGCTTTCCAGCCACTTGCGGCCGCGTTGGAGCCAGTTTTCGTTCATGTCGAGATTCAGCGCGCGCATGCCGCGCAGAACCTGCCATGTGCCGTAGATATAATTCACGCCCCAGCGACCGTACCAGGAGCCATCGGCCTCTTGCTGGGCTTTGACATAATCCAGCGCCTCGCGGATCTGGTGGTGGCTGAGGCTCCAGCCTTCGTATCCGAGCAATTCCAAAATGCGCGCGGTGATGTCGGCGCACTCGGGATCGAGCATCGCGTTATGATCGGCGAACGGAACTTTTTCGAGGATGTTCTTGGTGCAATCCTTGTCAAACGCCGCCCAGCCGCCGTCTTTGCACTGGAAGGTCATCATCCATTTCAGGCCGCGCTTGAAGCATTCGTCGCGCTTCGCCAGGTCGTCCGTGGGGATCAGGCGCAGGGCGAGCAAGACCATCGCGGTATCGTCGACGTCCGGATTCCATTTATTGGCGTACTCGAACACCCAGCCGCTCGGTTCGACCTTCGCGGGATTCTTGTGGATCCAGTCACCGGCGAACCGGATTTCTTTCTCTATTAAAAATTCCCCGGCGCGTTTCATTTGCGGATGATCGCCCGGCACACCCGATTCGCGCAGGCAGATGGCCACGATGGCCGTATCCCATACCGGTGAGAAGCAGGGCTCGATGCGGACGCTATCAGCGGTCTCATGCTGTAACCGTTTCAGTTCGCGTTCTTCGCGTTGGAGAATGGGGTTGTCACTTTTGTAGCCGAGAACTTTCAGGGCGATGATGGAATTCAGCATCGCGGGAAAAATTGCGGCCAGACCATCGCTGCCTTCGAAACGTTCGAGCATCCACTGTTCGCATTTTTTCAACGCGGTTTTGCGGAAGGGATGGATGCTGTGTTCGGCGAACCATTCGGCGAGCTTGTGCAGGCGGTCGAGCCAGAGGAAGAAATTACGGAGCGATATCCGTTCCGGGTCGGGCGCGAGCGCCAGGTCACGTTCGTGCATGCCCTCGGGATACAATTCATCCAAGGTGACCGACACCGGGCGCGTGGGCTTGTAGTGGTTGATGATGGCCAGCGGCACGAGCATGGCGCGGGACCAGTTGCTCATATCCCAGAAATTTACATGGAACCATTTGCCAATCAGCAGGACTTCGCAGGGGATGGTGGGGACGTATTCCCACGGGAACAGGCCGATGAGCGCAAGGTACAGCTTGGAAAAGGTGTTCATGCGCGGGATGCCGCCGAAGGCGCGTGCCAGGGCGCGGGCTTTTAACATGCGCGGATCGGTCACGGGCACGCCGGCGAGCTTGAGCGCGAGGTAGGCTTTGATGGTGGCGTTCACTTCCGACGGGCCGCCGTGATAAATATTCCAACCGCCATCCGGCAACTGCATCGAAAAGATGTGGTTGATGGCCTTGCGTTCCCATTCCTTGTCCACGCTGCGATCCCAGTGATGGTAAGCGACCATGTCCGATACCAGCGTGGAATCGACCATCAATTCACCAACCCAATAACCTTCGGGACTTTGGACGGACAAAAGGTAGTTTTGCGACCGCTTGAGGGCGGCCTGGCAGTCTTCTGAAAATTTATCTGGAACCCTTGCGGTCGCGGCGGGAGGCGGCGTCTGCTTTCGGGAATCACTTGCGGTCAACACCCCTATACTTTGCGGATTTGTGGAAAAGCTGTAAAGAATTTATCTGGGTGGGAACGGGTTGAGCCCTGCGACTTGTAGGGTGGCAAGGTCATTTCTTTTTGGCTTTACCGGGCATGCGCACCCATCTCTAACCAGGCGTGAGCATCCATCTCCACTTTGATGGTGCAGGTGGCTGAATATATTGGACGCATTGAAAGCGTGCCAAGAGTCACCATGGCTACCGTGATGGCAACGACGACGATAACCAAACGACGACGAAGCATGATGACGTTGTAAAAGCGCATCATCGGCCAGAAGAACAAAAGACCCAATTCCCAAATCTGTTGACTTGCATAAATAGCGATGGGCTTGCCAAAGACAATGCAGGTAGCGAACCAAATAACATCCGCAAAAACCGCGATCGCTTTGCAACTGATAGGAACTTGCTCAACCAAACTAACTCCCTCCATGCTGGTCCAAATTGTGGCAGTCAACGTGACTGAAATATAGCTGCCCATTAGCAGCAATATCAGCATCGCCAGATTATTGAACCGTAATTTCGATGCTCTCAATCCTGCTTTATGAAACTGGTCAAGCCGTGGCCTAATCATAAGGTGAGAGTAGGCCTGAGGTGGTGGGGATGTCTAGTCTGGAACGAATGCTCTCTTTTGCCCCGATGAAGCTGTGAAAAAAGCGGCGCTGAAGCGACCGCACTCCAGACGCTTCGCGCAGTTCGAAAACTGCGAGTCAGTTGCGAAGCGTCTGGAATTGTGATTATCGGCTTACTTCGTCAGGTAATACTTGTTCGTGTATTCCTTGACCATGCGGTCGGTGGTGAATTGCGGGACGAGCGTGGCCATGCTGCTGCGGATGCGCTTGATCCATTCGCGCGGGATGCCCTGGCCATCGCGGTTGAAGAACATGGGCACAACCTGCTCGGTGAGCGTCTGGTACAAGTTGGCGCTGTCCACGCGATCTTGCTCGGCGACGTCGGAGGAATGGGAATCATCGCTGATGGCGAAGCCGTTCGTGCCGTCGTAGCCTTCACGCCACCAGCCGTCCATGATGCTGAAGCCGAGGCAGCCGTGGCAACTGGCCTTCATGCCGCTGGTGCCGGAGGCTTCGAGCGGACGGCGCGGGTTGTTCAGCCAGATGTCGCACCCGGCGACCATCTGACGGGCGACGTGAATGTCGTAATTTTCCAGGAACACCAAGTTGCCGGTCAATTCGCTGTGCTTGCTCAGATGGATGATCTGTTGGATGAAACGTTTGCCGTCGTTATCGCGCGGATGGGCCTTGCCGGCGAAGATGAACTGCACCGGGCGCTGCTTGTCACGGGCCAGCTTCACGATATTTTCGAACTGCTGAAAAATCAGCGGCGCGCGTTTGTACGTCGCAAAGCGGCGGGCAAAGCCGATGGTCAGCGCATCGGTATTGAGCAGGTGATCGAAGCGGATGTAGTCGCCCTGCGTGAGGCGCTGGTTCTGCAAGAGCAGGCGGCGGCGGGCAAATTCGATGAGCTCGCGACGCAGCTTGTAGCGCAGCGCCCAGAGTTCTTCGTCCGAGACGAATTCCGGGTCCGTCATCTTTTGCCAGAAATCCGCGCTATTGATGGCGGCGGCCCAGTTGTTGCCAAATTTATCGCGGAGCAGCTTCGCTTCGCCATTGGAGCCTTCGGTCAATTTTTTGCGCCAGAACTGGCGGACGGGTCCCTTCATCCAGCCGAGGAGGTGGATGCCGTTCGTGATGTGGCCGATCGGAACTTTTTCGACCGGGACGTTGTAGAGATGCTGCCACATTTCGCGGCTGATCTGGCCGTGCAACTCGCTCACGCCGTTCACGGCGCGGGAAAGCTTGAGGGCCAGCACGGTCATGCAGAACGTTTCCTGCGCGTTTTCCGGTTCAACGCGACCCAGGGCGACGATCTCGCTGAACTTGACGGGCAGCAGCGAAAGATAACGCTGCATGGCGTAGCTCATCAGGTCGGGACTGAAGCGATCGTGGCCGGCCTCGACGGGGGTATGCGTGGTGAACAGGCATTCCTTCTTGGTCAAGGCTTGGGCTTCTTCGAATTTTTTGCCGGAAGCGATTTTTTCGCGGATCAGTTCCAAGGTCAGGAAGGCGGCATGGCCTTCGTTCATGTGGAATGTGGAGGGCTCAATGCCCAAGACGCGGAGCAGGCGGACGCCACCGACGCCCAGCAGGATTTCCTGCATGATGCGCGTGGTGCTGTCGCCACCGTAGACACGCGTGGTCAGGTCGCGGAAATGTTGTTCGTTCTGTTGCAGGTTGGTGTCCAACAGATACACCGGCACGCGGCCGACGTTCACGCGCCAGACTTGGAAATCCACGGCGTTCATGCCGATCTCCACGCTGCAAACGAGACGGCGACCGTCCGGATTGAGCACGGGTTCGAGCGGGACGTTCAGCGGGTCGACGGGATTATAAAATTCCGTCTGCCAGTTGTTGGAATCGATGGATTGCTGGAAATAGCCTTCGCGATAGAACAGGCCGATGCCGACGAGGCCGAGGCCGAGGTCGCTGGCGGATTTGGCGTGGTCGCCGGCAAGGATGCCGAGGCCGCCCGCCGAGATAGGCAAGGATTCGTGAAAGCCGAATTCCGCCGAGAAGTAAGCGACGGGATTTTTGTGCAGTTTTGCCGCGTGTTTGTGGCACCAGGTGCCGGTGTCCGCCAGATACGCCTCGAATTCCTTCAGGACAGACCGGACGCACTCGGCGAAATCAGGGTTCTGCAGGTGGACGCGGAGTTCGTATTCGGAAACTTCCCGCAAAACGGCCACGGGGTTGTGAAACATGTTCTGCCAGCCGCGGGGTGAAAGCTTGTAGAACAGGTCCTGGGCTTCCTGATTCCAGCACCACCAGAGGTTGCGCGACAGCTTGTTCAAGCCCGCAACCAGTTCGTTCAATTCCGCACCTGTTAAAGGTTTATTAGTCATATTGAAATTTAATGTGCCGACGGCTCCTTGCGAGAAGCATGCGTCAGGCTAATTTCTGGGGCGGGACATCGCAATCAAATTTCCCGGACCGGCCATCGCATCTTTATGCAAGCCGCCTTATGAAGCTTTTTTGCCGCTGGCGAAGTAATCCAGATAGCTGATCAAACGTTCTTTGGCCTCGTTGCGCGGAACGATGGCATCGATCAACCCGTGTTCGACCAGGAATTCGGTGGTTTGAAAACCCGGCGGCAGGTCGGCGTGGGTGGTGTCCTTGATGACGCGCGGGCCGGCGAAACCGATCATCGCGCCCGGTTCACCGAGGATGAGGTCGCCCAGCGCGGCGTAACTGGCCATGACACCGCCGTAGCTGTTGTTGGTGAGGAAGCTGATGTAGGGCAGGCGGCCTTGCGCGTGGTAGGCGAGGGCGGCGCTGGTTTTGGCCATCTGCATGAGGCTCAAACAACCTTCCTGCATGCGCGCGCCGCCGCTGGTGGAGATGATGATCACGGGCCAGTGACCTTCCGTGGCGCGTTCGATGAGGCGGGTCAATTTTTCACCAACGACTGAGCCCATGGAGCCACCCATGAAACGAAAATCCATGACGCCAAGGCCGACCTGATGTTTGCCGATTTTGCCGATGCCGGTGACGACGGCATCCCGGAGCATGGTGGCCTTGCGGTCGCGCTCGAGTTTGCTCTTGTAACTGGCGAATTTCAGCACATCCACGCTGATCATCTCGGCATCCATTTCCTCGAACGTGCAGGTTTCCACCAGCGAATGAATGCGCTCGCGGGAGGCGATGGGGAAATGATGCTGACATTTCGGGCAAACTTGGAGGTTGCCGTCCAGTTCCTTGTCGAAAATCATCGTTTCGCAGGAAGGGCATTTGGTCCACAAACCCTCGGGAATATCCCGTTTTTTGGTGCGGGACTTGCCGGAGCCCAGCTTGGGCTTCTTGGTAAAGGTGGTCTGCGTGGAATTGATCGGCGGCGGGGTCAGCGCGGGTTCGACCTGCGCGACGCCACCGATCGTCTTTTTGAACAAAGAGGTATCCATTAGTCGTTAGGATAGCCAAATCAGAGTCCGCGTGCAACCGTCCAGACACAGGTCTCCGCTGCCCCGGCCTGGTGTAGCACTTTGGCACAGGCATTGGTCGTGGCGCCGGTGGTGAAGACGTCGTCGACGATCACGATCCGTTTGCCCTTGGGATCAGCGCCTTTGCACAAGGCAAAGGCGCCGTGCATGTTGGCCGTACGTTGATCCCGTTTGAGTCGGGTTTGGGTGGCGGTGGCGGCGGTGCGTTGCAACAGTTTGGTATTGAGCGGAATGGCGGTGGCTCTGCTGAGATGGCGGGCGAGGATCTCCGCCTGATTGAATTCGCGCTCGCGCTGTTTTAACGGATGTAGCGGCACGGGGACGATGAAGTCCCAGTTGGCACCGCGCAGGACGGGGGCGGCTTCGCGTTGCAACAGATCGGCAAGGAAGGGTTCAAACCAGAGGGCGCGGGAATATTTGAAGCGGTGGATGGCTTCGAGCACCGTGGTTTTGGCGACCACGGCGGAACGGGCGGAGGTGAAATGGAGTTTCAGTTCGCGGCAGTTCGTGCACTCAAATTTAGTGGTGATGTCGCCCTCGAAGGGCAGGCCGCAACGATCGCAAAACGGGGCGCGGATGAAACGCACTTGCGCCCAGCATTGCGGGCCGACGAAGCCATCGTCGGCCGTGGCACGCTCAGCGTTGCAAAGCTGGCAGACTTCGGGGTAGAACAGGCCGAGGCTTTTGTTGAGCCAAGGTTTGAGATGGCCTGTCACTGAGGTCATGGGAGGAAGGTAGTGAAAGACAGGCGAGGGTTAAATGACGAAATCCGAATGACGAATGGAAGGGGAAGTGTCGAGGAAGCTATGTTAACTGCGGTTGCAGGTCGCATGTTGCGGTTGGTTCCCTTCTCCCGACGCAGCCGCCGCCCATTGGAAAATCATGGCGGTAGCGGCCGGCTAAGCCTTGCCATTCCCAAGGATCATCAGAAGGTCAGAATTGCT
>DASZCA010000106.1:0-21895 GCA_035943555.1 Verrucomicrobiia bacterium
GCTTGGATGTTGAAAGTTGAATGTTTTCCTGCCCCTCTCATCCCTCCCGTTTCATCAGCCAATGGCTCGCCACCATGATTCCAACGCAGGTCACCGACATCCACAGCGCGCTGGACATGAAACAGGCCATGGTCATGCCAAAACCGCACAACCAAGGGGTTATGGATTTCTGTTTCCAGCCGTAAACGCAGTAGCCGCCCGCGATCGCGCCCCACAGGCAGGAGGCCCAGAGTGCGTTTTGGTTGATGTTGCTTAGTGCAGTGATCAGGCCGTCCGGCGGCGTGTTGGTCTGTTCCATTCCCGCCAATATGGACTTGCTGCCGGACACAAGGCAACCCTTGGCTTTTCCAGCAAGGCGTGCTACCGTGTGTGCATGAACGGCTTTTTCCGGCCCAACATCGGCCGTCACGGACGCATCGCCCGTGGCGTGACCGGCGCGCTATGCCTCGTGGCCGGAATCGTCGTCGCCGGGGATGTTTCCCTCTGGGGAATCGTGTTGGTCGCCGCCGGTCTCTTCGCCATCTACGAAGCCCTCAGTGGTTGGTGTGTCGCCCGTGCTTGCGGCATCAAAACCAAGATTTAATTTTCGGACGGAGCGCGGCCGGCCGCTCGCGTAAATTTTTCACAGCAACGAATTTTAGCCCAAGACTGCAAAACCAGACGTGGGCGTCCCTTCGTCATTCGTGATTCGTAATTTCCGTCTCCACCACCGCTTCTGCCAACGCTGCCTGCAAGATTTGCGCCGCCGTGGGCAATGCCCGCGCCAGTTTGTCCTGTTGCTCGTTGACCTTGTCGATGACCGTGGCGACGCGATGTGTGATCAGTTTTTGATACCACGCGATGAACGCCTGGCTGGTGACCGTTTCGTCACGGCCTTCTTCCGGCGCGTGGGTCGTTTGCGCCTCGATCATGTCGCACAAGATCAGCGCCGCGAGCGAGCGCGGTTGGCGGTCGGTGGTCCAGATCTTTTCCCAGAGTTCCAAGGCCGCGGCAGTTTCACCGCTCAAGAGCAGTGTTTCCGCACGTTGTTCCGCGATGACCGGTTGGGTTGGCAGGGCGATGATGGCTTCGCCGGTCCAGTCGCGGGCAAATTCGATGAATTCCCCGCGGCTCAGGGCGATCTCTCCGCCCAACTGCCACGCGACGAGGTTGCGCGGATTCTGCGTCACCACTTGGTGCAACTGTTGCAGCGCATCTACCGGCCGGTTTTCATTGCGCAAGAATCTGGCGTAGTCCAGTCGTGCCTCTTCATTCCGCCGTGTCTCGGCGGTGGCGGATTGGAAGGCGGTTTCTGCACCCGCTGCATCGCCGGTGCGCGCCAGGCATAAGGCCAGGCAATGCCACGGTGCCGCGCCGTGGATATCCACGTTGATGGGGGTCAGCGCCGGCTTTTGGTTGCTGGCCAGACATTGGCGCATCTGATCAGCAGCCTCGCTGAACTGCTTCAGCTCAAAATGCGCCAGGCCCAAAGCGAGATGCAGCGAGGCATTCAGGCCGCCGTTCTTCGCGAGCGGCGAATTCAGCACGCGCACCACTTCTTCGTGGCCGCGCACCTTGTAAAGCTGGCTGGTGAATTGCGTGAGCAACGCCTCGCGCAATTCCGGTACAACTTCTGTGGCCGGTTGCACTGACATCAGGTCAAACGCCTCGCGATACTTCACGATGCCCGCCGGCAAGTCGTCCGAGCGCACGAGTTCCAGCCCGAGATTCATGACGAGGTTCGCATCCGCCGGATTTTCCGCGATGGCCTGTTGCAGGAGGTTCAGGTTGCGGGCGACCTTGTTGCGGTCCCGCACCATTTCCTTGGTGTAGCCGTGATGCAACAATTCGGCCGATCCCAGCGCGGTCTGCAGGCCCCACTGTTTGCACAGCGGCAACAGGCTCGAGAAAACCTGTTCATGGATGCGACCATGAAAAAATACTCCGGGCGCATTGCGGAACAGACGCGGGATGAAGCTGCGGCCTTGGTCTTCCTGCCCGAAATTAACGAGCGGCAGACGGTAGCCGATCGCCGTGGCGTTTTTCATGTCCGCCTGCAACTTCGCATGCTGTTCGGCGGTCATTTCTTCGTCGGCGTCGAGAATCAAAACCCAGTCGCCGGTGGCGTGCTCCAGCGCGGCATTGCGCGCGGCGGCAAAATCATCGGACCAGGCGGACGCGAACAATTCCGCGCCGAATTCCCGGGCGATCTCCACCGTGCGGTCTGTCGATCCCGTGTCGACCACCACGATCTGCGCCGCCAATCCGCGAACGGATTTCAGGCATTGGGCGAGAAATTTTTCCTCGTTCTTGGTGATCAAGCAGACGCTCAGGCGCGGTGTCACCTGCGGTTTGATGGTGGCGGCGACGTTGAGCGTCCCCGCTTTCAAGCCATTGCCGATTTTTTGTTTAAGAAATTTCTTTGCGGCTTCAAAGCCCGGTGCGATGGCCAGGGCGTGTTCAGCGCACTGCCTAGCCGCCATGCCGTCGCCGGCTGCCAACGCAATCCCGGCCAGCAGCAAAAATGCTTCCGGATGAAACGGCCGTTGCGCGATGGCTGCGCGGGCGGCATTCCACGCTGCTTCGTAATTTTTCTGTCCCAATAATTCCCGCGCCTCGTCCAACCGGCCGATGTTGGCCACGGCGGGCGGGACAACCTTGGTCGCAGTCTTGACCGGAACCGCAACCGGTTTTGTCGGCTGGATCTGCACCGCGATACCTTTGATCGGCGACAACTCCGCCAGTTCTTTCAACCGGTGCGCCACCGCTGCCGCGACATCGCTCCAATCGAAACGACGTTCCACCACGGCTCGGCCGGCGGCGCCGCGTTTGCGGGCTTCCTCCGGATGGCTCAGGGCGTATTTCATGATCGCGCTGAGATGCGGCTTGCTCGGGTCGAGCAGCCAGCCTCTTTTTACCAGCGCGATGTCACCCACGCGGTCGCCTAGGCGGACGTAATGACTCGGGATCTTCCAGCCGACCTCCGCAGACACAAAACTTTCCGTCGCGCCGCCGGCGGTCACGATGACTGGTAGGCCGCAAGACATCGCTTCCAGCACCGGCATGCCGAAACCCTCGCCGCGATACGGCAGCACAAAACAGTCGCACCCCGCATAGAGCGCGGGCATCTGCGCGGAAGCGAGTTCTTCCTTCAGGTACAGGATTTCTGGCGCGTTGGGATTTTTCTTCAATGCCTGCACCGCCGCCTCGGCGGTCTGGCCCTGGTAAAAGCTGTCGCCGCCAAAATCCTTGATGACCAGGCACACATCATCCGCCGCAGTGAACGCGCGCGAGTAGGCTTCCAGCAAAATGTCCGGACCTTTGCGGTAAATCGTCCCGCCGACGAACAGGAACTTGAATTTCTTTTTCGTAGCCAGCTTCAACGGTGCGACGCCCGGACGGAACTTCTGCGTGTCCACACCGTTCGGTATGACCCGCACTTTTTCCGGCGCGACCCCGGAATCGACATACATGTGCCGCACCAAGGGCGACGGCACCCAAAATTCGTCCACGTTTTTGGACTGTTCCACCCACGCTTTGGGCAACACGCCGTATTCCCATGGTTGGATGACCACCAACGAACCGCTGGATGGGCGCGACCAGTTCGGCGGCCATTGGTGCCGCACGGTCACGGCCGTATTGGCGGGTGCAGCCGGACTGAGCTTGGCGGCACAACGCTTCATCTCCGGATCGTTTTTAGTCCGTTCGGATAAGACATTTGATCCGATGCCGGTCACATCCGGCAAACGTGAAGTTAACTCGCGATTAACATGCGACAGGCTGCCGTAATCAAGGAACGATCCTTCCCAAACGATGACGGGCTTGGAGCCTTTGATTTCTTCCGCGCCCGCAACTTTCGCGATACGCGCATCGAAAGCCTTCTTAAAATCTTCCAGCGAACGGATCATCTTGATGCTCGGCCACGGCTCGATGAACACCCAGTCAGAGCAATCTTTCCACGCCGCGAGGTCCGCGCCTTTGATCGGCTCGAACACCAGCGTGGGGATCTCTGCAAGCGCTGAGAACGATTTCGCCCATGAATCCGCGCCGACCAGCCCGGCACATTCGCCGATGAGGCGCATCTGGCCGGGGAAACCTTCGCCGCGCGCATCAACGCAACCGGGCAGGGCGGGGTAATCTTTCGCCTCGCTCGGAATGCCCAAGATCACCGGCTCAAAACCGCGTGCGATGATATGTGCGACCACCTGCGGCCATAATTCGGGCAGGATGATGTTGCGTTTGGTGCCGATCATGCCGGACAGGCTGCCCTTGGGCGCCACCGCAACACGCTTGGAACCTTCGTTCTTGCGGAATGCCGCCGCCCAGCGGGGAGTTTTCTTGACGCGATATTTCTTCTCGAGGTCGAGGCTGGCCTTCCATTCTTCTTCGTACCCGAACTGCGGCGTCGTGCCCGCGCCGAGGCAGTTCTTCAATTCGTAGACCGCATAACGCAGCACGATATGGAAGAACGGTTCCGGATGTTGCGGCAGGAAATAGATCTTCGACAGCTTCGGGAACGCATCAAACAACGCCTTGGCCGCGCCGACGCCATTCGGATGGCAAAACACCGCCGCGTCCGGCTTCTGGTCGTAAAACGAGGCGAGCAACAGCAGCGCATCGCCCGCGCCGCCGAGATGCGCATAAAATTGCGGCATCTCCGCGAGCAGGTTGACCAGCTTCTTGGCTGCTGCATCCAATTCCGCCGGCTTGTAACTGAGACCGGTTTTTTGCGGGAAAATATCCTCGCTCAGATACACATGGCGACCTTCGATGCGCGTGATCCACGGGTGCAGAATCTTCGGCTCGCGTGCCAGTTGTTCGGCGGTTGGGCGCTGTGACCATTCGCCGGGGCGATATACCGGTCCCACGACGGCATGACGCAGATGGGGCAAGACAACGTGTTCGCCGGCGCGGAAATCCGCGATCCAGGTACGCATCTTCGGCCAGCGATGGATCAGGTCGGCCTCGTTTTCTTCCAGCTTCTGCAGCTTGTAATTCAGCGTGACAAAATTCATCCCTGCCACGGTGTTCTCAGGGTCGAGTTCGAGCGCCGCATGGAAGCAGGCGGCGGCAAATTCCACATCCGCGCCGAACTGGTCCTGCCACGACACGGGAAATTTCATGGCGCGGATGCCGAGCACGGCCAGTGCATCGGCGGCCGATTTGGCACTACCGGCTTCCACCTGAAAGACCTGGTCGATGCCTAGATTTTCCCGACAGCGGTTCACCACCAGCCGTTGTTCTTCCGTGGCGCGTTTGGTCACCGTTTCCAACCGGTTGGGGTTCTGATGATACGCGGTCAAGACTTCCGGCACATGCACGGCGTTTTTGCGCGTGGCCATCAATCTCAAAACCGCATCATGATCGCCCGCATGGCGGAGCGACGCATCAAAGCCACCGAGCTCGCGCAACGCCGCGGTGCGAAAAAATTGCACGCAACCGGCGAGCGAGCTGAACAGCGATTCAACCGGCGAATAGTCCGGATATTTGACTGTTTTGATGACGTGTTTGGGCGGGAAAAAGTCATTTGGCTTCGAGGTCCATGCGCAATCGGCATATGCGCAGGCGGAATCCACGTGCATATCCAGTGCGGCGGCGAAGATCTCGAGCGCGTCGTTACGCAGGCTGTCGTCCGTGCTGACACTCGCCCATAAATGGCCGCGGGCGAGGGCCAATCCGCGATTCCACGCGGCGGCAAGCGTTTCCCGGGCCGTGCGGACATAACGGATGTTCGGAAATTTCTGCTGGAACTCCGCCACGATGGCGCGTTCATTTTCCGGCGAACCGGAATCCACGACGATAACTTCGCAGCGGTTGAACAGTGTCTGGCGGGACAAGCCTTCAAGGCAGGCGCGCATGTGCTTTTCCGCACGGTAAGTCGAGACCACAACCGTCAGTATGGGATTTAAAATACCCGCACCGATGATTTCCACGCCGTCCTCCGCACCAGGCTGCTCAACCGGGACACCTTTGGTAAACGTGCAGACGTTGTCATTGATCCAGGCGACCACGAATCCGTTTTTTTCTGCCAGCTGCTGCACTGAACGTTTCGTATGCACCGTGCAATGGCCGATGGCGGGATCGAGGTATTCCCAAGCGGCCAGATTTTTTCCGTCAGCAAAGCTGCTTTCAATGTACGCCACGCCGCCGGGTTTCAGGATGCGGCCGAACTGGCTGAAAATCGCATGGGGCGCGAACAGATGTTCGATCACTTCCACCATCATGATGCCGTCCACGGACGCATCCGCGACGTCGGCCAATTGTATCTTCGTGTCTTGGTCGATGCCGGTGACATCCAAACCTTGCGCTTGCAAATAGCGGGTGGTTTCTCCCTTGCCACAGCCGAAATCGATCAGCTTTTCCGGAAATTCGCCCAGCGCCTTGGCCAGCCGTTCCAGGCGGTTGGCGTCTTGGTTTTCATTATGCCGCAGATCGTGGCCGTGATTTTCCGTCTCCAACACGACCGCCTTGATGGCCGGCGTGAAAACACAGTCGCACGATGGACAACGGTGATAGGCATGCGTTTTTTTAGTGATGACCGTGGGAGCAGGCGTGGTGCAGGCGGGACAGTTGGCCGCGAGGTCTTTGCCGGAGGTTTCGAGCCACGTCGCGGCATTTTTGAAGGTCGGCGCCGTGATCTTGGAAAACGGCGCATAACAAACGAGCGCGGTCTTCAACTGGTCAATGGTCAGACAAAAGCTGGGCAGCCCGGTTTCAGCCGAGCGCACATAATCCGTGCGGCAAAAATCGCGGATATCCACATCGATGTTTTCCGCCATGTTTGGAACCGTGCCGACGCTGACCTTGCCGCTTTTCCACGTCACCGAGGCGTAACGCCAATCCGCGCCGAGGGGACGGTCTGGTTTTTCCTGAAACAGTTCCCATGCCGGTGAAAGATCGACGCCGGTCGAAGTCATGAAATTGCCGTGGATCTCTTTCGCCGCGCCCAAGGAGTAATCGGCGAGAACCGCTTCTGCGGCCGCGCGCGAAAACAGCACCATGCCGGCGCCGACGTTCCATTTGACGGCGTAAGCGGGGCCGCAGGCGAGCACGCGGTCGGACATGTTGCGGGCGGTGACTGCGCCGACGCTGAAGCCGTCTTTTTCCGCCGCTGACCAGGCGGCCATCATCGCTTCAAGCCAGCCCGGTTTGAGCACAATATCATTCTCGATCAGCCCGACATAGTCATAGCCCAGCGCCAGCAGACGTTTCAGGGAATATTGAATCGCCGCATCCGGCCCGCCGCGCACGTCATGGTGGACTTCGACGAGCGGGGTTTTCTTAAAATGTTCGCGGCTGGCGAAAGCACGTCCTTCGGGTGTGCGGGAGCCGTCGCACCAGATCAGGTCGAAGCCGCCGCAGTCGAGGGTGGGCAGTACCTGGGCCGTGAGTTCCACGCGCTCCATGGTGCTTAACGCAAAACCAATCCTCGGCGGATTGGCTGGCGTGGTTTGATTGCCGGAGTTTTTTTCCGCGGTCATGGGAATGTTTTGATGAGGGGTTAGCTGTGCGCCGGCTCGCGGTCAAAGCGGCAGACGGAATCGGCGGCGTTCGCCCAGGTTTCCATCTGTGCGGCGAGGTGGCTGAAAAAGGCGGTCTGCTTGTGGGCCTTGAACGCGTTGTCGATCTGCACCGCGAGTTCGCGATAGCAGGTAATGTAGTCATGCCCGGTGAATGTCGCAGCCCGGCAGACTTCGATGAGTTGTTCGTTGATCTCCATCGCCGGCAATTCTTCGCGCAGATCGCGGAAAAGATTGTGCTGGTTGCGGTTCTGTTGCACGACCGGTTTGCCATAGCGCGCGGCGTCACCGAAATGATCCATGATGGTACGCAGGAACCATGACATCCAGATGTCGTCGTAGCGCGCGACCTTGAGGCCGTTCAGTTCGTAGCCCATGACCACGACGAACGACACCGCCGCCGCGCCGCGATGAAACGCCGTGTTCTGCGTGTTGATCGGGCACCAGGAATCCTTGGCGAGTGTAAGATAGTCGTGCGACAGCGGCAGCTTCGCTTCTACGGGGAAATAGATGCGGGTCAGCGCGTCGATGTCCGGGTCGCCCGTCCAGAGGCCGGCGTTGACGACCGGCTTGCGGACGGCGTCAGAAAACTTCCAATTCTCGGGCTTCCAGCGCTTGCCCAGCGCGAACCCGCGCGGGTAGACCGTGCCGAAGTTGGTCTGCATCATGCCCACGCAGTTGAACCAGCCCGTTTCCGAGCTGACGATTTTTTGCGAAGCATTGACGCCGAGGCCGGTGATGTGCTCACCGACGAAGTCGCTGCCAGCCACGAGAAAGTTATCGTCGTCGATGCTGATGACATTGTCATAGCCGTTTTCGAGGGCGTACAGCAGGCCGACATTGCGGCGCTGGATGGAATTCCACGGCACGAGGCGGTCGATCTGCGGAAAGCGGCTCAAATAATCTTGCTGGCGTGCGACATCAAAGTAAGAAAGCTGGCAACCGGATTCGCGTTCCGTCTGCGCGCAAAAATCAGCGGCGCCGGCCGGTGTCTTGCGGTCGCCGATGACGATGAATTCAATATCGCCATGACCGTGTTCGCGGGCGTTGAGCGCGTAATCGCGGAGCAGGGTGGGGACATTGATGGTCGTGGTCAGGATGCAGGTTTTCATGGTGCGGTAGATGGTTTGAAAATGTTCGGGCTTAAACGGCCCCGCATCCGGCGGGGTTTTTTAAAATTGCCGGGCGGACCGGATTTACGGTCCGCCCGGGGAAGGAGCCAGTGGTCTCCCCGCCGTGGTTAGTGGCAGTTTGAATCACTGGACATCGGCTGCGGTTTTCACCGCAAAATTTCAATCACTGCTTCACCGCGCCCGCGAACTTCGGCAGCTTGGGCAGCGACGTGCTTTGCTTGGTCAACGCCTGCTGGTTGTTGCGCTGGATCTCATCGTACACTTCCTGGCGGTGCACCGGGATCGTTGACGGCGCCTCAATTCCCAGCTTCACCACATCGCCTTCGACGCGCATGATTTTGACGTGGATACGTCCATCAATCACGATGCTCTCGCCGATTTTCCGCGATAGGATCAGCATAAAATTACTTTCTTATTCCATTATTCCGCGGCCACGGGCAGCGGGTGTTTGACCGAGTATTCCTGCGCGTTGGCAATGATGACCTGCTTGCCCACGTGCGTATGGCGGTTGATGATGATCGGCCCCTTCAGGTTCACCGTCGGCGGCGTGCCGTCATTGATGGTCACGATGCTGAGGAGCAGGGCGTCCTTCGCATCCGTCAGTTGCAAAAACTCGACGTCCACCTTCGGGATGTCCGGATGGTAGTCGGGCAGCACCACGAACGGATCGATGACCACGAAGGCCAGCGCCGAGTTATCCTCGACGTGCAGCCACGCGAACGGCTCCTCGCCGGGATTCGTCGTGAGGACATAGTCCTTGATCTGCTCGAAACCCAAAAGTCCGGTAGGGATTCGCACCATGTTCTTGTGCGGCGTCCTTGCCGTTATTTCTGGTTCCATCAATTCAGCGCATTTCATCGCAATTCTCCTTTTAGCAACGGTTGTGCCATGGTTAATTTTTCCGCATAAAAACTTGAAACACCCATAAATAGGGGCAAATGCATCAATTCGGCCGTAAAAACGCCCGCATTGAGGCCATTTTGAGCCCGTCCACCCGGCAAAAACTGCACCGGTTGGGACAAATTTACCGCGCCGGTCACGCGCCGGGATTGGAAATCAAAGGCCGTTTTCATGAAATATAGTTCAAAATGGAGAGGTTCATGATCTTGGCGCTGCTCTGCAGGGCGGCTTGATAACCCGTCTGCGCTTTGTTGAGCTCCACCATGGTCTGGACCAGATCCGCGCTCGACTGGTTCGCGATGGCCGTGTTCAGCGAGGTGGTGGTGTCTGAAATGTAGGAGGACGCCGCCGTCAATTTGTTCTGCATCACGCCGTTGCTGGCCACCTGGTAGGCAACATTGTTTTCATCCTTCTGGATGTTGCCGCTGTCCGTGTTGGTGATGGCCGTTTTATTTCCCGCCAGCAGGTTGTCGCGCAGCGAAATCAGATGGTTTAACATGTCTGCGCCCGACTGGCTGTCCGTCAGCAGGCCACGCGCGCCGGTGGTGCCATTGTTCACTCCCGGAACGTCTACCGACGCCGTTGAGCCGGTGCCGATCTCCGCTTGGTTCACCGTGCTGTTGCCATTGTAGGTCACGCCGGTGATGTTGTTATTGGCATCGCGCGTCACGGTGAACGGCGCGGAACCGGAGGCGGTGCCGCCGAAAAGATACTGGTCGCCGGTCGCATCCTTCGAGTTGCCCAGCTTCACCGTGTCTTCGAGCATCGAGTTGACCTCCTGCGCGTAGCCGTTCAAGTCCGACTGGGATGCCGTGGCCGTGGCGGCCGAGGTGGCGATCTCGCCGGCGCGGCTTGTCTTCGTTTGGAGCGAGGACAGCACGTTGTAGATCAGATTGCCCCGGTCTTGGAGGGTGGAGATATTCGCGGAGTATTGGGTGTTCGCGGCTTTTTTGGAGGCCAGGCTCAGCGTGTTCGCCATGGCCGCCGGGTCGTCCGACGGCGCTTGCACACGCAGGCCGGAGGAAACCTGGCTTTGCAGGTTGTACTGCTGGCCGGCCAGCGCGCTGAACTGGTTCAGCATCGAGTTGGTGTAGGCATTGGATGAAACGCGCATAATCTTTAGGTTTTCATTCCGAGGGTGGTCTGAATCATCTCATCGGCTGTCTTCAGCAATTCCGCGGAGGCGGTATAGGCCCGTTGGAAGGTCAGCAAATTGGTCATCTCTTCATCGATGTTCACGCCGCTGACGGAGCCGCGCTGGGTGGAGAGCATGTCGGAAACCGTTGCTTGATTTGTGACCTGCGTGTTCGCATTGCTCAGGGCGGTGCCCAGGCCGGTCACGGTCGCGCCGTAATAATCGCCGAATGATTGGTTGTTCAGCGATGACTGCGCCGTATCCGCCAATTGGGCAAGATTGAGGGCCACGGAATTGTCGCCCGTCGCCGTCGCCGAGTTCGCCGCCTGAAACGTGGAGGGATCGTTCGCCAAGGCCGGATTCACTGAAATATCGGAAGCATCCGCGCCGTTGAAGAAGTTCGCGCCCGTCGTGCCGTTCAGGCCGTAACCGGAGGTATAGGCGGAATTGACGCCGCTGATCAGGTTGGCGGCGAGAGTATTGATGTTCGTCTGCATCGTGGCGACTTCGCCGTCCCGTGCATCGATCGTGCCCTGCATGGAGCCGCCGGTGAGCGTGAGCGGGGTGCCGCCCGCCGAAGTTTTTACCAGCATCTGGCCGCCGCCCGCATCGTACGTCTGGAGCGTGTCCAGCACCTGCCGGCCGGAGATCAAGGACTGGCCGCCGACGCTGACATCGACCGCGCCGTTCGCGCCTGCGCTGGTGGAGATGTTGGCCAAGCCCGCGAGATTTTCTAGGGCCTGTTCACGTTGGTCGCGCAGGTCATTGGCCGTGCCGCCGGAAAATTCGTCGATGGAAATCTGCTTGTTCAGGTCGGCGATCTGGGAGACCAGCTTGTTCGCCGAACCCACGTCGCTGTTCAGGGAGGTGTTCAGTGACGTTTTGACGCTGCTCAACTGGGTGTTGACCTGGTTGAACATCGTCGCGAGGCCCTGGGCCGCGCCGATGAGCGTCTGCCGGGCGGGGATGGAACTGGGCGAAGCGGCCACGCCTTGGAATGCCGAGAACAGGTTGCTCAACTGTCCGGACAGGCCGGAACTCGTGGCACCGCCGGAGGTGTCCGTCGTGGTGCCTGAGCCGTTAAGATATTCCGCGAGGCCGGCCTGCGCGCTCTGCAACGCGGATTGCTGTGACGTCCAAAAACCGCTCGTACTCGATTGGGACTGGATCTGGCCGTTCAACAGGTTGCTGACGACTTGGTCGATGCTCGTGGCGTTGACGCCCGTACCTACCATGCCGATATCGGTCTGCAAACCTGGCGAGGTGGCGAGATCCACGCGCTGGCGTGAATAGCCCGGAGTGTTCACGTTGGCGAGGTTTTGCCCCGCCACCGTCACACCGGTCATCTGCGCCTGCATCGCCCGTCGCGCCAGGTCTAATGTGCCGAATAATCCGAGCATAAAGATTTAACCCACCGCCTGATAAAGAGATTGGGCCGGAACGGCATTCGCCGGCGTGTGGCCGTGGCCGTCATAGGTCACCGGCTTGGTGGCCGGGAAAATTGAATGGATGAGCTGTGACATCAGATCGACACAATGGCTCAGCATCAGGTGGTTCTGCCGGGCACGTTGCTGCACGCGAACGAGCAGTTCATTGTTTTCCGAAACCAGCGCATCAACGAGCGGCCGGTAATCTGCCGGCAGTTGCGGGATCAGCAATTTGAAGGTGACGTTCTCCGGCAGTTCCAGTGACTTGGCCAAATTGCGCTGGCGCTGTTCGCGTTCATGACGCGCGCCGGCGAGCACCTCGGCCTGGGTGTTGATGTGGTGGACGTTATCGGGCAGCGCCGCCGTCTGGCGGTGCATCACGAACTGCTGCTGCTGGTCCAGCAGGGCGAGCATCTCGCCGTACTGTTTCAGCTCTTCGCGCAACGATTCGATCAGATGTGACAAAAGCTCTTTCATGAATGTGAAGTCTTCGTGGGGATGGTGGAGGTGGTATGATGATGGGTGAGCTGGTGCTCGAATGTCTTGGCCAGGCCGATGCCGCCGGATTTGGACATGCTGTCGGCCATGGTATTGGTGATGAAATCCTGGTAAATGCCGGACGCCGTGGAATTGTCCGTGAACTCGGATTTGATGACGGTTTTTTGGGACTCGGACAAAAATTGCCGCAAGAGAATCGCCTCGAACTGCTGGCTCGCCTCGCCAATCTTTTGATCCTCGGTCAGGTGCTTGTTATTGGCAAGCGACTCCAACGGGACGTGGGAGGCATCGATCTTGGATTGGGTGGCGGTGACGTTCATCAGCGGGTAATGAGTTCGGCCTGCAACGCGCCGGCCTGTTTCATGGCTTGAAAGATTCCCATCATGTCGCGCGGGGTGGCGCCCAGGGCATTCAGCGCGGCGGCGACTTTTTCCACCGTGGGCAGTTCGGGCAGGGGAATGAGCCCGGATTTCACTTCCGTCACCGAGGTGTCGGTGCGCGGCGTCACGGCAGTGGTGCCACCGCTGAACGCGCCCGGCTGCGAAACATCGAGCGTCGAGGCGATATTGATCGTGATATTGCCGCAGGCGACGGCGCAACTGGAGATGTGGATGGCCGCCGTCGCGACGATCGTGCCGGTGCGTTCGTTGATGATGATGCGTGCGGGCATGTCCGGCGTGACTTCGATCTTGTTCAGCTTGGCGATGAAATCCACCGGCGTGGCTGCCGTGCCTTCGGGCATTTGTACCTGGACGGTCGAGGAATCAAGCGCACGGGCCGAATTGGTGAAAATGCCGTTGATCGCCGCCGCCATCGCTGAGGCGGAGTTGAAACTGGGGTCGCGCAAGAGCAGTTGCACCATGTTGTCATGGACGAACTGCGTGGGAATCTCTTTTTCCACCAATGCGCCATTGACGATCTGCGCCGTCGTCGGGTGGTTCTTGGTCACGGACGCACCGCCCGCACCGCCTTCCCCGGCGGAAAAACCGCCGAGCACCAGAGGTCCCTGCGCCACGGCATATACTTTGTTATCCGCGCCGATGAGCGGCGTCTGCAACAACACGCCGCCGGAAAGGGATTTGGCATCGCCGATGGAGGCGATGGTCACATCAATCCGCGCGCCCGGTTTGATGAAGGGCGGGATGTCGGCGGTGATCATGACAACGGCCACGTTCTTGGCGGAAATCGTCGCGGCCGGGATGTTGACGCCGTAGCGCATGAGCATGTTCGCCACGCTCTGCTTGGTGTAAATCTGATCTTTATCACCATCGCCCGCGAGGCCGACGACCAGGCCGTAACCGACCAGTTGGTTGTCACGCGCACCCGAGACCATCACCAGATCGCGCAATTGCACGCCTGCGCCGAACAAGGAGGCCGGGGCCAGCAACGCGAGCAGGAGCGCCACTGTCACGATGACAGGGCAGGATTTTTGGCGCGGCGCGGCGGAAGACTTTTCCGGGGCGACGGCCGAAATTTTTTCCAGCGGCAGCGCGCGCGCATCAGTGGTGATGCGGGTGCGGGGACGGAGCAGGCGTGGTACGAGTGGCATATCAGTAGGGAAAGATGCTTTCAGAAAGGGGTTACTTTTTCCCAGATGCGGGTGAACCAGCCCTTGTTTTGGGCGTCCGTGATGGTTCCCTTGGAGACGATGTCCACCGTGGCATCGGCGATGTTATAACTGAAAACGGTGTTATTCGCCAAGATGTCGTCCGGCCGCACAATGCCATGCAACGTCGCGTTTTGTTTTTCACCGCTGAAGGCGGTTTGCCGGTGGCCTTCGATGATGAAATTGCCGTTCGGCAGCACATCCGTGATCTTGACGGCCACGCTGGTGACGAGGTTTTGAGAATCATCGATCGAGCCGCCGCCATCGAAGGTATTGTTGGAATTGTACTTCAGAGCGGGCATCTGGCCGCCGCGCGAGAGCAGGGCGCTGGTACCGGCACCGGCGCCGTAGAGGAAAGTGGAGACGCTGGCATCCATCGCCGCCGCCTTGGAGGTCTGGGTGGTATTCTTCTTGGTGGCCGTGCTGTTTTCCTGCACCAGAACAGTGATGATATCGCCAACGCCGCAGCCGCGTTTGTCCGAGAACATGGCGCGTGAGGAATCGCTGTGCCAGAGTGACTGGGCGTTGGCCGGGAGCTGGGACAGCGTAAATACCGCGATAGCCGCGGAGAGAATCGTAGGGTTCAATTTCATAATGAGATCAGGATGGTCCGTTCGTTGATGACTTTGCCGGAGAGATCGCGGTGCGTATCGGCATTGCGGGCATGGACATATTCGCCGGGAGCGCCGTCGTCCAAGATTTCCACTTTCGTCTTGATGCTGAGGCCGCCGTCTTCCACCAGCGCATCGGCGCGCTGGCCGCGATGGACGACCGCCCGCGCCTTGATCATGTGCATCACGAGCGGCACGCCGACGGGGACAGATTCGGTGTATTCCATCGCCTCATCGTTGATGGAAAGGTCGGCGAGCGGTTCACGCACATTCAGGATGTCGCGCCGTTCACTGGCAAAAGTATCAGCTTTGACCGGATCGCCATGATGAAGCTGGCGCGTGGCGACATCGACCTCGCGCCAGACGCTGGCCTTGAGGTTGGCCGTCCAAGTGCCGAGCGTTTCATGATCGGTGCGGAGGGTGAAACGGGTCATGAAACTGGAAGCGACCCCGGCCGTGGGCATATCCTGCACGTCGAGCGTGAGCGGTTCATCCGGCAGCACGAGCGAATTCCAGGGCTGCGCGAGCTTGAGTTCCAACTGGCCCTTGTCGCGGATGTAATTCTTTTGCAACGTCTCGGTGAGCAATCCCAAAACATCAGATTCGCCGAAAGTACGGACGCGGCGGGTTATCTTGATGGAATCGCCGGAAAAATTGGTGCCAAACGCGGGGGCGTTCACGGCGAGCAGATCATTGATCTGTGCGCGGGTAAGGATCAGGTTTTTGCCAAAGGCCGGGGCGTCGCAAAGCTTCACGGCGGGCAGGGGGCTGGCGGCGGAAAAAATCTGGGGAAGAAAAACACCGTCGCCACTTACAGGCGCGACGGCGTTGAGTTGGAACAGTGCGGACTCGCCGGCAATCGAGGAGGGAACGTGGCCCGCACCGAGGAGGCTGAGCAGGATCAGGAGTTGGATTGCCGGAAAACGTTTCATCAGCGTTGGAGGTTGTTGCTGGTTTGCATCATCTCATCCGAGGCCTGTACGGCCTTCGAATTCACTTCATACGCGCGCTGGGCGAGGATGAGGTTGACCATTTCTTGCACGACGCTGACGTTGGAAAGTTCGAGGGAACCCTGTTGCAGCGAGCCATAGCCGTTTTGGCCGGGGTCACCAAGTTCAGCCGCGCCGGATGCCTTGGTTTCCTTGTAGAGGTTATGGCCCTGCGCATCGAGGCCGCCGGGGTTGATGAAGCGGGCGAGCTGGATTTGAGAATTCGTGTCGCCGCTCGGCGTGCTATAGGTCACCGCGCCGCTGGCGGTGATGGTGATCTTGGTCGTGCCGGCGGGCACGGCTTGGAAACCGCCGAGCAGGGGATAGCCATCGCTCGTCACGACGCGGCCTTGGGAATCCGTCTTGAAAGCACCATCACGCGTGTAACCCAGCGTGCCGTCGGGCATCTGGACCTGGAAAAAACCGTTGCCTTGGATGGCGACATCGAGGTCACCACCGGTCTGGGAGAGTTCGCCTTGGGTAAAGATGCGCTCTGTCGCCACGGGCACCGAGCCCTGGCCGACCTGCAAGCTGGAAGGCAGTTCGTTGCCGCCGCCCTGTTGCGAACCGGCGGCGCGGGTGGTGTCGTACAACAAATCTTGGAACTGCGGGCGGCTGGCCTTGAAGCCGGTCGTGTTGACGTTCGCGAGGTTGTTCGAGATGACGTCCAGGTTCAATTGCTGGGACTGCATCCCGGACGCGGAGGAGTAAAGGGCGCGAAGCATAAGTTAATCAGGTGGTGCCGCTGAGGTCGGTGATGGATTTGGACATGCGGTCGCTTTGCATCGACATGACCTTTTCGTTAGATTCGAACATCCGCATGGCGGTGATCATGCTGGCCATGGCGAGGGTGGGCGAGGTATTGCCCTGTTCGATGAAACCTTGGCGCACGGAAGTCTCGGTGGCGGTTTCCGGCAGCATGTTGGGGACGTCATTGCGAAACAGTCCGCCGCCCAGCATGGTGAGCGATTTTGCGCTGCTAAATTCCACGATGCCGAGCTTGCCCTTGACGTCCGCGCCCTGGCTGACCTGGCCATCGGCGGTGACGGTGATCGGCGCGGTGTTGTTGGGATCAAATTGCAACGGCCCGGCGCTGCCCATGACTGTGTAGCCTGACTTGGTGATGAGCTGGCCTTGGGAGTTCAGCTTGAATTCGCCGTCGCGGGTATAGGCTTTGGAACCGTCCGGCATCTGCACCGTGATGAAACCGGGGCCTTCCACCGCGAAATCCATGTTGTTGCCCGTGGCGAGCAGTTCGCCCTGATGGAAATTGATGACCGAGCTGGCGGAAGGAATGACAAATTTATCGCCGAGGCCGGACTGGCCGGCGGGAACGCCCGAGAAAACCGCCTCGCGCTGGCGCGCACCGGGCACGCTGGCCGAGGAGAGATTATCCGCGATCAAGTCCTGCCATTGCTCCGTGGCATTCATCGCGGAGGCGGCAGAATAAAGGCTGACTTCCATACACTGACATGCTTAGCAACGACCATGCCATGCGGTTTTTATTGGGCTTTTGAAGAATTTTAGGCGATCCGGGGTAAATGTTTCCCGGTGCGGCTAGGCAAGATTGGCAAGCGTGAAGCAGGGGAAACATTCAACATTCAACGTGCTCTGTAGAAACCTTTTGCTTTTGAGGTGGCCGCAAGCACCGTTGCCCTCCGGAGGTAGAGAACGCCGCTATATATGTCCTCTCCTGGGGGGAGAGGAAACAGGTGAGGGCGGGCGTTTTCCCTTCCCAGCTTGCTGGCCAATATGGTTTCTACAAAGCACATTCAACGCCCAAGAACCCTTCATACGCGCCCTTGAAAATTGGGCGTTAAATGTTGAGCGTCGAATGTTCCCTCAGATTCCCGTCCAAACCAGAGAGCTCTAGAAAGACGCGACCTCACGCCGCGGTCGAAGTGGTGTCGTCGTAACTGCAGGCGAGATCCATCACCTGACCGCAGGTGCATTGGATGCGCAGATGGGTCACGCGGCCGTTGTCGCGCTGGACGGAGACGCGCGGTTCGCAGATTTTTTTCTCGGCGGAGGCGGTCGTATGCGGGGCATCGGCGCGCACGGATTCAAGCGAATGAAACGGCTTCGGCGGCTCGTCGCCACGGATCACGGATACGTTGAATTCACGGCGTCCCGGCGGCGCGGGCGCGGCGGTCAGCGGTACAAAAGATTCAGTTCGCTGCAGCGTCATGGGGTAGGTCGGCTTGGAGCGCGTCGGGTGCGTTCACGGATTCCTTGATCTTCACGAGCACCGTCACGCGACGGTTGATCTCATCTGTCGCCAATGTTTCCGGCATCGGCGCGGTGTCGGCAAAACCGGAGACTTTGCAGATCTGCTCGCCGCCCACGCCGCCGGTGATGACCTTGCGACGCGCGGCATTGGCGCGTTCGGTGGACAGTTCCCATTTGCGCGTCGCCTCGCTGATGACGTTGGTTTCGGTCGCCGTGTGGCCTTCCAGTTCGATGCGGAAATTATTGTAACGCGCGATCTCCCACGCCAGCGTGTTGAAAATCCAGCCACCATAATCCGTGAACACATCCGTGTTCGGATGGAAGATGGGCTGCTGCGAGCGGTCGTAAATGTTGATGCTCAGGCCGTCGGCCGTCACATCGATCTTCAAACTTTTTTCGCCCTGGCTCTGGTCTTTGAACAACTTTTCCAGATCCTCGTGCAGATGATGCATCGCCTCGATTTCAATCGCTGAGATCGAAGAGAATTTCCCCTGCTGCCGGTACGTGCTGGACGCTTCCTTGTTGGGGATGATGCCGGAAGATTCCTTGGTGATGGACGAGAAGGGGTTGCGGAACGCGCGTTCCACGGCGTCCTTGATCTTTTGATCCTGCGACGTGAGCCACAGGCAGAGGAACAACGCCATCATCGCCGTGACGAAGTCCGCATACGCGACCTTCCACGAACCGCCGTGATGAGCATGACGATTTTTTTTGCTCATGGCTTACTTGCCTGTCTTCATGGCCTTGAACATCCCTTCGAGTTCTTCCGCGCTCGGACGGAACTCGCTGCTCAGGCCGCGCCGGCCCAGCTCGACCGCCGTGACCGGGGCCATGCCGTTGGCAAAACCCGTCACGCACGCCGCGATGCAGCGCGTGTAATCCAGTTCCGCCGTGCCGAAAAATTCAAGGTTCGTCGCGAGCGGGCCCATGAAGCCGTAAGCGAGCAAAATGCCGAGGAACGTTCCCACCAGCGCGGCGGCGACGTGTTCACCGATCATCTCCACGGGGCCGGAGATTGAGGCCATCGTGATCACGATGCCCAAAACGGCCGCGACGATGCCGAACCCGGGCATCGCGTCACCGGTCTTTTGCAACACGGAAACGGGCGCGTGATGCTCGGATTCCGCGCGGTCCATCTGCACATCCAGCAACATGCGGAGCTGGTCGGGCTTGATCTTGCCGTCGATGATCGGGCGCAGGGCGCCGCACAAAAATTCCATCGCGTGATGGTTGCCGGAGAACTTTGGATATTTTTTGAAGACCGAACTTTTTTCCGGCTCCATGACATGTTCTTCCAGGGCGATCATGCCGTTGCGGCGGCCGAGCAGGAACAGTTCGTAAAGCACTTTAAGCAGATCGTCGTAGGAGGCGCGGTTGTAGGGCGAACCTTTGAGGCACCCGCCGAGGCCCTTCAAGATGTCCATCAAAACTTTTTTCGGCGACATGATGATCATGGAACCCAGCGCGCCACCGGCGATGATCAGCACCTCGTTCACGGTCGCATGAATGATGACTTCCATCTTGCCGCCTTCGAGGATGAACCCCCCGAAAACGCAAACGGTGACCACGATGGCGCCGATGATGATGATCATTTGTAGGCGGCGGTTGAGGTCTTGCCGGACACACCGGATTCAAAACGTTGGACGAAGGCGCGGAGCGCGATCACCGCTTGCGCGTGGATCTGGCAGATGCGCGATTCTGTGAGGCCGAACACTTCCGCGATCTCGCGGAGGTGCATGTCTTCGAGGTAATAGAGCGCGAGCACTTTGCGCTGCATCTCCGGCAATTCTTTCAGGCGTTCAAAGACGACCTGCTTGAGTTCGTTGTTGGAGACGTTGTCCAGCGGGCTTTCGCCGTTGTTATCCGCGATGATCTCGTACAACGCGCCACCATCACCCTCGTCGCTGGAACTCACGGCATCCAGGCAGACGAACGCGGCCGGGCGCACTTCATCCAGCAATTCCTGGTATTCATCCGCCGACAGTTTCATGGCTTTGGCCATCTGCGCCTCGGTGGGCGTGCGGCCGAGTTTCTGTTCGAGTTCGAGCAAAACGGCTTTCAGCTTGCGCGCCTTTTCATGGATGGTGCGGGGCACCCAGTCCATGCGGCGAAGTTCATCCAGCATCGCGCCGCGGATGCGCACGCGGGCGTAGGTTTCGAAGGAGGTGTTGCAACCGGGGTCGAAATTTCTTAAGGCCTGTAACATGCCGACGAGGCCGGCGCTGTAGAGGTCGTCCTGGCTGACGTGTTCCGGCAGGGTCATCGCGAGACGGCCCATGACGGCGCTGACGAGCGGCATGTACTTTTGCACCAGCGCATTTTCCGTGTCGGCGTCGTTCTCGGAATGTTGGTGGTAACGCTTCCAGAGATCCTGCGCGTTGGGTGCGAGCGATTTCGTCGGGCCGGCCTTGGCCTGCCAGGCCCACGCCTGATTGGAGGCGGTCGCGGGAGCGGCGGTCTCGGTGGTTTCGAGTACGGGAGCGGGGCAGGTATTCATGCGAAGGCCATGGTTGAGGTGTCAACGGCGTCGGCGCTGTTGAACCATTTTTTGGCGCGGCGGACTTCGCCGAGCAGCGCGCTGTGGATCTGGACGCGCGCGAAAGTTTCGAAGGACATCTGGCTGGCCGGCGGATAGTGCCGCGCCGCATCCAGCAGCGCGATCAGGCCGAGGCCGTGCAGATGGTTCGCGCTGCAGATCGGCGAGGCGGTCTGCGTGAACTGGTTGACGGCGGACGAAACCAAGGTGGCGTGCTGCTTGAGGAGTTCGCGTTCGTTGAAAGATTTGACGTTCATTTCTTTTTAGTTCTTAAGGTTCAAGCTTTGACCGGGGTTTTCGATTCGAGGGCGGCGTTACGTTCACGGCGGCGCTGTTCGTGCGCGGACTGAAGTTCGTTGAACCACATCCCGCCCCACCAGCGACCGAGGACGCCGCCGACCAGTGCGGCGATACCGGCGTGGCCGAGGGCCGTGGACCAGGTACATTCACCCAAAATGCTGGCGCTCATTCCGAGGACAAACCCCACATTCGCGCCTAAAATCATTATTGCCTTCATCTTCTGATGCTCCTTTAGCAACCCCTTTGCCACCTCTTTGCGGCATTTTCAAAAAATCAAAATCGCCAATGTTAATGGGGCTTTCCGTGCGGAAATAAAAGCGAGGTGTCCGCCTGGACGAACTCACCCGGTATTTTTTGCCCCCCCGCCAGCCAGCCCAGCGAGCAATTTGTGCCCACCACGAAATTCCACAGTTTTACCCGGCGATGTTCCTCATCCAGATGGGTAAAAATCAGGTCCTCCGGCATCAATGGCGCAAAGGCGTTGAACTGCTCGAACAGCAGCGTCGTCTCGTACGCGGCATTCAAAACCAGGTGGATATGCGGCTGCGGCAGCGAAAACAGCACGTCGCGCAGGCACGCGAGCGCCTTGGCGTTGTGCGGTTCCACGCCCGGCAGGTCTACGAAGAGCAGGTCTTCCGTGCCATCCGGATCGTTCCACTGCCGCTCGCAGGGCACACCGATCATTTCGCTGTGCAGGGAGAGAAATTCCGACGTATTGGCTGTTTCGCCGTCCAGGCGGGAAACGCGGGCGCGCTGGCCGTTGCGTAAAACCGCCGTGGTCAGCCACTTGCACATGGCCGTGGTCTTGCCGGAACCGGGCGGGCCGATGAACACATGCGGACGGCCCGTGCCATTTGCCGCGTGCTGGTGCGGACGCCAGAACGTCGCCAGCGAATCTTTCACCCAATGCCATTCTTCCACCGGATTGGCCGGGGGCAGGGCGCCGTGCGCGGCACTGATCTTCTGTTCCAACCGGTCCGCGTATTCCGGCAGCAAACCCAGTGATTCCAGCCACGCCACGCTGCGCCAACG
>DASZCA010000107.1:0-2725 GCA_035943555.1 Verrucomicrobiia bacterium
ATCGGTTTTCCACAAAAGGTAAAGCAGTTGCTTTCATATATTTCCGAGGATCGCGCTTTTCCGCTCCGCTGAAATGTCCTTCGGCAAGAAAACAAAATTGCCGCAATACGAATTCTTCACCCCGTCTTGCGTGAGCGCTTGGTGCCGCGCCGGGTCAAACTGCTCCACCGGCAAAAAACGGCCCGCAAATTCAAAATGTCCCGTATAACCCAGATCCAAGATATACTGAAAGATATTCGCGATCGGCATGTCCGTGTGATGCTTCTGCTCGATCTCGATGAACATCGTGGGACGGTTCCGCAAAATCGTCTCGCGCCCGCCCTTGATCGCTTCCAGTTCAAACCCTTCGACATCCATCTTGATGAAGCCAACATTGTTCAACTGGAACCCGTCCAGCGTTTTGACCGCCACGCTCAGGTCTTTCACCTCCAAAACTTTTTCTCCGTTGATCAGTTGCCCGTCAAAATTTCCCGCCAGGCTGCTGCGCGTGTCATAGCGCCGGCCCTTGGTCACCGGAATCCGGATGGTCGCCGTCTCGTTCTTTGATCCCAGCGCGCAGCTTTCGATCCGGACATTTTGGGTGTCGCAAAACTTCTTTTTCATGCTGTCCCCCAGCCAGGGCAGCGGTTCGAAGCAGACCAGTTGCGCGGCGAACCGGCAGAGATACATCGAATACGTGCCGTCGTTCGCGCCGATATCCAGCGTCGTTTTGGCCGGGTCGGACAACTTCTGAAACAGGTCGACTTCCGGCTTCACATAATCACCCTTGCACCGGTAAAAATAATTCCGGTAGAACGCGAGCCGCCAGTTGGCCGGCAACGGTTCGACCAATATGCGTTTGATGAGTTTCTTCATGCTTGCTCTTCCTTCGTTTCCGCGGGCTTTTCCTTCGCGCGGTAAAATTTGCCGCGGAGTTTCAAGATGACCTTTAATATCGGCGCTGGGATCAGCCCCACCGCGCCGCGATACAGCCGCAGGCTGACATAAACTTTGCCCTTCAATGTCAACGGCACATGATACGTGGGAAAATTTACCTGTTCAAATCCGTTGCGACGCTTGAACTCCACCAGCGTGCTGTCCGTCTTGTTGCCGTAGACATATTTGTCGTAGACGAAATATTTCACGCCCTTCTGCGAACACACCCGCACCGCCTCGGTGATCAGCGCATTGAGCGGCCGTTTGTCATAATGGGCGTTGAAAGCCAAAATATGAAAAATGAACGCAACTTGGTCCACATACACCATCTTGATGAAGCCGATCAGTTCGTTCTCAAAATAGGCGCCGATGAAATCGCTGCGTTCCAGGTAGGTCGAATGCTCCCGCTTCACCGTCGCAAAATCTTTGCCGTAATGCCAGAAGGGCTTGCCTTGCCGCATCGGCGATTCATCACACAGTTTATGGATCGCCCGGGCGAGATCATCGTCGAACGCCACCACTTTGACCGTCACGCCCCGCTTGGCGGAGCGCCGCGTGTTCTTGCGCGCCTCCTGCGGCAGCTTTTCCCACCACGCGTCAAAATTGGTGCAGTCCACCGCCGCGTAATTGTCCCACTCAAAATGGGCTTTGAACCGCGGGGTGACATCGGGCGGCCGTTGAAAAAACGTCAGCACATCCGCCTTTAATCCGCTCTCTCGGAGCGACCGGACAAATGTCTCCGGATTTTTCACCAGTTCGCCGGGCGCCACGATCGCATCGCGAACCGAGGCGATCTTCACCGTGCCGCCGGTGACGATCATCGTGCGCCCTTCGATCTCGGCGGCGGGCACGAGCAAACGTTTGCCGCGCGATGTGATTTCTACCTGGGTAATGGCCATAGGATTCCGGAAAACGATCAGCCGTTGGAACGGACCGTGCGCAACCATTGTTCAAACATGACAAGGCTGAACAGCATTTTGTGGTTGTCGTGCCGGCGCGACTGGTGATCTTCCAGCAATTTCTTCACGGGTGCAGGATTCAAAGTTGAGTACATGAGCGAATTGCTGTCCAGCAAAGTGTCCGTAAAAGTGCCTTTGCCGGAAGATTGCAGCCATTGATCCACCACGTTCACCGCGAAACCGCGTTTCTTCCGCTTCAATATCTGGCGCGGCAGATATTTTTCGCACACTTGGCGGTGCAGCCATTTGCGCTTGCCGTTGCGGACCTTGAATTTCGCCGCCAACCGCTGGCCGAACTCCACCACCGTGCGGTCCAGATACGGCACGCGCGCTTCCAGGCTGTGCGCCATCGAAAGTTTGTCCGCATACATCAACAATTCATCCGGCAGCGAGGAACGCAGTTCCAACAACTGGAAGCCGCCAAGCTCATCGAGCTTTTGCATTTGCGGTTCCAACTGTCGCAGATAATCCACCAAGCCGGGGAAGCTGGCGTGCGGATCACGAAACAGCCCGTTCACCGAGTCTGCCGGGTGCAACGAAAACACATCCTGATACCGCACCATCCGGTCGGTTTCACCAAGCGAATGGATGCCGCGTTTTAACATCTCGTTACGCGGCAACCGCGAAATGATCGCCGCCGCCATCGACTGGACGCCTTGCGGCAATCCGCGCCAGCGATCGCCATAGTGAATGCCGAGATGCCGCTTGTAACCGCCAAATAATTCGTCCGGCCCCTGCCCCAGCAACACGACTTTCACATCCTGCCGCGCGCGTTGGCATACAAAGTACATCGGCACGATGGAAGAACTCGCCACCGGCTCCTCCAGATATCGGATGATGTTCGGCAGCGA
>DASZCA010000108.1:0-47312 GCA_035943555.1 Verrucomicrobiia bacterium
GGACGATCCTGCCATGCCCGGGGCCGGCGCTCCGAGAGATTTTACTTCCGGTTCCGTCAGGGCGGTGTCGAAAATTTGGAGATCGTCCATGATGCCATTTTTAAACCCGCTGTCGCGAAAACGGGCGGCGAGGGTAAGATGGATCTTGCCGGGCTCCATGTCGCCCCATGCGGCGCGCTGAACGATGTCCTTCGTGAGTTCATCGCGGATGGTTTCAGTTTCAAGTGGCGCACCGTTCAAGAAAATTTTTATGCCGGCGGCGTGGCTGGAACCGTCATAAGTGACGACAAGGTGCGACCATTCGTTGGTCGGCAATGCGTCCTTGGCGCGGACAGCAACTGCATTCCCCGGCCAAAAATGCATCAGGCCAAAGAACGGCCGCCCGTGATCAAGCGTGAGTTCAAACCCGCGGCTGCCCGCGTCTTCGCGGGCCTTGGATTGGTGCAGGAGGATGGCCCGGTCTTGTGATTCTGTGGGCTTGAGCCAGAGGCTGAAGGAGAATTCATCTGTGCGGCGAAATTCCCTTACGCCTTTGCAAACAACTTCGCTATCGCCGCTGAATTGAAGCGCATGATTTCCCGGAGCGCCGAACTCCGATTCGGCGTGTTGGTCAGCCGGCATTGAACGCACCGAATCGGAGTTCGGCGCTCCACTCACCAATTTCACATCATCCTCAAATTTAATAACATTCGTGGAGTAGCTATCCGGCGTGGCATTGCTGGTGATTTCATCAAATTTAAAATGCGCGATCGGCGTGGGCATTTTGACCGCGCCACTCTTCAGCCATAGGGAAAATTCATTCGAACTCGCCACCGCAATCCTTGCAAGTTTTGCCTCCGCTTCCACGGTCTGGTTGGTAAGCGCGGCGTATTGTTTCTCCTGTTCCGGTGTCCAGAGCCACAATGTCGGCGTCGGCGTTGCCCGGGTGAAATGCGAATACATCCCCGCTTCGTCGATGTTGTTAAAGAACGCGAACAACGAGTAATAATCTCGCTGCGTGATCGGATCAAACTTGTGATCGTGACAACGCGCACAGCCAACCGTCAGTCCCAGCATCGACGTGCCAAATGTGTTCACGCGGTCCGCGGCATATTCAGCGCGGAATTCTTCATCGATGCTTCCGCCTTCATTCGTCTGGCGATGTAGCCGGTTAAAAGCTGTCGCCAGCTTCTGTTCCCGCGTGGCGTGGGGCAGCAGATCACCGGCGAGTTGCCAGCGAAGGAACTCATCGTAACGCAGGTTGGTGTTGAAAGCTTGGATGACCCAATCACGCCACGGCGAAACATCGCGCGCCTCGTCCTGCTGGTAACCATACGTATCGGAGTAACGCGCCAGGTCGAGCCAATCCAGCGCCATGCGTTCGCCATACGCCGGCGAACTCAGATATTTATCAACAAAGCGATCGTAAGCATCCGGCGAAGGATCGGCGGTGAAATAATCCAGATCCTCCGCCGTCGGCGGCAGGCCGGTCAAATCAAAGGACAGACGGCGTAGCAAGGTTTCGCGTGGCGCCATCGGTGAGGGAGAGAGTTTTTCCGTGGCCAGCTTTGTCATCACGAAATCATCGATGGGATTCTTGGCCCAGTTGCCGGAGTGCGGCGGCGGCGTGACCTTCTCAACTGGGATGAAGGACCATAGCGGTTTGTATTCGGCACCCTGTTCGACCCAACGTTTGAGCAGGTCTTTCTCGGCGTCGTTCAGGATGCGCTTGGATTTTTCCGGCGGCATCTGGTCGTCATCCGTGGCGAAAATGCGGTGGATGAGCTCGCTCTGGTTCGTGTCGCCGGGTTTGATGACGAAGAGGTTGTCATCCAGTTTTTTGAACAGGCCATCCTTCGTATCGAGGCGGAGATCCTTTTTGCGGGCGCGCGAATCCGGGCCGTGGCAGGTAAAACAGCGGTCGGAAAGGATGGGCCGGACTTGGAAATTGAAATCAATTTTCTGGCTTTCAGCCGCGCGTGACGACGGCAGAAATGCCGTCAGCACGAGGCTGATGCACAAAAATTGGAGCCGGGAAAACATTCCCGCCAACCTATCACCATTGGCGGTTTGCGAAAAGTTGGAAGTCCGCCAAAGCTCATGCGAAAACTGACACTGAAAGGGTGAAAACTGTCAAAACCCGCTTAGACCGGCCGGTCTGTCGAATCTATTGCGCCAGGGTCCGATAATACCGGAACGAACGGTTCTTGGCCGAGGTGTCGATAAAATTTACCAGTCCGCTCACAAAGGTGTTGGTAGAGATGGGAGTCCAAGTGCTCAAGTCGCTCGAAGCTTGGATGACCACGTTGGAACCCGTCAGGCCAGACAGGCGAATTTGGAAGCCCGTGCTGACCATGCCGGTTGCATCTGAGACGAAGCTGACCACGTTCGTCACGGTTGAAGTGATGACATTGACCAAGTTGGCAACCACGACAATCGCGGGGGAACTGATGGTAGTTCCCGCACTGTTCGTTGCGTGCAAATAATAAGAACCTGCATTGGTGGAGGCTACTCCGGTGACGGTCAAGGTGCTGAGCGTTCCAATCGAAATGCCAAGTGCGTTCAAAACCGGTGTGTTTACCGTGGTCGATTTCGCAGGAGAAACAATTTGATTACCGCAGTACCAGGTCATCCCTTTTACCGTCGTGGTGCTGGTAACCGTTGCTGTGATAACCAGAATGCCTCCATTTGTGACAGCGCCGCCTGAAGATAGGACACTCGGCAAGACGAGCGGAGGGGTGATGATCGGAGAAAATATGCCCTGCGCCCAAGCGCTGACATTCAATGCACCGGCAAAAAGAAGGCAAATCACGCTCTTTTTGAGAAGCGTTTTCTGAATGAGCCTTAATAGTGTGTCCATAACCGAGGGACTTAAAGCGGCTTTCATGCCAAAAGTGCCTCAAAACTGTCCATTATCAGAACCGATATGTCAATTTTAGGCGAAAATTGATGCCATCCTGCTGAATCGCATTTTGCAGATGAAAACGGGTGGAAGGGACTGAATATTGGTTATTCAATAGGTTGTAGACACTTACCGAGGCATCCAGATTTCTAACGAGATTCTGGCTGAAGATTGTAAAATTGACCGTGGCATAGCCATCCGCGTCCGGCCCGGCCAGCGTGTCGCCGGAAAGGTCGGAGAAAACGGTATGGCTGGAACTGGTATATTGGAATTCCAACCCGGCAAAGATCTTATCTTTCAACAAAGGAACACTGACGTTGGCCTTGATCAAATGCATCGGCGAATCCGGCAGGCCGGCATCCGTATCTCGACTTTCCGTGTGCTGCAGGGAATAGCTCAAGCGCGTGCGGATGTCATTTTCCCATTTCCCTTCCAAGGCGGCTTCGAGACCGAGGGTGTCGGCATTGAAATTGATGAAACTGCCGTTTTGAAAATCGATCAAATCATCCATCCGGTTGTAGAAACCGGACAGGGAGGTCCGGAGATTACGACCGATACCCTGTTCATAGACCGCCTCATAGGACGTGATCTTTTCCGGTTTGATGCCTTCAAAGCCCACGGCGCTTTGTTCCAGGAAGTTCGGATCGCGAAAAGCGGTGCCCCAGATGAATTTGAAAGTGGATTTTTCAAACGGATTGTAGATGAGCGCCACGCGGGGATTCCACGCCGGATCGAAGTGCTCGTATTCGTCGTAACGGATGCCGGCGTTCAGGTGGAGATTGGTGACCACGGTGACATCGCTTTGCGCGAAGATGCCATAGTTATAGCGGTGGGTATGGACATCGGTCGAAGTGTTGCCGGTCGCTGCATCGTACACCCGCCGGCTTTGGTTGAAATCATCGCGTATTTCCATCCCCACGCTCACGATTGCACGATCATAGATATTTTTGTCCACCTGCACTTCGCTCCCCACCCACTGACCGGTCTGGTCTTCCTTCAAGAGCAGGGGCGGAAACGGATAGCCGACCGAGAAGTCGCTCTGGTCATAATAGATGTTGGCCGAGACATCCACGATATCAGGAAATTTGTGGGCATACTTCAACACCGTATAACCCCGCGTATCATCCGTGGTCAGGCCCGGTGCGTTGAAAGTGGTGCCGTATTGCGCGGTCGGATTGTCTTTTTGCCGGTCAATAAAAGCGGCTTCCAGCGTGAAGTCCTTGTAGCTGATCGACCCGAAGAAACTGCCCAACCCGTCGCCATCCAGTTGGTGGGCGATACCGTTATTTTGCGACGGGGTGTTAAACTGACCGTAGTAAAGATTTTCCGCGCCGTCGCTGGTGTACATCGTTCCCGATAACAGGAATTGCACGCCATTGGTGAGCTGGCCACCAAAGGTGATGCGGCCGGAAGCGGCATTGTAGCTGCCATAACTGCCGGAAACTTCCGCGCCATTGATATCTTTCCCTTGGCGCGTGATCACATTGATGACGCCGAAGAAAGCATTGTTGCCGTACAGCACCGAGCCCGGACCGCGGATGATTTCCACGCGATCAATCAGATCCAGATCCAGGATGAAAGCCGTATCAATGTACGCGCCGTCATTCAAATCATTATTGACGCGATGACCGTTCACGAGCAGCAGGATGCGGCTGTTAAAATCACCCAGGTTCAAGCCGCGCGTGCCGAGAAAAGTATGGTCACGATCATTCGCCACATAAAAACCCTGCACACTCGCCAGCACATCGCCCAAGGTGCGGTACCCGTAACGCTTGATTTCGTCGGAAGTGATCACCGTGGTGGAAGACGGCGCTTCCGTGGCCTTTTGTTCGTACTTGGAGGCACTGAAAACCTTCGGTACTTCCATCTGCATCAAGGCTTCGATCGGCAGGTCCGTCAGATCTTTCGCCGGAGCCGCCGTGGTGACGGTGGCGTCCTCCGCCCGCACGGCGAAGGCTGACAATAGCAGAAGACAAAGCAGACGCCCGAGCGAAAACGCCACCCGTACAAGAGGAGTTCTTTCGTTCATGCGCACGCCAGAATGTTGCTATGGTTGACCAGCCGCTGATTCATGGATGCAGTCCGGGCGGGGCCGCTCATCCGGTCCCGCGGCAGCCCGTATTTGCTTGCGATTATTGTGGTCGGCCCGCCGGATGGCGCAAGCAGTAAATGTATCGGCGAACCAGCCGGAAAACTTGACAACGAACCGTAAATCCTTCGTCATTAGAGACAATTTTGTTTGGCCGGCTGACAACGATAAATGGGCGAAAGTCCTTGCTTGCGATGAAGGGATTGCTGGTCGTGCAAGCGGGGATAAGGCGTGTCGTTTCCGCAAAAAATTCGCCGGTGGCGGCATTTCTCTTCCTGTTAATATTGCTGTTTGGCTTCCCGGCTCCGGCGCAAGACGCCGCCCCCACGGAATATCAGATCAAGGCCGCATTCCTCTATAATTTTGCCAAATTTGTCGAGTGGCCGGAGACGGCTTTTGGCTCGCCGACTTCGCCCATCATCATCGGAGTATTGGGCGACAATGTCTTTGGCGATAATCTCGCAAAAACAATTGCCAACAAGGCCATCAACAATCGGCCGTTACTGTTCAAGGAATATCACTCGGTGCTGGAGGCGACGAACTGCCATATCCTCTTCATCAGCGCCTCGGAAAAATCAAAGTTCTCGAAAATAATGGAAGGCTTGCACGGCACGAGCGTTTTGACGGTCAGTGAGACTCCGGATTTCATTGAAGCCGGCGGCATGATTAATTTCGTCTTGGAAGCCAACAAGATTCGGTTCCAGATCAACGATGACGTCGCCAAAAAAGCCGGTTTAAAGATCAGCTCCAAGCTGCTCAGCTTGGCAGTTCGCTCACATTAGCTCTAAAATAGCCTTAAATCGGTACAGAAATAGCTCCGATAGGATATCGGAGCGCCATCGGCATAGATTGCATAAGCGTTTCGCATTAGAACAAGACACTTGTGCCCAAGTTTCAGGACATATCCATCAAGCGAAAGCTGACGGCGATCATAATGATTGCCAGTTCAGTGGCGTTGCTGCTCGTTTCCGCCGGCTTCGTCACATATGAGTTGGTCACGTTCCGCAAGACGATGGTCAGCGACATCTCGACACTGGGTGAAATCATCGCCAATCGCAGCACGGCGGCATTGTCCTTCGACAACAAGGGCGATGCGGAAGAAGACCTGCACTCACTGAGCTTCCGCAAACATATCGCCAGCGCCGCGCTTTACGATAAATACGGAGCGTTGTATGCAACCTACCGGGCGACCAATGTGGTGGATGTTTTTCCGACGAGACCGGCGGCGGAAGGTGTGCGTTTCGAATCTGACCGGCTGGTCCTTTTTCTAAAGATATATGACCAAAAGTCCGGTGATTTTACAGGAACCTTGTGTTTGAAGTCTGACTTGCAGGAGCAGCACGAACGGTTCGTCCGTTACGCGATGATCATTTCGATCCTCATGGTGCTGTCGTGGCTCGCGACCTTGTTTATCTCCAACCGCCTGCAGCGCGTGATTTCTGGTCCGCTCTTTCATCTGGCCGCCACGGCCAAATCCGTCTCGGCGGACAAAGATTATTCCGTGCGCGCGATCAAGGAGGGCGATGACGAACTCGGCCAGCTCGTGGACCGTTTCAACGAGATGATCGGCCAGGTGCAGCAGCGCGATGCGGCGTTGCAGGGCGCGCACGATGAGTTGGAAGTGCGCGTGCAGAAACGCACCGAAGATTTGCAGGAGGAGATCATCGAACACCGGCGCACAGAATCGGCATTGAAGCAACAGTTCGCCCGCCTCAGCCTGCTCAATCAGATCACCCACGCCATCTCCGACCGGCAGGACACCGATAGCATCCTGCACGTCGTCTTGCGCCAGTTGGAGGATCACATGGGGCTGGATTTCGGCGCAGTGGCCTTGTTTGAAGCGAAAGGCCGCACGCTGAATGTTTCGGCGTTGCGCGTGAAAAATTTTGTCATGGCAGACAAGCTGGATCTGCGCGAGGGCAGCGTGCTGAACTTGGCGGAAACCGGTTTCGAATTGTGCGAAAAAGGCCAGACGGTTTACTTCAACGATACGTTCAAGGTGCCGGCGATGTTTCTGGAAAAAATGGCCGGCGCCGGCTGGCGTTCCCTCTCGGCCGTTCCACTGATGGTGGAGGAAAAACTGTTTGGCGTGCTGATCACGGCACGGTTGCAAGCGGATGGCTTTAGCAGCGGCGACTCGGAATTTTTGCGGATGTTGAGCGAACATGTGGCGCTCGCCGCGCATCAGGCACGCCTGCATAAGGAATTGGAAACCGCCTATAACGATCTGCGCAAGTCGCAGGCGACCGTCCTGCAGCAGGAACGCCTCAAGGCGCTGGGCCAGATGGCCAGCGGCATTGCGCACGATGTCAACAATGCGCTATCACCCGTGGTCGGTTTTGCGGACCTCATCCTGCGTGGCGATTACGGGCTGAACGAGAACGGCAAAAAATATCTGAAACACATCCGCACGGCGGGCGAGGACATCGCCCACATCGTCGCCCGGTTGCGCGAATTTTACCGGACACGCGATGACGCGGAATCTTTGCAGCAAGTGAGCCTCAACGCCTTGGCCGAACAGGTCGTGGATATGACCCGGCCGCGCTGGCGCGACATGCCGCAGTCTAACGGTATCACGATCGAGGTGCAGACCGATTTTTCCTCCGAGACGCCGATGCTGATGGGCATCGAAAGCGAAATTCGCGAAGCCTTCACGAACCTGGTGTTAAATGCCGTGGATGCCATGCCCAATGGCGGGAAGATCACATTGCGCACACGTCTGCATTACGATCGGAACAACGCCAAGCATCCGAAGCAGGTGATCGTATCAGTTGGCGATTCCGGCACGGGCATGAGCGAAGAAACGAAGAAGCGTTGCTTGGAGCCTTTCTTTTCCACGAAGGGCAAACGCGGCACCGGTTTGGGGCTGGCGATGGTATACGGCGTGATGGAACGCCACGAAGGCAGCATCGAGATCGAGAGCGAACTGGGCAAGGGCACCACGTTCCTGCTGAAATTTCCCGTGCGCAAAAAACTTTCCGCCGACGATGAAGAAGAGGAGACCGAAGCCGAGGTAAAGCCGTTAAATATTTTGTGCATCGATGATGAACCGCTCGTGCGCGAACTCATCAAGGAAATGCTGGAGCGCGACGGCCACAGTGTGGAGGTGAGCGACGGTGGACAGTCCGGCCTGGATGAGTTTCGGTTGGCGCGGGATCGGAACCGCCCCTTTGATGTGGTCATCACCGATTTAGGGATGCCCTATGTGGACGGACGGCAGGTGGCGAAAGCCATCAAGCTGGAATCTCCCCTCACGCCGGTGGTGATGCTGACGGGTTGGGGTGCGTTCATGAAGGAGGACGGCGACGCGCCGAAGGTGGACAGCATTCTCAGCAAGCCACCGCGCTCGAAGGATCTGCGCGAAGTCTTGAGCCGTTTTTGAGAGCGTGACGCAGGCATGAAATCTGGCGCCACACCCGAGGCTCCGGACCATTTTCACGGTTTTTTATCCAGCGTCTTTTTGCCGGCAATATTCCAAGCTTTGGCGATGCGTCCGTTTTGCACTTCGTAGATCATGATCAATTCGATTTTACCCGGCCCTTCCGGAAACATCCGGATGACTTCTTCGTGATCGACGACGATGGTGCCCATGACGGTGCGGTTCAACAGGGTGGCGTGCAAGCCGGGTTCCTGAAACCGGGCGGTGTAACGTTCGCGAAAAGCCTTGGCTCCGCTGGCCAGCAGCTTTGCGGGATGTTCAAACATCTGTGCCTCTTCTGCGTAGGTGGCGAGGAGCGCATCGAGATCGCGCGCATTGAAAGCATCAAGCTGGCGTTGTACGACGGCGGCGGGATCGGTTGAGGGTATCATGACTTAAATTTCTGTAGGTCGGGCCGCATCGTTATCTGGCATCCTCATCGATATCCAACCGGCGTCGTGCCATCAAAGGGCTGAAAGGCGAGTTTGGCGAATGCGCAAATTCCCGGACGCCGCCTTCATCAGGGCCGATCAACTCTACGCGGACGAGCAAAACATCGGCACGTTTGTGGTCATTGAAATAATCCACTGCCTCGGTTTTGGAAGCCGCGGACAATTCGTCGAGATACAGCGTATCCTTGTGCTTCCAGTGCATGTGATATTTGAACATGTCTTGCATAGTCAAACCTCTGCTCAGATCAATATCAGGAAACCGTCGGCTGAAACGTCCCCATCGTCCAAAGATTTCCTTCCGGATCGCGCACGTCGAACTGCGTGTTCCCCTCCGGAAATGCCGGTGTACGTGCCACATGCAATTCCCGGACGATGTCCGCCGCCGCCCCACAGGCGCGTTGATAGTGTTCACTGACCGACTGGGCATCTTCCGTCACCAAGGCGATCAAGGCCACGCCCACCCGCGACCACGGATTATCTCCACTGGCCGGCTGGAAACAAACACAATGCACGTACGCCATACCAACTCGGCGAAAGCAATCTTTCCATCCGGCGTCTGGTAAAGCGACTTTAGCGTCAGGCCGAGCACCTCCGTCAGCCACTTGATGCCCATACCGGCATCGGTATATATCACGGAGGATGTTATGGTGGGTCCGCTCATTTAAATATCGTTTGCTTGCATGCAGAAATCCCGCAACAACGGGCATGCTGGAACTGTGTCAGGGCATATCTGAACGCTCAAGCGTATAACGATAGTGACAGGGTGAGCCATCGGCAAACTTGTCAGCGTGGCCGGGTATGGGTATTGTCACGGCACGAGCGCTCCCATAGCTCAAATGGATAGAGCAGCGGTTTCCTAATAATAATTCAATTCTCGTCCGCTGTGGTCAGGAGTGGTTTGGAGTTGTTACGGATAAAAAATTCAAAATCGACCGCCTGCCCGAATCGTCCTAAATCGTCTCAGCCTGTTGAATGGGGTTACATTTAACGGGTTACAACGAATGAAAAACCCGAAACTGTTTTACCAACAACATTCTGGGCACCATTTTCCCCGCCCTGAATGACAAGAATTTTACCTTTAGCCATTGCCTTCCGCCCGAGAACACGCTGAACTTTTTTCACAAATGTGTCAAAATCTAGAGTTGCAGAGGCTTGAGACCTCATCTCATTAAAAAACGTATTTGTATCCAATAGGTCTGTCATTATATGAACGTCCCGAACATGCTGCCCCATCCCGAAGAGCTTGTTCATCCTTTTTTCTAAGAATTCAATTTTCGCGTCATCCAAAAATAGTTGGTTGCCATTCCTTCCATAAAAAAGTTTCAGCAATCGAGCTTTTAATCTTTCGGCCTTTACGCCGGTTATCATTTTTATTTGGTTTCGATTGAAACCGAGCAAAGCAAGCCCAACCGGTTGAAGGCTTTTCTTTTTATAGACTTTTTCCATGGGCGGAATGCCCTTGGTTTTTAACCGGCGACTTGCCGTTGACCGATGTATGCCTTTCTTTGCTGCATACTCAGAAATGCTAACTCGCTCACGCTTTCCTTTCGCAAGTACACGTAGTTGGGTCAGCCTGATCATACAATTTTAGGACTTATTTTAATACTGGCGCAACAATAGGGGGAGACAAAAAGCGAGGGACGCCCATTAAATCATGCGGTTTTCTAAAATCTGTCACTGAATTCCAAATATCCAATTCGGCTCAAGTTATTAGGGCATGCAAACGCATAAAGTGCTCCAACAGTTTGAAATGCCAACTGGCGCTAGCAAGTCAGACGTCGCATCGCTTAGGCTGGGTCTTACGCGAGTAGAAGCGGCGAAATCTCTTGGCATTTCAACCGAATCAATCGATCGGCTCGTAAAACGCGGCTTCATCAAGCCCTCGCGGGCTTTAAGAAAGCCAATCTTCCCAGTGTCTGAACTTCAGCGTTTTTTGCACGAAACACAAACACCATGAGACCTGGAATTACCGATGAAACGCTGATCAGCGCGAGAATCCGCCGGATAAATGCTGACGAGGCAAAAGAGCTTTGTGGCATTGCTGAGGCTGGCCTACTACTGCCATATCAAAACATTGATGGTAGCCCCATCTTGGATGGTTGGAAAAGCTACTGCCGTCTCCGGCTTGAAAATCCAAAAGACGGCAAAAAATATCATCAAGCCAGTGGGACAAGTGTTCATGCATACTTGCCACCAGGAATTGATCAGCTTCAGCAAGGGGGTGATTTGTCCATTATTGAGGGCGAATTTAAATCGTTAGCCCTTACTGAAGCGGGGTACGCGGCAATTGGCATTTCAGGCTTTTTTGGCTTTTCGGCCAAGGGCGGAGAACAACTGGTCCCCGAATTGTTGGCCGTGATACAAAAATTGAAACCAAACCGCATATTGTTTTGCGGCGATACAGACACCTCACTTAACCACCAGTTTTCAATCGCCGCTACAAGGTTGGCAAAGCTTGTGTACCCAACACGGGTTCTGCTTCCACGTATCCCAATGGATGCCGGTGGCAAAGGAGTTGACGACTGCCGGGCCAATAAGGGCGCCGATTTCAAAGATTGGTGGCAGGCCCGTGTTGCTTGTGCACATGAAGTTAAACCGACGGATGAGCCCCCTTGCTTGGCGATGGAATTATTTGAACGCGAGCAAAGTGCCATCACAAACCTGAGCGGGTGGGCGAGGGAAGATGCAGTTCGCCGAGCGGTGAAATTGGCGGCTTCATTTAACTCCCACCGTTACGGCAGGAAAAGGTGCTCAATTTACTTGAGCAAAAATTAAATATCTCTCGCACCACACTAAATAAAGTTTTAAAAGCAGAACTAAGAGCTAGCCAAAGCGAACGTAGGCCGGTGCCGCTGGAAATTTATTACGATTCAGCGCAAAAGCAGTATTGGATGCCAAATCAACGAGGTGAAATGATCGAAGTAAATGAAAGGTCTGTTGAGCGCCAGTTGGCAGCCAACAACTTCTCTACTGAAAAAAATTCTGGTTTGAGTGATCTGGAAAAAGAGATAAATCGGATTCAGTCGGAGCAAAGCGTGGATTATGCTGGACCATTGGCGGGTCACGGCGTTGGCGTGCAAGAAATGTGTGGACACCTCATTCTTGTTACGCGGTCAATAAAACTTGTACAACCTAAACCGGGCAGTTGCCATACGATAATGGCACTTATTCATGGGCTTTTGGATGACCCCAATCACGACCAAATTAGCAGCGCTTTGGGCTGGATTAAAGTCAGCTATGAGGCACTGGCAAGCAAGCAGCCACGCCCCGGACAGGTTCTGGCTATAGCGGGGCCACCTGACTGTGGAAAATCCCTTCTCCAAAACCTTATCACCGAGATGCTAGGTGGCCGTGCTGCCAAACCGTATCGTTATATGTCCGGAGCTACGCAGTTCAATGGCGATTTGTTTGGAGCGGAACATTTGATGATTGAGGATGAAATGGCCTCTACAGACATTCGAGCAAGACGCAATTTCGGCACCCGTATCAAGGATTTTACCGTCAACACAGTACAATCTTGCCACCCCAAAGGCCGGCCCGCCGTGAGCCTAAAGCCCTGCTGGCGATTAAGCGTAACCGTCAATGATGAACCGGAAAATCTCCTAATTCTGCCTCCTTTAGATGAATCCTTGACCGACAAAATAATCCTCTTAAAGGCATATAAAAACCCGCTTCCCATGGAGACAGGTTCCAACGCAGGAAGAAAATTGTTTTGGGATACTCTGATGGCCGAATTGCCAATGTTTATTCATGCACTAGAAAAGTTTTCAATCCCCGAATCTATACGCTCTGACAGGTTTGGGGTTGCAGCATTTAAACACCCTGAACTTTTGGATTCTTTGGAGGAGATGTCGCCAGAGATCAGATTGCTGGCATTGATTGATGAGGTTTTATTTTCACCATTGATGACATTGGAAGATAGTTCTTCCGACGCGGGTGACAAATGGGTCGGCACCGCAACGAGCTTGGAAAAGCTATTATCGAACTCCACCGTCACATACGAAGCGCGGCGTTTGCTCTATTGGACAAACTCAACGGCGACATATCTGGGACGGTTGGCTAAAAAAATGCCTCACCGTATCCAAAGGCAGAGAACAAACTGCGCCCGGAAGTGGTGCATTGTTTCAGAAGATTATGCAAACCGGCAAAAAGTGACACCTGTGACACCTGTTCAGGAAGAATTGAGCGTTAAAGATATTGTCCCTTCTCCATCCTAACCTCAAAAATGAAAACATGGGGTCACAGATGTCACTCGCCCTCTCAGTGTTTAGGCATACTGACTGCCTAGCTGGGATTCCCCTTGGTTGACCCAAGGTTAATAGGCGATAAACCTCCGAATTGCATGCTAAGTGTTGTTCTTTGAACTTTTTCTTGCAATGTTCGACCAATGCGTGTACATGTATTCGTACGTAATAGCATTGCAGAAACAATACGTACGAAACCCTAATATATTTATGCCAAATTACATTGAGCCAGCGGATGTGAATTCCCCTCGTCGGTACTGGACTTTGCTTATGGTGCTAGACCCTGGTAGTGAAGGAGAAGCAGCTTTATGTATTGGTCGTTGGGATGGCGAAGTTCGGCTTGGTATGCGCTGGAATGGAAGTGAAGAAAATGTTCTTGGCAACCCTCAGTCGAGAGGCATCCCAACGTGGTTCATTATCCCTGCTGGCAAATACTCAAACGCAATCATTGAATCGCTTTCTCCAGAAATGAAGCAAATGGCTCGAAATTTCATGCCAGCCTAATCGTTCAATCTGGTGGAAAATCAATCCGAAATCATTTTTATACCAAATAAACCATCGAAAATTGAAAGGAACAATATTATGGCACTCAATCCATCATCAGATTTGCGCGACGTTTCTGGCATTGACGACGCCAGTAAAACATTGATCAAGGCCTTCATGCAGGGTGCGATTTATTCTTGGGTAAAGAACCGAATGGGCGAACCTTTCGCTGTTCGGGATTTGGTGGGTGGCGAGAATTTTGATTGGGATGAAACGCCACTCATCGTCCTCTATGAGAAACATATCAGGCAAGGAAAGGATAACATTTCAGCAATCAAAGCCGCCGCTAGAGACTTGGGTTGGCTTGTAAAATCTGTTTTGGCAGAGGATAAGAGGACCTTCCTCGCTGGCAAAGTGGGCTTGGTCAACTCTTACCGTTGGGTTGGCGGCGAGCCATGAATAATATTAAAAAGAATTATTCAGCTTTAATGATGATTGCGGCGATGTTAATCTCAACCCGATTTCAGCATCCGGGGACATTTCCTCCATACTAATGATTGAATATGGCTGCTCAATCCAATTCAGGTGTGTTACGTGGGAAGCGAGGGAAGCATGCCGCTTACGCGGCGTGGATATTTGGTTCTGTGCTTCTTGTTTTTCTATTCGTGTTCTGTTTTGCGATTCCAGAACCAACGCCAAGCCAGGCAGCCATACTGCATTTTTTAATGGCCCTGCTAACCGGATTTTTCGCCTATTTTTTTGTAGGTGATGCCGTTTTGAAGGGCAATATAAAGGGGCAGAAAATAGCCGCAAGCGGAGGGTTTGCGCTATTCATTGCAATGCAGTTTTTTGTAGACCAGTCGGCGCTACGATCATTTGTCGGTGATCATTTTCCGAATTTGGCTCGCTCAGATAGCAGAATGAAGAGCGTCCAAGTGATGTTGAAAGAATTGCACCTTATAACCCGCGAGCCTAATGGTGTGCGGGATTCTGCAACAACGAGGGCGCTTAAACAGTTCCAAAGTTTTCATAACTTGCATGCAGATGGTCTTTTGACAGCGGACACAATCAACTCCCTGCAATCAGCGATTACCAATTGGGATAAAACGGCGACGCCCGGAAATAATGCCCCACTACCAACCACTGCCCCGGCAACTCAATTCAACAATGGAGCTACAAATGAGGTGCTCACGAATGCCTTACAAAATGACCTGCTCAAAGTCCAAGACACGGTAGAGCCGTCTGAATTCACAATAAAAATGAGCGGCACAAAAAATTTCAAAGAACTTCTATCCGCGACTGAAAATAAAGCCGGAGCAAATTACGTGCTTTCAATTTTTAGTGATGAGCTGAAAAGCATTAACGCCGACAATTTTCGTTTCGACATATATGATATTGATTCTAAATGTTCCATGGTCGTTCCGGCTGGGTTAACCGTTGTTCCCCGCAGCAATGGAGCAGAAGTTCAATCTGGCGGAATGCAAATCCAGATCACGGTTTCCGAACGAAGTGATTCTGCCATTAAAGATCTCATTGCGCTTGAAAAACCCCCGTCGTTCATTGGCTCCAGCTCACAAATTAATTGGGCAATTAACCCGATATGGAGTTTGCCGGCCTTGAGGTCAATTAGCTACCCAGATGGCAATTCTTGGGGCCGAATCGCGTGGTCTGGCACGACGCCAACATCGAGGTGTTTTGCGGTGACAATAATTTCGGCATCTGAGAAAAACATGGTAAAAATTTGCGTGTTTAACGAGCATCCAGAAAACAATTCCGATTTGTGGATTCAAATGGATCTTGCTGCGCATTTCTCGGGATTTGGTCTGCAATGACCATCGCCTCAAATCGCAAAAATCAAGCATGATGAGAACTGAAAAGTTAGCTCTCAAAGAATTATTTTGAGTTAGATAATTGTAATTTAATTACTCATATTATCAGTTTTACTGCTTTGACGGCATGAGCCAATTGGAAGCTTGGAATTGAAAAGTAACAGCCTTTTGTGGATTTGCTATAGAGGAAGAGGGGCTTGGCTCCTAGAATTCTAGTTAGAGTTTTGCCTCGACAACAGGATGTAGGCATTGTAAGCTTTCGTTATCGAAACGACTAAAATGCCTGCGAAAACACTAGGTGAGTTTATACGTTCAAAGAGGGACGAACTCGATATCTCTCTACGAGAGCTTGCTCGTAGGATCGACATCACCCCGCCTTTTCTCTCAGATATTGAACTTGGGAAAAGATATCCCTCTGAAAGCATTATGACAAAGCTGGCAAATTTTTTCAAATTGCCGGTTGATGAATTAAAATTATTGGACCACCGAGAATCGCTTTCTGATTTAAAGCGCATGCTAGAACAAAATTCACAGTTAAATGTTGCGTTCAGAACCGCAATCGAAGAAGTGAAAGAGGGAACGCTGTCGCCGGAAAAGCTAGCAGAAAGAATAAACCCAAAAAAATAAAACAATGAAGGTCACCAGGGCGATGGGCGGGCGGTTTCAATATCGGCTATCTTTCTCAACCGAAGAAATTGATGACGCCTGCGTGGAGGCTCTTAACAAGAGCGGGTATATGCCAAAAGTTCCGGAGCCGGTTCGTGTTGATCGCTTCGTGGAAAAATATTTTCAATGCAATGCCGGCTACGAGGATTTGCCGCAGGGTGCAATGGGGTACACTTTATTTGATGCAAAAGGGAAAATACTTCAGGTGCGGGTTTCCAGTAAGCTTGAAGACGGAAAACAATCCTCCGAACGCCGTGTCCGTTCTACTTGGGCGCACGAAGCGGGACATTGTTTGCTTCACCCGACACTTTTTATTGAAGAACAAGGGCAGCCTTCGTTTAGCCAAACTGAGGGTAAGAATGCAAATGTCGAGGGGCGGAAGATTCTTTGCAGAGATACAGATGTTAAGCCCGCTGGCCGGGTTTATGACGGTCGGTGGTGGGAATGGCAGGCAAATCGCTGTATCGGCGGTTTTCTGCTTCCCAAGAAGTTGGTCAGAGAGACACTAACCGATTTTCTGTTGGATTCCGTCGTGACACGCAGCCCAAAATTGCCTCCTTCAAGGCGTAAAGAGGCTGAACTAAAGCTAGCAGAAGTATTTGATGTTAATCCAGTTGTGGCGCGGATACGCCTCGCAGAAATGTTTCCGGACCCCAAAGGGCAGATAGAATTTTAACTTTGGCCTTGACTGTGTAGGCACATAAAGCTTACACTGCCTACCGTACTCGTTAGGCTGTTTTTGATTTCCGACGTTTGGGAAATATTTACCCCGCCGGCAGCAAACGGTTTGCTGGCAGCTTTCACCGGAGTAACCATATGGCCAAGGTAACCTTCTATCCACTAGGGAATGCTGATTGCTGCCACATCAAGCTGAGCAACGATCTCCATTTCGTTTTCGACTACGCTGACATGCGCAACCCGGATGACTCCGAGGATAAGCGGATACCGTTGGCAAAGGCATTGAAAGACAATATCGGCTGGCCCAAACGCAAGGAAATTGAGGTTTTGGCCATTACCCATGGTGACAATGACCATGTTCAAGGGGTCGGCGACATGTTCTGGATGAACCATGCGGCAGTGTACCAGTCTGATGATCACGTGAAGTTCAAGGAACTCTGGATTCCAGCGGCACTGCTCATAGAAGAGGGGGCAGAAGATTGCACCCGCGTCATCCGCCAGGAGGCCCGTCATCGCTTCCTAGAAATGAAGTCTGGGATTAAAGTTTTTGCGAGGCCCGAACATTTGAAGGATTGGCTGGAGGAGCGTGGCAAAAGCTTGGATGATTATCGCCATTTGATTGTCGATGCTGGCCGTTGCGTGCCGGGCTTCAACTTGGAATATCAGGGTGTCGAGTTTTTTGTACACTCGCCATTTGCGCGGCGCACTGAAGACGGAATTTTGGACCGGAATGACAACTGCCTAGTGATGCAAGCGGTCGTCCGTGAGAGTGGCCGCGACTCAAAGTTCCTGATCACGGCGGATTCGACGGCGGAAATCTGGGAGGAAATCGTTCAGGCCACCCGCAAGCATGGGAACGACCACCGGCTTGCATGGGACCTTTTCAAGATACCCCACCACTGCAGCTACCTTTCCATGGCGTTCGAAAAGGGCGACACGAAAACTGAACCCACGCCTGAGTTTGCCTGGCTGCTCGAACAGGGGGCGCAACGCGCGGTGATGGTTTCGTCAAGTTGGCCGATTCCGACTACAACCGAAGACCAACCACCCCATTTGCAAACTTATCGTCGCTACAAGGAAACCGCCGATAAGCTCGACGCAGACCTTATTGTAACGATGGAGCACCCGAACAAGAACCTGCCAAAGCCGGTCGTGATCGACATTGGCGGCGGTGGAGTGATGCTCAAACATGAAATTCTATCCGGAATCGGAATCATCACATCTTCCACCTCACCCCGTCACGGATGAAGCAGACCACGCGACTATTGCGGGTCCCGGGAGAAGCCATCCGTCGCAATGAACTTACGGTGGCAAAGGCCAAGCAATTTGCTGCCTATCTTCGCGGGAGTGGTAATTTCGCCACGGTCGGCGGGTTTAGGCGCATCCAGGACCCGCTGGCCGAAGTGGTGCCGCTGGTGGTCACCGTGCAACGGCCGCAGCACCCGGCTCATGACATTCGACGGGTGGAGCCGGTAGCAGTGGTATTCTATGAAGATGACAACAGGGCTCCAGAGGTCTTGTGCTTGCGGCCGGATTCCCGTCAGTTCCGCACCTCAACATGAAATTGGAGGAGTTTCCTAGAAGCATCTGCCTTTATGATCAACCTTACGAGCAGGTGCGGATATCTTGGACGCCAGCGGACTTTTTCCGCCGGGTTCATAACTGGTTCTCCGCGACTGCTCTGGGAAACCTCCACGCGGAGGATCAGCCACTTGAACCGCTTGTCAGCACTTCAAACTACAAACTGATCCTTCCCGGAGACTTTGAGGCGGCCAAGGTGGCAAGCGAGCCTCGTCCGGTATCGATTTTCCGAGTTGGCTCCGCTTCGGAAACGCATGTTTTTCGAGCCTACTGGAAGGCTGATGATTCGAAGGGTTCGATGGATTCTGTCATTGCGCCCTGCTTCTGCCAGCCTCAGACACATGGCGTAATCCGCCATGTGCCTCAAAACTTGAGGGACTTAAACGCCCTTTGTCTCGCGGGAGGATTGGACCTCGTTGCGCACCTGCGTGAACTAATTAAAAGATGGTTCGTGGACAAACCATTTGCCTATGTCATGGACCTCAAGTTGGTCATCCTTCTCTATTTGCCGAAGAAAAGACGTGAGAGCGAGGCGGTCGAATCCACCGAGGTGCGGGCCTTCCTTACCTTCCGCACGGTTAAGGATCTTGGCATCCGGCTAGGAGTGCTACAGCAGCATGGGAATATACCTGGCCTAGTATTCCCAGCCACGAACCCCGTGCCGGAGGTGCTGGAACAAATCGAAATCGGGGTTGTACAGGTTCTGCACACACTCACGCGTCAGGCTGCAGCGGCGATGAACGATACTGCCTTTGTGGACGACAAAATTATCGGCGTTGGGGTTGGAGCGTTAGGTTCGCAAATATTTAACAATTTGATGCGAGCAGGATACGGAAAATGGACGCTCATCGATGACGACTGGCTCCTGCCCCACAATTGCGCGCGGCACTATCTGGGAGATTGGGCTGTCGGCCAGCGCAAGGCCGAGGCTATGAAGGACATCGGCAACGCCGTTTTTGATGACGCCTCTTTAGTCGATGCGATTCCAGCGAATATCCTTCGACCTGACAACAACCATGAAAAAATCGCAGCATCCATGGCTGAGGCCAAGATTTTGCTGGATATGTCCGCGTCAATCCCAGTTTGCAGACACCTATCGGACAGGTCAAATATCCCGAGAATTATCTCAGCATTCGTTAGCCCGCACGGGAAAAGCCTCGTAGTAACGGCAGAAGATCGCGAGCGAAGCATAAAGTCCGACTGGCTTGAAATGCTCCACTACAGAGCAATTTTGAACATAACCGCTCTAGCTGACAGCTTCCAAACAAAAGACGGGCGGTACCGTTATGGAAACTCATGCCGAGACATCACCACACGATTGCCACAAGATGCGATAGCGATTTGGGCCGGTCTGGCAAGCAAAGTCATCAAACCATTGGCTTCAAATGCAGGAGCGGCCCTAAAGATTTTCAATGAATCACCAGACGGGGCAATTCAGGCCCATTCGCCCGAAGTCTCACCTCCAATTCGATGTTCCGCAGGTGACTGGACACTCCAGTTTGATCATTGGGTCTTGGAAAAAATGGGGACTATTCGGGAACAGCGCTTGCCGAATGAGACCGGAGGTGTACTCCTCGGCAATTTTGATACCGAGCGGCGTGTTTGTTCGATAATCGACGTTTTGCCCTCCCCGCCTGATAGTAAAGAATGGCCAACAACCTATATCCGGGGATGTGAGGGGTTGGCGGAGAACGTAAAAAGAATTCAAGAGCAGACATTAGGTCAGGTGAATTATGCGGGCGAATGGCATTCTCATCCACGCGACTGTTCGACCCAGCCGAGTAATGACGACCGTAAAGCATATGGGTGGCTGGTCGGTCTTATGAGATTGGATTCTTTGCCAGCCATCATGGTGATTATTGGCGATGACCACCGTTTTCATATAGTGTCCACGGAAACAGAACCAAATTAAAAAACAGTTGCCATGGCGAAAACCGCATCATCGCTCAAAACCAAAAATGCAGCTTATTTTTGGACTTTTATAACCGCAAACTTAGCCGTTTTCTGGGCTGTCATGGTGCTATCAAAATGCGATTACGACGCCGTTAACCAATTGTGGCATAAGATAACGAAGAAGGATGGCTTGCTCGCCGTTACCATGCCTCTTCTGGCAATAGTGCTGAATGGATTTCTTGACGACCAAACAAAGGCACGGCTCGTGTTTTGGCGGTGGAAGAATCCTTTGCCGGGCTGCCGCGCGTTTTCAAATTTGATTCGTGATGACCCACGCATTAACGTCGAAAAGCTGAAATTGAAGCTTGGCGCGTTTCCAAGGTCGCCGCGAGACCAAAACGTCTTGTGGTATCAAATTTACAAAAAAAATATCAAATCAGTCATTGTCTCTGATTCTCATCGCATCTATCTCCTGACACGCGACATGGCCGCATTGTCGGCTGTTTTTATTCCAGCATTATCTACTTGTACCTTACTCTCAGCCTGCAGTCTGAGTTTGCGAACCCTTTATTGCGTTGCTTTATTTTTTCAATATTTCATTGTTGCTACTTCTGCCCGCAATTACGGCAATAGGTTTGTGGCAAATGTGCTTGCCGAGGAGTCTCACTTAAAGTGAAACCAAACATAACATTTGCGAACTCGATGAAAATCAATATGCCAAATACCGAAAATATAGGGGTCGCTGAACGAGTCGCGGAGTCCCCGCAGGAACGAAAGGAATTGATCGATTTGCTTGGATTTGAAATAACTCGGCTTGAAGCTGACCAGCAACGCCCAGGGTGGACCAGATGGGCATTAGTTGGCACATTCGCCAGTTGCATTTGGCTATTCATACAGCAGCTCGACGCCAATTTGAGCCGAATTAGCTGGTGCAACGTGTTTTTTCTGTTTTTTGTTTGTAGCTTTTCGTGGGAAGTCTTGAATTCAGTTCAACAATTTCTTGCCCGAAGCTCGAATCAAGGCGGACGGAAGGCGGGCTTCTGGTTTACGCAGGTGATATTTTCAGGTGCTCGCCTTGTGGTCGTATTTAAATGTTTAGAAAAATTAAGCTGGTTGACGATTGTCTGGAAAACTCCATTTCTTAAGCATGATTTGTTCTTTTGGCTGGCAGTATCCATCTTTGCACTTTCTGCAAGCGCTGCCCTGATATTTCTCGTTATTAGCTATTGTAAACATAAAATGGCATTTGGCGATGACAAGCCTCATTGGCCAATATCTGTCGTAAATGTGCTGGGTTCTTTAATCGTGGGATGTATTGCTGCAAGATTCCTCCACACAGCAATCTCTCATATTGTCCAATTTTCGTTTCCCGATCTCAGGCTGAGCCTGCTTCTGTTCGCTATGGCTTTGATCATTCCTTTATTGCTGATTGATAAAATCCACCTGCCGTTTGTGGCGGCGCTACTCGATTTGCGGCGCCAAATAGCCATGCAGGAAGTTACATGTGAATTTGGCAAACGGCAGGCAGCCAATTTTTTCAAAGGAATGGGAACAAAAGAGGCTTTCCAAGATGATGTCGATGGTGTCCTTTCAAAATACCGAATGGCTGCGGCAAGCCTTGATGTGGTTGTCAAAGATGCTGAAGTGCTGATTCCCTCTAAAGAAAGCGAAGCGAATGATTCTCATGAATCAATTCTAGCACCCCTTGTAAGAGAGATACCGAAACGTCTCGATCTCGTGTCTGGTCAACTAAAGGAAGCTGATGAAGCAAAATCAACTTTTAAAGCCACAATTTCGGTCTATGGCTGGTTGGCTCCTTCGATTAAGCCCGAACTCCAAACGCTTTTCGAGGCAGTAGAGGCGTCCTGCACTGCGACCAAACAATTGGTCCAAGATAAGATAGAATCCGTCCGCGATCGTTTAAAAGCGAGCAACACGGTCCTTACGAATTTTAATTCTGAATGACCGATGAACTCGGAAAAGAGGCCAGAAGTTCGCTAGCTATCAAGGTTAATCAAAATATCGCGTGGCTCTGCACCCTTGCTAGGCCCCACGATGCCACGGCCTTCCAATTCATCCATGATGCGCGTGGCGTGGGTGTAGCCAAGGCGCAGCTGGCGTTGCAACAGGGAGACACTAGCCTTTTGCTCGCTGCGGATGATTTTGATGCATTCCTCGATGATATCCTCGCCATCCCCGTCTTCAGTAAATTCCTTGTCTGGTTTGATTATGATGGCCTGTTTATCAAAATCCGGATGAATAAATTTGATAAACACCTCCTTCATTTCCACTTGGAATTTTTCGAGATAAGCCACGGCTTTTCTCAACATTTTATCTTCTCTGATTAACAGCGGCAACCAATGTTCATCGAAAGAAGGTCGTGCTGATGGCGGCAAAAAAATTTGTTGTTCAGCAACGATTTCCCGCCAAGGATTTGTTGCAATGACAAGCAATCTGCGACCTCCTTGTTCGCCTGCAAATTCCTTTCCCGAAGCCGAGTTCATATAATCCTCGACGAACTGGTCCTTTATTTTACCCCAAATGGATTCACGAGTTTTCCATATTTCCTCTATGTTTCCCAAAGATTTAATTTTACTTTTTAACGCTTCAATCTGAGCCTGCTTGTCTTTTTGAAAAGACGCCTCCTTCTCTACGTTCACTTTTTTTATTTTCCTCCCCAAAAATAGAAAGGCAATAACTGGTCCGCCAAATGCCAATAGGGACAATGTGGCCTCAATTGAATCATTGGAAATATCCTTGTGAACGCTTTCGTTGTAAAAATCAACAACGCCAAAGAGGATTAGAAATATAAAGAAAACAACACCAGCAGCTATCCATGAAAGCATAGTGGGTATTTTGTCCTCAAACCTTTCATTTTCAACCCCCTCCAATTCTGCTTGCAGCGCTCGCAGCTTGAATCTGGCCGCGTTCCATGGTTTGCTAGCAACGAAGAATTCTTTGATGGTTGGATTGGCTTCCGAATAACTGGATGCAAATTCAAACAAGCCAGATTTTTTGAGAATTTCAGACCTTTGCATCCGGTTGACATCCCATGAGAGGCGTTTTTTTGCAATCTTTGGCAATAGTTGATCAAGCACGAATTGTTTTTTTTCTTCATCTTTGAGCAGTGGAAGCGTGGCTAAAACTCTGGAGTGGAAATTGTGTTTGTCCTGCTCTGCGACCATTCTGCCTTGTTGAGCAGCCATTTCTTCTTGATGCCTTTTGTCGTGTTCAGCGCTGGCCTCCATTTGTCTTCGTGTTTGCTCAGCAGTTGCTGCCAGTTGAGCCGTCGCCGCTGCATTTACTGCTGTTGCAACAGCTTGTGCCCTCTGGGCGAAAAGCTGCTTTTCTTGGATTTTTCTTTCGTCGTCGCTCATAAAAATCTCCGACCGGCCAAAGTTGCCAAATCAATAAGAGTTATACTCTATGTCTGTCAAAGGCTTTTTCAGCCAAATTTTAGACTGGATGGAAATCCAGTATCGCAAAACGTTCTCAAGAAATGTTCGCCGGCTTCGGACGAAGCTCGCCTTGACGCAGGAGGAACTTGCGGAGAGGGCTGACATGCATTGGACATACGTAAGCGGTGTTGAGCGTTGCAAATATAATGTTTCCCTGAACACGATTGTTCGTCTCGCAAAAGCCCTTGGTTGCCAGCCTCATGAACTTCTAAAATGATCATTTTAGAAATTTGGTTTGGATAACCTTGATAGCCTCACCCGTCCGGTCAATTCCCGCGCTGCAATGAATCAAACAAGGGGCAGATAATTTTTTGAATTGTTTTTGAATCTCGACCAAATCCAATTTTCGTAGTGGTGGTTGAAAATGGTCCGAGACGGGCACATGGCCGACAGCTAAGCCCCGACTTCGATACCAAACCAAAAGGTCAATTCCATACACCCCATAATATTCATCCAATTCGTCTTGAGAGAGCAGGCAAAGGATTGACTGTATTTTCATCAAGGACACTTCCTTAAGCCATTCGTTGAGCCGAAATGCAGAAGGGGCGTCGTCGTGGTAGCACGGCCTGCAACTGCGGGCTAGAATTGTGCGAATCACCCATTGAAGATCAAAATTATTCATTTTGGATTCCAATTGTTTTGGAATGTTCATAATGCAGGGAGCGGCGCAACCTGAGCAGCAATGCTGCTTGCGAGCTGCCCCTGAATGTTCCTTTCGCGGTCACGATAAATCATGAGAACCGCCACCGATGAACGGCTGTGCCGCGAGAAATCCAAAACTTCCTCCAAGCCAATGCCGTTTTCGGCAGCCACTTTGCAGGCTTCTGTTATGGCCGTATGGCGGATTCCATGAGGACGGGTTTTGATTCCGTTTTTCTCACCCAACGCTCTGATAATTCGGTACACACTCACACCCGTCAGCCGACAGCCTTTTTTCGCTCGGTCTAGATTTGAAAAAAGCGCCCCCGGCTCGCTGCCGCGAATTTTCATCCACGCATCGAGAGCCGCTTTGGTGGGTTCAGGCAAGGTCAGTTGTTGCTTGTCGGTTCTACCCTTTCCAAGAACGTGAATCATTCCCCGTTCAAGTTCGACATCCTCAACATTCAAGGCCACGGTTTCGCCAGTGCGTAAGGCCAGGTCATAAAGCAACCGCAGAATTGCAGTATCACGAACCGTCTTGCTGGTTCGCTTTGTGGTGAGCGTTTGGAGCATGGAACGAAAACCACTTTTACCCGGCCCCTTGGTATCACGGTAAGCCTCTGTCCTGACGTTTTGAATATCCAGAGACCAAGCCACCAAGCCGAGCGTTTTTGCGAGTTTGGCGAGCGACCGCACAGCGGCAAGCCGCCGATTTATCGTAGCCGACTGCAATCCCCTTGCGGTGAGGCTGGTGCGGTATTCCAGCAGGAGCAGGTTGGCTTTGCCATGGCCTTGAGAAAGTAATGTGCGGGCGGCTTCCTCTGTGTTTTTGGTCTTTAAAAAGCTTTTGAAATCAGCCAAATCCTGGCCATAAGCTTTCAACGTCCGTGGGCTTCTGCCTGACAAAAACGCCGACAGAAGATCTGCAATTTTGACAGCCTCCCCCTTGCTTGAAAATGTGGGATTAAATTGTGCTGGTACAGTCAGCATAGGGTGTTTTTAAAATGAAATTTTTCACCGAACGGGCGCCTTTTTTATAAACGACCACAGCCAATAATTCGGAATCGACGTAAACAGCCCAGAATCGGCCATGCTTTCTAATTTCAATTTCTCTAGGTGATGTTTTCTTGCCCACAGAGATTACCTTACGCACCAGGGGGGCGATGTAACGCAGAGGGATGCTGGTTTGTCGCCGGGGCAAAGAATGCAGCGGCTCATCCTCAGGTGTGATTTAGCCTGTTGAATGGCTAATCAATTTTTAGGGAAAAGTGCCTCCAAGTGACTTCTGGCACTCTTGGAGTCAATCCTAGGGTTTAGGGATCAGTTCCTGAACGCCTACCCCCTCGCGCGACGCGCGGGAGGCCAAGATGTTGAACTTTAAATAGGCTGGTGCCCCCATCCCGAATTGAACGGGAATCACACGTTTAGGAAACGCGCGCTCTATCCATTTGAGCTATAGGGGCAATGGCCAAAAAGACTGTTTTGCGAAATCACCCTTAGGCTATTTTGCAAGTGCCTGATATTCAGCGCTCTCTGCGGTTTACACTTTCCGTCCCATGGGTATTGTACAATGTGCACGCAGAGCGCCCTAAAAATGCTGATTTGGCCGTCAACGGCAAGCCCTATTTTAAGCGGGTAGCCCAATGTCTTTACCGAAATTCTGATAGCAATGTTTACTATGCACTGGTAAAAAGACGTGGAAGACAGCATCGCAAATCTCTCAAAACAACCGACCGCCAGCTTGCTGAGAGGCGACTGAATGATTTTCGTGGGCAGGTAGGTCGATTTGCCACTCCCACAAAAGAGCGAAATATCACCTTCACGGAACTGGCAAAAGACTGGTTCGACGTGGCTAAAACGCGCTACAAGGCCAGTTCTGCCAGAGGAGCGGAAGTCTGTCTGAAACAGTTGAACAAACAATTTGGTCTGCTCCCCATTAGGAACATCACAACCGCAGATTTTCACAATTGGGAGAAAAAACGGGGCGCAAACGTCAGTGCTTCGTCGTTCAACCATGAGCGGACGTTTTTGGTGGCGGTTTTGAATTATGCCATCCGCGAGGGTTTGATTACGGAAAATCCCGCTCTGCTGATTTCCCGGCGCAAAATGCCCAAGCGTAAAATTGTCATCCCATCCAGAACACAACTCGCCACGCTCATCAATACCATTCGGTCTTTTGGCTCCCGAGCGCGACATGGTGCAGATCTAGTGGAAATTCTGGCCTATTCGGGAATGAGGCTATCAGAGGCCACGGGAATGGTATGGGGAGACATTGATTTCGAGCGCGGGCAGTTCGTTGTTACGGGTGGGGCCAAAGGCACCAAAAACCATGAAGTCCGAACGGTGCCGCTCTTTCCCGCTCTGCGTTCCTTGTTTGAGCGGATGAAGCAGCAAGCCAAACCGGCTGACCGTATCATTCCCATCAGTACGGCAAAAAAGGCGATTTTCAATGCCTGTAAAAAAGGGGAGTTACCCCACTTTCACCACCATCTATTTCGACACTTTTTCGTTTCGCAGGCCATAGAGAATGGCGTGGATTTCAAAACGATTTCAGCATGGGTGGGACACAAAGACGGCGGTGTTCTGGTAGCAAAAACCTATGGTCATTTGAGTGACGTTCATTCGGCAGAGATGGCCAAAAAGATGATTTTTTATGTCGGCTAAAAAAACTATGCAATCTATCCGTGACGATTCAGTAGAGGATTGGATTGATCCAACGCAACCGCTCCGACCTGAACATTTGGGCGATTACCGAATTTTTTGCCATTTTCGCAAACGACCGATTTTCATTCAAAAATACGTTGGGACAATCAAACTCAGGGAAATCCACAAGGAATATGGAACATGGATTATCCAAGCCAGAGGGAGCGCAGCTCAGAATCCTGATGATAAACGCCGACTGAATTTGTTTCCTGAAAGCTTTGTGATTCGTATCTGCGACCGTGTGTTTGCCGAGATCACGTCCTCGCGGGTCATAGTTTTTGCTGAATCTTACGCTTTGGCCGTTAAACATCTCAATTCATTGGTCTCCGAGTTCGCCACCAAAGACGAAACCGTGACGGCACATTTCCATCTTGTGGCTGTGGATCGTCTGACCAATATGTTGGAAACGACCCCAGTTAAACTGGCTGATGAGACGTTGATGGATGGAGCTGATATGGAACTTCACTACGGGGAGGATTTTTCAGGCTGGCACAAGCAATTGGTAGGCAATCTTACCAGCAAAAATAGCGGCATCACCATTTTCAGAGGCAAGCCAGGTACGGGCAAAACGACATACTTACGAAAACTGATTGCCGCGCTGCACAAAACTCATTTTTTCCTGTATATGCCCATGAGAATTGGATGGATGCTCAACGCGCCTGAGACAATTCAATTTTGGATTGAACAGCGGAGACAGAATCCAAACCATAAACTGGTGGTCATTTTGGAAGATGCCGAACATTTCTTAACCGAACGCGGTCCAAATAACGCATCTTCAGTTTCAGATTTAATCAATGCGGGGGATGGTTTGCTTGGCAGCTTCTTACAACTCCACCTGATTTGCACCGTGAATTGTGAGGTGAACCGCCTCGACAAAGCCGTTACGCGCTCAGGGCGGATGTTAGCCTACCGGGAGTTCAAGCGGTTGACACCGCAACAGGCTGCAAAATTAGCCGCGGCAAAAAATTTGAAAATTGACCAGCAGGAGAGCTATTCGTTAGCCGAAATTTACAATGGAAGAAATGAGCTTGAAGTGCATGTTTCTGATCGAAAAATGGGGTTTGCACTTTAAAAGCAGCAAAGCCCTCTAAAAATCAATGCCAGATGGTAAAACATAACTAAAAAATTCCAATCGATACAAGTTTGGTGTAAAGTTTCAATCTGAAAAAATGGGAAGACATGCAAAAACAGTTTTAACTGAAGACGGCCTGGATCGTAGAGAAACTGGCTACTATTCTACTCCGGATTTCGTGGCTAAATTCATGACTTCCGCTCTGATGGAAGTAAACCCTTCAGGCACGCATGCCCTAGACCCATGTGTCGGACGCGGTGAACTGGTTGATTATTTTTTAAGGCTTGGACGGGACATTACCGGAATGGACATTGAGTCCCACCCACTTCAACTCAGTGGCGAAATAGACTTTGTCAAAGCGGATTTTTTGCAATATTTTTCTGAGAGAGTTCAGAACCCGCTCTTTGCGGACAATTTTTTTTCACGGTTTGACTATTATATTGCAAATCCGCCTTACAACTGCCACGAGGTGGATTACATAAGAAAAAACCGATTAAATCTAGAAAGCGCGTTTGCTGCTGTTGGCGTTCACAATCTATACGCAATGTTCGTTTATGCAATGATTGTCAGTGCTAGGGAGGGGGCAGCAATAGGATTCATTACCTTAGATTCCTTTTTGAACTCTAATTGCTATGCAGCTCTTCGGAGGGTCATATTTGATTTGTGTTCGATTCATTATCTGATTCTGTGTCCGAATGACTTGTTTCGAGACCAAAAGGCAGATGTCAGAACATGCTTGATGATACTGCAAAAAGGTCGCAGATTTCAAAATCGTGTAAAGGTTTCTGATAGGCCGACATCAAAGGCTCAATTTCGTCAAATTCTTGAGGAAGAATTATTCAGCGAGGTTTCTTTAAGTCAAATCACGCTTAATTTCGAATTGGATGATGATGAATTCATAGTTGGTTGCCCCGACGAGGTGAAAAATCTGTTCAATTTGCCACGGCTAGGGCAGATGTTTAAATGCTTTACCGGAATCTCGACTGGCAATGATGAGGCATATTTAAGGAAAGAAAAAGAATCTGGTTTTTCTGTGCCATTTTATAAAAACCCCGGTTCTCGCCGTTTTTACACTGAACCTGATGGATTTTTATGTGACAATTTTTTAGATGTTGGGCAACGAGTTAAAAATTTTATGGTAAGAAATAGGGATTTAATCGGAAAAGAAGGCATCACTTGTTCGTCTATGGGCGTACCGTTTACAGCGTGCTTTCGGCCAGAAGGCAGTGCCATCGGGGTTAATGCTAATATTTTATGTGACGACAAAGATGATATATGGTGGTTGATCGCTTTCCTCAATAGCTCTCTCGCCACATATATCGTGCGTGGCTGTCTATTGCGTACAAATATGATCACATCGGGCTATGTGTCGCGGATTCCCGTTCCGAGATTTAGTTCTGAAACCAAGCAGACGCTGGGGTCTTTAGCAAAAAATGCGTACGTCAATCGGCTGCGTCCAGGCGAATATGGAAAAACTACTGCCGCTATAGATTCCGTAATTTTTAACGATGTTCAACTGCTCCCAAACACTCGCTTATTTGTTCAGAGCTTTGCTTCCAACATCATCTTGAGAACCTGATTCTTCGACGGACTCTAGAAGGGCTTTTACCTTTTTGCGTTTCTCGATTGCCACTTCAGATGCCGCCTTTAAAGCGATAATGAATTCTTCATTACTTCTTTTTTTTGCCTCCGCAACGTCTTTATATTTAGATGACTGAAGATTGCCATTATTGCTTGGGTTGACATATACATCTGGAAGCCATGCTATCGGCATCACGTAACATTTTTCCAACAATATGAACATTTCTGGGCTAAATGTGATTTGAATTGTTGCTATAAAAAGGTCTCTATTTTTATTTTCTTCGTAAAACTGGATAAGACCAAGCGCTTTTGATATGTCGTCTTTATTGGTTCTGCCACCGGTTACAGCTGATTTGATGTTAACGTACATATCAAGACAATTATCGAAACGGATAACAAAATCGAAAACGCTAACTTCTGAATCTGAAGGGGTTACCGATTGGATTCCTAATTCTTTGTGGTGTTTCTCAAGGTTTTGACTAACCACTTCCTCAAGAATTCTCCAAACAGTCCGTCCTTTGCCTGCTTTTCGCCAACCAAAAGGAAATTGATCTTTTGTCCCTATTTGTATTTTTCCTATTTTTTTTATTAATTTAGTAAGGCAATCCTCTGGAATTTTGCGGTTTTTCTCAATCCGTTCAATCTCTTGCATGACTCACATATGCCAAAATCGCAATCCTAAATCAAGGATCGGCAATTATGGGATATCCCAAAATAGTTTTAGACAGCTGGGGGGTGAACCAAAAAGGTCGCAAAATTAGCCGCTGCTGACCACTTGAGGATCTCTCGCCAAGAGCAATGCGGCAAATTTGAAGCGGCAAAAAATCGCCTACAGTTTAAATCATGAAGCGAAAGTTGGGCTTTGTTGCTTATTTCCTTCACCTCATATTTCAATCAACCGAAGTCCACGGGGTTTTGTTAGGTTACAAAAAAGGGTTACAGCGCACTTTTCCACGATTTTTGAAAGGCTTCTATATCATTCACTACAAACCATTTGTGACAAAACACAAAAAGTAAGGGAAGTAGTTTCCTAAACCGTTGATCCCAGTTCAATTCCGGGTGGGAGCACCAGCCTTTTCGTTTTCCCCGATAGTGTGACAAAAACAATGGCTTTTTTGATGGTTTGAACATTTTTAAATGACTTTTAATCAGTGAGTTGCCAGTTTTTAATGAACGGTGGGTGCAACTTCAGGGTCTATTGATTGTTAAACCTATTGGACAGCCATACCATATCCTTTTATGAAATCCCTCTTTCACACCAAAACCATGATTGCATTAGCGGTGACGATTATCGCTGCCGCCGGTTCGGTCAGTAAGGCGCAGGACCAGCCCCCACCGCCTGCAGCGGTCGATTCAACTTTGCCGCCGGATATCGATCCAAACACGCCGCTGGCGCAGGTGGTGAAGCTGGCGCAATCGGGCGTGGATATCAGTGTGATTAAGAATTACATCGCCAGTTCGCCGGGGGCGTTCAATTTGGATGCAGACAAGATCATCACGTTGAAGGATGCCGGCGTGCCGACAGAAGTGGTGAATGCGATGTTGGACCGCGATAAAGCATTGTACGCGGCCAGTGCGACCCCGCCGCCGGTGGTATCGGCCCCGGCGCCGACGTCGGCGCCGCCGGATTCCAGCACGGAAACCGCACCGCCAGACGCGCCAGTGACGGTGAATTATTTTGATACCACGCTGACCCCGTATGGTTCTTGGGTGGATGTGGAAGGCTATGGCCGTTGCTGGCGGCCGACGACGGTGATCTATGATGCGGGGTGGCGGCCATACTGTGATCGCGGCCACTGGGTGTATACGGATTGCGGATGGTATTGGGATTCCGATTATGCCTGGGGTTCAACGTTTCATTATGGCCGTTGGTTCCGGCATGACCGTTTTGGCTGGTGCTGGTATCCGGACACGGAATGGGCGCCGTCATGGGTGACCTGGCGGTCCTCGTCAGATTTTTGCGGTTGGGCGCCGTTGCCGCCCTTGGCGACATTTCGTCCGGGTGCCGGTTTCTTTTATCGGGGCGCGGCGGTATCGGTAGGTTTTGATTTCGGCCTGCGGGCGGATTATTTCACGTTCGTCTCGCCGGATCATTTTTGCGAACCGCATCCGCGGCGTTTTGCCGTGGCGCGGACAGAAGTGGGGAATGTTTATGGCCGCACAACGGTTATCAATAATTTTAACGTGCATGACCGGTTTGTGGTGAACAACGGGATCGATGTCTCGCGGGTGCGGGGCCGGGACAAACGCCCGATCGAGGCGGTACATGTGGGTTCGTTGCCGCACGCGGACCGCCAAGGCTGGCGCGGACCCACGGATCATCCCAACCAGCATGGTAATAACACACCAAACCACACGTTGGGGAATGGCGGCGGCAACGGGCAGTTCAACCATGATGCGGGAGCGCATGGTGTGCAGAACAACAACGGCGTGAATCATCAAAATGCGGGCAACGGCGGCCAGCCGCAGAATGTGAATCATCAAGTGGGCAGTCCGTATGTGCCGCGCCAGCAAACGCAGCAGCAACAGGGGCAGGGGAACCCTAACGCAGGAAATCAAAACCATAATAACAACCAGGGAAACCACAACAATCAGCATGATCAGGGCATGAATGGCGGTGCTGGCTCATCTGCGGGCGTGGCGCATGGAAATGGCAATGGGGTCAATGCTAATGGCGGACAGCCTACTCACGGCACCGGCGTGGTGAATGGTGGTGCCGGTCAGCATCCTCCGGCGGGTAGCCTCATTTTGTCGGGTTCAGGCCAGACCGCAGCTCCGGTGCAAAATCACACCCAATTTACCGGCAACAATAATAATGGCGGTGCGGCGGCCAACCCGACTCACACTTTTACTGGCGTGACGGGGGCACCGGTTCAACCGCAACCACAACAATCACAGATCCGGCAGCAACAATTTAATAGCGGCGGAACGGCGGCCCATGTTTCGTCGCCCGATCAATGGTCACACACGGCGCCGTCGCAACCGGCGATAACACATCAGGCTCCGATGGTTCATCCGATAGTGCAGGCGCAACCGGAGCCGGCCCGGCAATATGCCGCTCCGAGCCAGCCAGTGGTGGTCGAGCGGTCCCAGCCGCATGTTGAGATGGCGCAGCCGGCGCAACATAGCGCGCCCGCCGCTTCGGCTCCGGCACAAAACCAGTCCCATGATTCCGATCGCGGCAATTCTGGCAACGACAAGAAAAATCATTGAAATCAGAACTCAAACAGCGCCGCCACAAAAACGTGGCGGCGTTTTTCCTTTTTTAACCGGCATGGCGCTGGCAACCTTTTCTGCGTGGGCATTTCCCTCCGCCAGTTTGAGCAGATGAAGGATCGCGTCGCCGGCAGGCCGGCGTGTGAGGTTTTTCCGTTGGCGGCATCAGCGGCGCGTCCGGTGGCCCGGGTGTCGCAGGTGATTTTGGGTATCGACCCGTCGTTGCGTGGAACGGGGTACGGAGTCATCCGCACAGAAAAATCTGGCGCCATTGCCCTGGCCCAAGGTACGATCGCCTGTCCGAAAGAGTGGGAGCGTTCGCGTTGCCTGGCCAAGATTTCGGTGACGCTGCGCGAGGTGTTGTCAAAACACAGCCCCGATGTTTGCGTGGTGGAAGGTTTGTTTTTCGCACAAAATATAAAGACCGCGATCATCATGGGCGAAGCCCGCGGCGCGGCGATGGCGGCGGTGGCCGCCGCCGGGTTGGATATCTACGAGATCGCCACGCGCAAAGTGAAGCAGGCGATCGTGGGTTACGGTGCGGCGCAGAAGATTGCCGTGGCCAAGATGGTGCAGCGGATGTTGAATTTGGCTGAATTGCCTGCCCCCGACGCGGCGGATGCGCTGGCTTTGGCCTTGGCCCATGCGGCGGAAAATGCACGGTATGGCCTGACTCCACCCAAGAAAATTTGATGATCACTTTTCTCCAAGGCAAATTGATTGAAGCGCTGCCCACCCAGGTCGTGGTGGAGGCGGGTGGCATTGGCTACGAAGTTTTGATACCGCTGTCGTCCTTCGACAAGCTGCCGGCGCCGGGCCAGCCGGTGAAGATATTGACGCAGCTTATCGTGCGCGAGGATGCGCATATCCTGTACGGTTTCATGTCCGGGGCGGAGCGCGAGCTGTTCCGGCTGCTCATCAACAGCGTCAGCGGCATCGGCCCCAAGACGGCGTTGAACATCCTGAGCGGGATGAACGCGGTGGCGTTCCGTGGCGCGGTGGCAAGCAGTGATGTGAAATCGCTTTCCCAGATTTCCGGTGTCGGCAAAAAAACCGCCGAACGTATCGTGGTGGAACTGCGCGACAAGATCGGCGCGGCCGGCGCGCTGGAGGCGGCGAGCGCGAGAAATTCGCTGTCGCCCGACGATCAAAAAACCAATGACGCCACGCTGGCGTTGATGGCGCTGGGCTTCAAACAGGCGGAGGCGCACGAATCCGTCCGTGCGGCCCAAGTGATGCTGGGCGCAGGTGCGACGGTGGAACAACTCGTCCGGGCGTGCCTGAAAAAAGGATCGTGATGTCCGGCGACGCTCCGCAATCTCAACCGGCAACCGCCCGGCCCAAACCCCGTAAGTCTGGCGTGGTGATCCCCAACGCGCCAAAATGGCATCAATGGTTGGTGGCCTCGTTCGTGTGGCTGATTATCAATCTGATTTCTCTGACGATCCGTTATCGGGTGGAAGATCCGCACGGTTTTTTTAAGCGGAAAGATTTGAAGCAGGCGATCTATTGTTTCTGGCACAACCGGCTGTCGCTTTGCGTGAAGTTATATTTTAAATATGGTCGCGCGCGTTACGCCTCGCCCGGTGTGGCCGGCCTGGTCAGCGCGAGCAAGGACGGTGCATTCTTGTCGGCGATCTTCGGCTGTTTTGGCGTGCAGCCAGTGCGCGGGTCGAGCAGCCGGCGCGGCGCCCAGGCGTTGATGGAACTGACGACGTGGGCGCAACGTGGCTACGACCTCGCGATCACGCCGGACGGGCCACGCGGACCGCGTTACGTTTTGGCCGAAGGAGCCATCACGCTGGCACAGATCACTGGCTTGCCCCTGGTGGCGTCCTCGTATCACATGAACTGGAAATTTTCATTGAACAGTTGGGACAAGTTTCAGATACCGCTGCCGTTCTCGCGTTGCGATGTGATCATCGGCAAAGTGTTCCAAGTGCCGCGCGAACTGGCCGCTGACGCCCGGGAAAAATTCCGGGGCGAGGTCGAGGCGGAACTGCGGGCCATCACCCGTGATTGAGCCATGATTGCACGCGTCAGCCTGGAGATCGCGTTGCGGCGTGAATTTGATTACGCCGTGCCGCCGGAATTGGCGGACAAGGTGGATGTAGGCAGCCGGGTGCAGGTGCCGTTCGGGGCGCGTAAAATTCTCGGGATGGTCACGGCGGTCGCGGAGGAATCGGCGCAGGCGAATCTCAAGCCCATCATCAAGGTCATCGGCGCGCAAACCTTGGTGACGGCCAAAGTCCTGAAACTGGCGCGCTGGATCGGAGAATATTACTGCTGCGCGCCGGAAACGGCGTTGAAAAGTGTTCTGCCGGAGGCCGTGCGCAATGAGGACGCAAACTGGCGCGAACGGTTGCTGGTGCGCGTGCTGCCGCTGGCCGGTGAATTCCCAAAATTGCCGAAGCGCCAGCAAGATGTCTGGAACATCATCGAGGAGCGGCGCGAGATTTTACTGGCCGAGCTTGTTGCTTTGGCCCAAACCACGGCGGCGACCGTGCGCAAGCTGGAAGATCGCGGACTGGTTTCCATCACGAACGAGATTTCCGAACGCGATCCTTACGCGAAGGAAGTCATTTTAGCTTCGCAGCCGCTGGTGCTGAATCCATCGCAGGCAAATGCGCTTGAAAAGATTAAGCGCGTGATGGCGATTGGAGGCGCGGAGAGCGCTCCCTCTTCCACCCTCTCTCCTCCATCTTCGACTTTTTTGCTTCACGGCGTCACCGGCTCCGGAAAGACGGAGATTTATCTTCAGGCCATCGCGCACGCGTTGGAGCAGGGGAAGGGCGCGATCGTATTGGTGCCGGAGATTTCACTGACGCCACAGACGGTCGAGCGTTTCAAGGCGCGGTTTAGTTCGGGAAATTTGCAGACACTGGTGGCGGTGTTGCATTCACATCTTTCGGCAGGCGAGCGGCACGACGAATGGCATAAGATACGGCAGGGTCGCGCGCGCATCGTCATCGGTGCGCGCTCGGCGGTGTTCGCGCCGGTCGAACCGCTTGGCCTCATCATTGTGGACGAGGAACACGAATCCACCTATAAGCAGGAGGAGGCGCCGCGCTATCACGCGCGCGACGTGGCCATCATGCGCGGCCAGATGGAGAACGCCGTCGTGGTGCTCGGTTCGGCGACGCCTTCGATGGAAAGCTATTTCAACTGCAAGAAAGGAAAGTTCACCCTGCTCGAATTGCCGGAACGTGTGGATGACCAGAAGATGCCGCGTGTCCGTGTGGTGGACATGCGGCAGGCCAGCTTTAAGGAAAAGGGGCCGCCGATTTTTTCACCGCAGCTCAAGGAAGCCATCACGCAACGGTTGGAGCGCAACGAGCAGACGATCTTGTTTCTCAACCGGCGCGGCTATTCCACTTCGCTGCAATGTCCCAAGTGCGGTTACGTGGCCAACTGTCCGAATTGCAGCCTCACGCTGACGTATCATCGCCCGGAACAAAAACTTTCCTGCCACATTTGCGGTCACAACGAAAAAGTCCCGTCGGTTTGCCCCGAGCCGAAGTGCAAAAATCCGGCCATCCGCTTTGCCGGTACGGGTACGCAAAAAGTTGAGGACATCTTGGGCAAGCTTTTCCCCCAGGCGCGGATCAAACGCATGGACGCGGATGTGATGCGGAAGAAAGATGATTATCGCCGGGTGCTGGGCGAGTTTCGCCATGGAAAAATCGACATCCTCATTGGCACGCAGATGATCGCGAAAGGCCTGCATTTTCCGAACGTCACGCTCGTCGGGATCATCTACGCGGATATGGCGCTGCATCAGCCGGATTTTCGCGCGGGCGAACGCACGTTTCAATTGCTCACGCAGGTGGCTGGACGCGCCGGGCGCGGAGATATCGAAGGCGAGGTGTTTGTGCAGGCCTTCACGCCTTTTCATCCGGCCATCCAGTACGCGCGGCGCCATGATTTTGTCGGCTTCTACGAGCAGGAGATCGAATTTCGCAAACAGCTCAAATACCCGCCGGCCGGTCGTATCGCATTGCTTACGTTGAAAGGCCGGAGTGAAGATAAAGTGAAATTTTCAGCAGAACATCTGAAGCGTGAGCTGGAAAAACTGGCAGGCATCGCGCCAATATTGGGCGCGGCGGCCGCCGTTCCTGTCGCTGATGCCGAACTGTTTGATCTGGGCGAAAAATCGGGATCGCAAGGCAAGCAGGTTGCGCCGATGAATGCGTTCCGTGATCTGATCATCGCCGGTCCGTCGCCCGCACCCTTGTTGCGCGCGGAAAATTTTTACCGCTACCACATCATGTTGCGGACGCAGGCGATGAGCCGGTTGAGTCAGGCTCTGGCGCAAATCACCGCCGTGATGACATTTCCAGACGACGTGACGCTGGCGGTGGACATTGATCCTGTGGATCTCAGCTGAGGTGTCGGCTTATTGGGTCAGCACATGCCATTTAGGGCGTTGCCAGCTTTTCCGGAATTCCTCCACGCTGGATTCTACGGCCTTGCCTTCTCGTTCATGGCCATCCAAGAAACTGATGAATTCAAACTGGGCGTCCGGCGTACCGTATTGTTCATCGAACTGTTTTGCGATCAGGTTGGCGGGCAATAGCTGGCGCCCTAGCATCTCCTCTAACGGCAGGTGCAAGCCATGCATGCCGATCGCGGGTTCATACGATTTGAAAACCAGCTCGGTGCACACCAGTTCAGAATCGGTCGCGAAATCAAAATTAAAATCATAAGGCCTCCCGGCATAGTGAAATGCGCGCAGGATGGCGGTCGCCTTTTCCGTCTTTGAAAGCAAGGGACGTAACGCCACCAAGGAATCAGCATTGGCGCAATGCTCGATGGCGGTGAAAGAAACGCCCGCGCTCATGGCTTCGATGATCCGGGTCAGATGATCTTGCTCATGCGGCTGCAGACTGACCGCATAATTGGTCGCCGAACGGGCCTGAAGCAATTGTTCGAAATCACCGCTGGCCTCGCCCTGCGCCTTGACCCACGCGATCATCTCCGGTGTCGAGAAAAGTTTCCGACGTTCTTCCGGCGTGCCGACATAGAGCGCGGCGTGCGGCCAAAATCCGGGCAGGCCGATGTTGGACAAAAACCATTCGCGCCGGACCAGCAACACATCACCCGGCAAAAGTTTTTCATGAAGCTGGACGATCTGTTCGGAGGATATCAGCAACTCATCTTTCCGGTGAACCTTGGTATGTCCCATCCATTCTGATACGCCGGCCTGCACCGGAAACCAGGCGGTGTCCCCGGCATGCTTCAAAATGTTGAGCGCATTTTTGGCGGTGAGCAGTTCGCCCTGGCCCCGGCCCGATTTTAAAATGAAATCTGCGTCAGCATCGATGATGGATTGTAATTCGCCAATGCCCTCGTGGTCCATGGTTCGGTACAAAAATGCCTGCGCGCCAAAATCGGTGGCGGTCGCCGCGTTTAGAAACCGGAATTTTAACCGCGCATAAGTTCCGGCCGGCAGGCCAAGTTCCGGCACTGGCTCGTTCAAAATGGTGTCAACGAACGGATTTTTCTCCATGAGCGTCACAAATTCGACGCTATAACGGTATTTCGCCAGAAACGCGGCATAGCTGATGGTAAAAGATTTTTCCCGTTGACCGCCGGAAAGCCGCCACCAGTCACCATGGCTGGAATTCAGGACGTCCAACGCCAGCAGATAGTCGAGGTAACTTTTCCATGCCTGCCATAGGAGTTCTTTTTCCTCGCGGCGGGGCAGGGGCGGCTTGGCGGCGGCTGGATCGGAAAAAAGATTGGTTTGTTGCGCGGCGAAGGCCAGGGCGTTTGACAATCCAGCACGGTAGATGACTGCCATTTTCTGATTGCTCGCGATGCGTTCCGTTTGCCCGGCGCGGTCGAGTTTGTACAGCGGTACGGTCTCCGCCGGAGCCATTGCGCAGAAGCAAAGCAGGAACGCCAATACCAGTCCGATTCTCATTCCGGCAGCGTGCCCGTTCCGTTTGGTGGAGAAAATCATTTTAGCAGCGGCGTGCCGGTTTGATTCAACGGCGGCGTTTTTGAAAACGGTTGGAGCCGCTCGACTTTATGAGCGGACGTTGCGTGGTGGAAAAATGCGTGGCTGATGGCTTGGCCGCTGCCGGACGCGTTTCGTCGCGTTGCGGGCGGCCCGCCCGCGATTCTGGCGGGCGCGATTTTTTCCAGTGTGGTTGCGGCCGCTGCGATTGTTGCTGCGGTCGCGCTGGTGACTGCGGTTTTGCCGGCGATTGCTGTGGCCGTTGGGAAAATTGCCGCGGCGCAACAGGGCGCTGGTCTCCGGCTCTCGGTTTCTCAACTGCGAGGCAGAAGTCCACCTGCTTCTTGACCGAGTCTACCTTGGCGACTTGGACCGTGAGGCGGTCGCCCAGCCGGATTACGCGTCGCGTACGGCGGCCTACGAGGTTGCGCCGCATTTCATCGAACACATAAAAGTCATCTTCAATCGTGGACAGGGGAACCAGGCCGCTCATCGCCAATCCGGTCACGTCCACGAAGAAGCCGAAATTGCGGACATCGGTGACGAGCGCGGGATATTTCACCGGATCGCCCGAAGCCAGTTGCGCCTTCAAGAAGGCGAACAGCTTGACGTCCTTGCTGTCACGTTCCGCATCTGCCGAGTTACGCTCAGTCACAGAAATATGATCTGCAATTTCTTTCAACGCGGAAGCCGGTGCTGGTTTCTTGTCAAACAACGCCCGGTGTACCACCAAGTCCGCATAGCGGCGGATGGGCGATGTGAAGTGGGTATATTTCCGTTTGGCCAAGCCGTAGTGCCCCAACGGTTCCACTGAATAACACGCGCGTTTCAGCGATTTCAGAAAACCGATCTTCAACGCCGCACCGATGGGCAGCGTGCCAAGCTTTTGCAATAACTTCTGCACTTCGGATGCCTGGGCAAGGTTGCCGCATTGGACGTGGTGCGCGAGCACTTCCTGCCGGTAGTCGTTCAAGCGGCGCGGATCCGGCTCCTCATGGACGCGATAGATCGCCGGTGTCTGCAGGCTCATCAAGCGCGTCGCCACCGCTTCGTTTGCGAGCAGCATGTATTCCTCGATCAACTGGTGCGACTCGTCGTTCTCGTTTTTTTCGATGCGCAGGATTTTCCCCTGTTCATCGAGCCGGATTTTCGTCTCCGGAAAATCCAGGTCCAGCGAACCGTTCTTGAAACGATGCCGCCGGATTTTTTGCGCAAGCTGGTGCGCCTGATGCAGCATCTGCTCGATGACATCATTCGCCGGTTCCCGGCGTAAAATCGCCAGCACTTGCGCGTAGGTGAAGCGGCGTTGCGAATGGATCACCGCCGCGTGAAATTTCGTGCTCAGCACCCGGCCATCGTTCGATACCAGAAACTCCACGCACTTGGTCAACCGGTCCACATTGGGTTTTAACGAACACAGTTCATTGCTCAACGCCTCCGGCAACATCGGGATGACGCGGTCCACCAGATAAGTCGAGTTCCCGCGCTTCCGCGCTTCCGCATCCAGTTCCGTGCCGGGCTTGACGTAATGCGACACGTCCGCGATGTGCACCCACAACCGCCATTGCTCGGGCAAAACGCGTTCGAGACAGATGGCATCGTCAAAATCCTTCGCATCATCCGGATCGATCGTGACGACATTGTGTGCGCGGCAATCGAGCCGCCCGGCAAAATCTTTTTCGGAAACAGCCGAACCGATGGCGTGCGCCTCGGCGAGTACGCCCTTGGGAAAATGCAACGGCAGGTCGTATTGGCGCAACACCGAGAGCATGTCCACCCCCTCGGCATCTGGTGCGCCGAGCACCTCGACGATTTCGCCTTCCGGATTCGAATTGCGCCATTCCCATTCGTGCAGTTCTACCACCACCTTGTCACCGACCCGCGCCGGCCGGCCCACATCGCGGGCGGGCGGCACAAGGACGTCATGGGGCATGCGCGGATCATCCGGCGTGACGTAAAGCGAGGCACGGCCTTGCTGGAGCGTGCCGACGATCCGGCTGCGGGTGCGTTCAAGGACGCGGATGACCGTGCCCGTGTCCTGATCCCCATCGCGAAAGTTTTTCCGGCGCGCGGCGCGGCGCACCAGCACGCGATCTTCGTGCAATGCCGTGCCGGTGGCGCTTTCGGCGATGGCGATTTCCGGGAGCGACGAGTCGTCCGGCGTGAGAAACCCTTTGCCGGCGCGGTTCATGCGGATGCGGCCGGGGATCAGGTCCGCATCGCTCGTCAGCACATAACGGCTGGCCTTGATGCAAGCGATCTTGCCGTCGCGTTCCAGTTTGCGCAGCGCGCGGTTGAACTCCGGCTCGCGGTCGGGTGTCACGCGCAGGTGACGCTGCAGGTTATCCGCGCTGAGCGGGACGTAATCCTTCTCCGCCAGTAGGCTTAAAATCCTTTGTTCCATCGTTCTTGAGAATGGACTTGAATCGGTTCGAGGGCAACTCCGCGTTGCAGCCTCAATTTTTCGGCGTCAACGGCGTCAGGTAATAGATGACCGTGTACGTCGCGGGGACTTTCCCCGGGTTGCGCAACCGCGTGACGGCGTGGCTGTTGAAAAATATCACCGAGCCCGGCCCGGCGGTTTCCGTTTTACCATCATAGAATGCCTCGATCGTGCCTTCTTTGATGACGATGACTTCTTCTTGCAGATGCAAGTGCGGTTCGCTGCTGACTTCGCCGGGGTTCAGCGTCGTGATGTGGCAATGCAGCTTGTCCACCGTCGCCGTGGGGCCGTCAAAGAGCGCGCGGCGCACGCCGTTGGTGACGGCGACCGGTTTCATCTTTTCCCAGTCATAGACCGCGGAAGTCAGTTTGGCCGGCGTGGCCGGTGCGGGAGAATTGGTTTGAGCCATAAGATTGAGGCAGAGTGTGGTGAATATAATTGTGTAAAGGAACGTTTTCATGGTTGGTTGGCAGGTTGGACGTTCATGGTGAAAAAGTCATGTGCGTTATTTTTTCTGTCGCACCGGCATCAGGCCGAAATGCAGCAGCAGCCAGACCGGCACCGCGAACAGCGCGATCACGACCAGCCGGTCCCACGTCCATTCAAGGTAGCGCGCCTGGATGGGAAAAATCGCGATCATGAAATAATTCGCAAACCGCGTGTACCCGAGAAATGCTCCATACTTGGGATACCGTTTACGCAAACCGCTCCACAGCGCTACCGCCCCCATGACCAGAACCAAAAAAGTCACGCATAAGTTCACCGGCAGCATCGCGCCGAGTTCAATGCGCGGCCCATTCGCGGTGTGCGCTTTGAAATAAGGATAAAGCCATTGGATGCTCGCCCAGAGAAAACTGAACCCCGTCTGAATCGCCGTGCGAAAATTGGCCTTGGCCGAAGTGAGTTCGTTAAGCAACAAGCCGAAGTACAGCGGCACGATGCCCCACACCAGAGCCATATGCTCAAATGGCGTCTCGATCAACCGGCTGAACGTGGCCCAATAATGGTGCATTCTCCAAAGAACCCGGCGCCTGCCACCGCGTTTTAGTGGGTGACGTTGTCGATCTTTTCTTTGACCGCGCTGATGGCGTTCGTCGTCGCTTCCTTGACGTGGCTCGCCACATTCGTCGCCATGTCCGAGGCTTCGGCCGCGACATTGGTTGCCACCACGCCGGCTTTCTGCATGCCTTCTTGCACGGCGGTTTTGGTTTGGGCGGCGACGTCCTTCGCCGTGTCCACGATCTTGTCGCCCGCCGCTTGTGCGTCAGCCTTGGTCTTCTCGGCTTCCGGGCTTTGGCCGCAACCGGTCGCGGCCACCAGTGAAAGCAAAGACAGGATCATTAGTTGTTTTACGATCGTTTTCATATGTAAATACTCAGACTTCGGTTGTCATCATTGTGTTCGATAATATGTGGTTGGCAAACATTGGCTGCGGTCCTGTCCGCAATCTGAAAAGGGTTTGGCCAAAATTGGATTGTCATTTCCGCCTGGCTCGGGAAAATGACGCATGGCTTCGCACCTCATCGGGTTGCTCATCGCTTTTCTTGCCCACACGGCGCTGTTGACCGCCGCACTCTGGGTGATGCTCAAACTGCAGGGGTTGAATTACAATTTCCCCGGTTTGCTCGGCTCGGCCGTTCTCGGTGGCGGGTTGGACATGATTCCCTTTGTCGGCCATCCGCTGGCCGTGACCACGCTCTATTTTTGCATCTGGAAAATGACGCGTGCGTCCATGTTTCCGGATGCCGCCTTCACCGTGGTGGTGGCGTATGCGCTCATGTTCGCCTTCAACGTGCTCGTGCTGACCGCGCTTATCGGCGATCTGCGGCCCGACCTTCATCCGGCCAAGGCGGGCGGACCGTATGGTGATACCAACATGGTTGAGGAAAGTCTCGCCGCACAAACGAATGCAACGGTCGTGACCAACCCGGCGCCCGTCTCAAAAGCCGCCAAACTGGCTGTCAAAGATCTGGTCATCAAAGGCGTCACCCGCAACGGTGACAACTCCTCCGTCGCCATCAAGGCCGGGGCAAAAACCTATTTTGCCCCGGTGAACAAGATCACCTTGATCCAGACCGAGGATGGCGTTCTCTCGGTCCGTCCCACCGCTCTGGGCGACACAACGTTGACCTTGGAGATCAACGGCGAATCACTCTCGCTGCCGTTGCCCTGATCACTTTGGCGGCGGATCGCCAAAATGCGCCCGGTAAGATTCGTAAGCCGCGGCATCCTCCAGCATCGAATCGATGGCTGCCACCACCGGATCCAGCCGCCAGAACCCCGACAGCACCGCGCGATCCCCGATGTTATTCTCCAACATGAACGCCGGTCGTTGCGTCATCTTCAACGCCTGAAACGCCGCCGTGCTTGCCCGTACGCGTTTCTCCACTGCGGGCGACTTGGCCTTTGCGAGCAATGTCGCTTTCTTCAACCGCGCCGCCTTGGCCGCGATGGTTGCACACAGGTTCCAGTCCGCGATCTTCTGCCCGTCCAGCATGGCCGCTTCCATGAGTGCCAGACGCACCGTATCGTCGGTCACGCCGAAATCTTTCGCCGCCTCCGCCACGCAGTTCGCCGCCAGAAATTCCGGCAACACCGGGTCCAGCCAGGCGGAATTCAGCTTGAACGGCGCGCCCACGATCGTCCCGCTGCGCCGGTAGAACCAGTCCGCCTGCGCGCGTGATTTCGACATGCCCGCTACGTCGATCAAGGCGATCTCCCATGTGAACTCGACCGGATCCGGCGCGTAACGCTCTTTCAATTCCGCCCACATCGGCTCCGCCCAGTAACACCAGGACGACGTGACGTCGAGATAGTATGTGATTTTCAAGTTCATGGTTTTATTTGTGCGCGTCAAAAGCCATCGCCCCGCATAAAGCCTGCCAAAGAAGCGACCGCTTCCTCCAGCAAGGGCAGGGAAGACACGGGGCAAAGTTTGATGTTCAGTTCGTCGCACAATGGTTGGAGAACCGGTTGAAAACGCGTTCCGGCTATAAAAATAGTTTCCGGCAATGCCCTGGCCTTCAAAAAAGATTTCATCAACATGCTTCCGGCCGCTTCACCCGGTTTCACCGTACCGCTCATCAGTTCGGTGCCGGAGACTAACCCGCTTGGTCGCTCCACCAGCAGGCCAACCCGGGCCAGGCACGGGCGGCCATTTTCATGAAATGAGGCGGCTGGTATCATTGTGCATTCGAACTCCACTTCTCGGCCGGGCTGTTGCTTGAGCGAGCGCAGTTCCTCGTAGTGCTTCGTAGATGCTTGGAACGGGTCGAATCCTGCGAGTGGCGGTAGCAACAGCGGCTGCCAGTCGAGATCGTCAGGTTTCAGTGGGCGATCTGGCAATCGTGCGGGCAGAAAAGGGATCTCCGTCATCGGACGTTCATCGTATAATTTAGGGTATCGTTCAAATAATTCGTAAAAGGCCGTCAGGCGCGGCAGGTCGGCCAGTAATTGTTCCGCTTCGGTCTGATTGATGAACCACGGCTGCCATCCTGGTTCCCATGACCGGAACTGCGGCCATACCGCTCCTTTGCCATCGGGCTTGAACCCGGCGGCTTTCAAAACGGAAAGGTCATTTTTTCCCAGTTCGCGTTTTGGAACCAGCTCCAACTTGAGGCAATCCATGCCTTCGATCAAGTTCATCGGATTCTCGTCAGGCATTTCACCCATCATGCTCAATATCCAGCGCAAACCGCCCCGGCGATGGATTACTGCGGCGAATATTTCGCCCGCATTGCCAAGGACTTGGCCGATGCGCTTTTCCCCGGTACACAAATCGATTAGACCCGCGCAGTGGCTGTCGAGCGCATGCGACCAGGGTGCAAGCGCGGTAAAATCAGCGCTGCCGGCCAACAAAGCGCTCCAAGTTTCCGGAGCGACTGCCGGTGGCGGAGCAATTTTTTGGCCAGCCATACAAATGCGGAATTACATTACGCCCGCCGCTCTTTGATGCTCGCCAAAATATCGGCGATGACTTCCGCCTTCGGCTTCGCACCCTGCGGTCCGCCATGATGCAGGCGCACGCTCACCGCGCCCGCTTCCATGTCGCGCCCGCCGATCACCAGCATCGTATGCACGCGCAACTGTTCCGCGTTCGAGATCTTCGCCTTGAACGGTGTCGAGCTGTAATCCGCATCCACGCGCACCATGTTCGCGCGTAACTCGTCTACGATTGGCTTCGCGTAATCGATCAACGCCTGGTCGTCATTGAGCGTGATCACGCGCACCTGGTCCGGCGCGAGCCACAGCGGAAAATTTCCCGCGTAATGCTCGATGAGAAAACCGATGAAACGCTCATGCGTGCCCAGCGGCGCGCGATGGATGCACAGCGGCGTCTTGTTGGAATTGTCCTTGTCGCGATAGGTCAGGCCGAACTTGGCCGGCACCGCGAAATCCACCTGGTTTGTCGCGATCGTGAATTCGCGCCCGATCGCGCTCCACACCTGCACGTCGATCTTCGGACCGTAGAACGCCGCCTCGTTGGCGACCTCCACGAAATTGATGCCCGAATCGATCAACACCTTGCGCACCATGTCCTCCGTCTTCTTCCACAATTCCGGCTCGTTGACATATTTCTTGCCCAAACCTTCCGCCGCGTGCGTGCTGAAGCGCATCTGATACTTTTCGAGGCCGAAGATCTTGAAATACTTCAGGTACATGTCGTTCACCGCGCGGAATTCGTCCGCGAACTGCTCTTCGGTACAATAGATGTGCGCATCGTTCATGTTCAACGAACGCACACGCATCAGGCCGAACAGCTCGCCGCTCTGCTCATAGCGGTAACAGGTGCCGTATTCCGCGAGGCGCAAGGGCAGGTCGCGGTAACTGTGCGGCTCCGCCGCGAAGATGCGGTGATGATGCGGGCAGTTCATCGCCTTCAGGTAATAGCGGTCCGAGTCCGGCCGGCTGGCGATGAGTTCCGCCAGTTCCGCCTTCAATTTTTCCTCGCCGAACAGGTCTTCGCCCTCGCCTTCGCAATCTTCTTCCACACCGCCGACCTCTTTCTTTTTGGCCTCGATGTTCGCGACGTCCGTCTCCAGCGCGCGCAATTTTTTCTCCGTCTCCTTGATCTTGCGCTCCAGGTCCGCGTCAGGCTTGCCTTCACCCAGCAATTCCATCGGCGGGAACATGCTCTCCGCGTAGTAGGGCAGGTGGCCCGAGGTCTTGTACATCTTTTCACGGGCCAGATGCGGTGTGCGCACGCGCACATAACCGGCGGCGAATTCCGTTTCCTTCGCCAACTTTTCCAGTTCCTCCACCAGCATCGTGCCCTTGGGCAACCATAGCGGCATGCCGGGTCCGACATATTCTGTGTCGATCGCGAACAACCCCATCTCCGCGCCGATCTTGCGATGATCCCGGCGCTTCGCCTCCTCGATCATCTTGAAATATTCATCCATCGCCGTCTTGTTCTTGAACGCCGTGCCGTAGATGCGTTGAAGCTGCGGGCCCTTTTCATCGCCCTTATAATAGGCCGCCGCCACGCTCGTGAGTTTGAACGCCCCGATGTTGCCCGTGCGCATCACATGCGGCCCCGCGCACAAATCGATAAAATCGCCGTTCTTGTAATACGAGATCGGTTCGCCCTCGGGGATCTGCTTCAGCAGGTCCAGCTTGAACTTGGAGGCGTTGCCCGGACGTTCGGCCAACCCGCCCAGCCGCCCGCTCTGCGCATCGGCGATCGCCTGGTCGCGCGCGACGGTGATCTTCTCCAGCGGATTGTTCGCCTTGACCTCCTTTTTCATCTCCGCCTCGATCTTCTCAAAATCCTCCGGCGAAATGCGGTGCGAACATTCCAAGTCGTAGTAAAAACCATTTTCCACCGGCGGCCCGTAGGCGAACTGGGAGTCCGGCCACAGGCGCAAGATCGCCGTCGCCATCACATGCGCGGCGGAATGGCGGATACGCTCCAGCTCCGTCATCTTTGCGCGATCATCCAAGGTTTTGCGTTCAGGATTCGGTGCCGCCGCTTCGGCGGACGGCTGGTTCTTATTTTCTTCGGACATAAATCAAAATTTAGTT
>DASZCA010000109.1:0-7093 GCA_035943555.1 Verrucomicrobiia bacterium
CGGCGCCCAGCTTGGCGGAGGCCCACCGCACCATCCCGGTGCCGTCTTCTCTCGGCTTCTGGCGCAAGCTCCTCGCCTTTTCCGGCCCCGGCTATCTCGTCGCCGTCGGCTACATGGACCCCGGCAACTGGGCCACCGACCTGGCCGGTGGCTCCGCCTTCGGCTACACCCTCTTGTCCGTTATTTTGATCTCGAATCTGATGGCGATCCTGTTGCAGGCGCTGTGCGCCAAGCTGGGCATTGTCACGGGCCGTGATCTGGCCCAGGCTTGCCGGGATAGCTACCCCAAGCCCGTGGTCATCACGCTTTGGGTGATGTGTGAAATCGCCATCTGCGCCTGCGACCTTGCCGAAGTCATCGGTTCCGCCATCGCCCTGAATCTGCTTTTTAAATTGCCGCTCGTCTGGGGCGTCTGCCTCACCGCGCTTGACGTACTGGTGGTGATGTTTCTTCAGAACAAGGGTTTTCGTTATCTGGAAGCCCTTGTCATAGGATTGATTCTGTTGATTGGAGGCTGCTTTCTATTGGAAATCATCTTTTCCCGGCCCGATGTTCGCGAGGTGCTTGGTGGTGTGTTGCCAAAAATGGAAATCATCCGCAACCCGCAGATGCTTTTCGTGGCCATCGGCATTCTCGGGGCCACGGTGATGCCGCACAACCTCTACCTGCACTCGTCCATCGTGCAAACGCGCAAGTATGAACAGAATGCCACCGGCAAGCGCGAGGCCATCAAGTTTGCCACGATCGATTCGACCTTGGCCCTCATGTTCGCGTTATTCATCAACGCCGCCATCCTCATCGTTTCCGCTGCCACATTTCATACCACCGGCCATTCCGATGTGGCGGAAATACAGGACGCTTACAAACTTCTGAGCCCCACGCTCGGCATCGGCATCGCCAGTGCCGCCTTTGCCATCGCCCTGCTCGCTTCCGGCCAGAACTCCACGCTCACCGGCACCTTGGCGGGACAGATTGTGATGGAAGGTTTCCTCAACCTCCGCCTCCGCCCTTGGCTGCGGCGGCTCATCACCCGCCTTATCGCCATTGTTCCCGCTGTCATCGCCACTATGATGTATGGTGAAGGCGGCACCGCCAAACTGCTCGTCATTAGCCAGGTTATTTTGAGTCTGCAACTGTCATTTGCCGTCATCCCGCTCATTCTGTTCACCAGCGACCGGCGCAAGATGGGTGAATTTGTGAATACACTTCGGATGAAAATCCTTGCCTGGCTCGTGGCGGCTGTCATTGTCATCTTGAACGTGAAATTCCTTTTGGATTTCATTGGCGTCACCGGCGCCAAGCCCTGAATTGGCCATGTACAAAAAGATTCTCATCACCTTGGATAACAGCCCGGCGGATGAAAGCATCCTGCCGCATGCGGCCGAACTGGCGGTCCGCTTCGGCGCGGAGATTCTCCTGCTACACGTTGCCGATGGTTTTGCCGCCCGTTGCTTCGATCAACTGAAGCTCGCTGAATCCGAGGAGATCAAGGCGGATCGCGAATACTTGGAAAAGACTGCCAAACACTTGCGTGCCAAGGAACTTTCCGTGACTACCAAACTGGCCATGGGCAATCCACCGGCGGAGATATTGAAAACCGCCGAGAGCGAACACTGTGACCTCATCGCGATGGCCGGTCATGGCCACCGCTTATTTGGCGATATCTTTCACGGCAGTACCATTACCGAAGTCCGCCACCAGACTTCGATTCCCCTGCTTGTCATCCGCGCAAAAAAGAAGTGACCGCCAGCGGTCACATCTTTGCCAAAACCGAATCCGCCGGCCGCTCCACAAGGTGCAGCAAATTCCCCTCGAGATCTTCGAAGAAGATGACCTGCCCGCCACCCGCAGCCGCGCGCGCCGGTTGGTTGAACTTCACGCCCCGCTTTTCCAGTTCGGCCTTGGTCGCATTCAGCGAATCTACCCGCAAGGCGAGGTGACGGAACCCCGCCAGCTTGTTATTGGCCGTTTCCGGCACCGATTTTTCCGCCGCATAGATCTCGAACCAGACATTGCCCAATGAGATATGGCAGGTCAGCGGAGTCTGTCCGTCGTCAAAAAGCAGCTTTGCGCCCAGCACACGCAAATACCATTCCTTCAAAGCGGCGGGATCTTTGGCAACGATGGCGATGTGTTCAACTTTGATGTTCATTCACAAATTTAAAAATAAAACTATCGGATAAAAAATAAAATTCGCGCACTAATTTCAAGTTCACTCGCCATGAAAACCTTGTATCATCCGTGTATCACTTTATGAACGTGGAATCATTTCTCAAACAACGGCTCGTATGCGTCGCAGTCATTGACAAAGTGGAAGACGCCGTGCCACTTGCCAGCGCGCTGATCGCTGGCGGCTTGAATTGCATCGAAGTCACTTTCCGCACCGCGGGTGCAGCCGAATCCATCGCGCGCATCCGCAAAGCCCTGCCCGATGCCGTCGTCGGTGCCGGCACCCTGCTCTCTGCGGACAACGTCAAACAAGCCGTGGACGCTGGTGCCCAATTCGGCGTATCTCCCGGCTTGAGCGAGGCCGTCTCCAAGGCGGCGCACGACCAGCACTTCCCGCTGTTCCCCGGTGTCATCACACCCACGGAGATCATGCTGGCGTTGGAACTCGGTTGGAAGCACCTGAAGTTTTTCCCCTCTGAAACCTTTGGCGGCGTGAATGCCCTGAAAGCACTCATCGGTCCCTTCGGCCACACCGGCGTGAAATTTATCCCCACCGGCGGCATCACGGCCGCCACGCTGCCCAACTACGTCGCCATCCCGCAAGTCGCCGCCGTCGGCGGTTCTTGGATGGCCGAGCGCAAACTCGTTGCCGATAAAGACTGGGCCAAAATCACCGCCCTCACCGCCGAAGCGATGAAGGTGATTTCCTCCGTCCCGGCGAAATAATTCGCCGTGCCCGTTTAAGGCGTCCGATTTACGATAGCTGTGCCGTATGCCAAAGATCGCGTAAATCGGAAAACCAAAATTAGTTGCCCGCCGTCACCTGCAACGGCTCATCGCGCCGTTCCGCGAAGCGTTTCACGTAAGCCTCCCACTGTTCGTGGTTCGTGAAATCACCGCTGCGATCCCAGCTCGCGCCGAAGTAATAAGAGAACGGCTGCCCCACCTCTGCCTGCGTCACTGCCAGTTGAGTGCGGATTGGCGGATACCCCTCGTGCGTCGGCTGCGGCACATTCGCGTGCTTCTTGGCGTCAGCCATTCCCGGGTCATCGTTGGTGAACTCCTTCACTGCGCCTTTGGCCAGCACGATAGCCACCGCTGTGACGCCTTTCGGCTGATCTTCCGGCTGCCAATACGTCATCCAGCCTTCGCTCAGATCCTGCGCTATAAACTCTTCGCGGTTCGTCGGGCAGGCACGCTCCGCCAAACCAACCCCGATCGGCAACGTCGTCTTGTCATCACTTGCAAAAGTGCTTTGCGCCTTCGTCATCCATGAACCCGCATCAATGCTGTAACGCTTCGTCTCGGAAACCATCCGGCCATTGCCCGCATCCCAGGCATCATACGTCAGTTCAAATTCCGAACGGATCGGCCCGGTGGTGATCAGCTTCCAGTTGCGATAGTTGCTCGAAGTATAAAACTTCTTGCCGTCCCAAATACCTATGCCACCGCAGCCCCGGCTGTGCCCAACGCGATAATCATCCATGAACGAACCGTTGTCCTCATGATAATGCTTCGTCGCATACATCGTGTCCACGATCAGTCCGCGATCTTTTTTGATCCACACATCCGGCCCGCTGCTGATGGTGTTCTCGGCCTTGATAAGCGCCTGCCCGTAGGTACGATGGGCAATTCGGTCGCTCTCCCACGCAAAATCGTCATAACGCTCCGGCACATACCGCGCCATCGTCTTCATGATCGCCGGACGAACAACTGCCAACGTCGCCGCATCCAGCACATAAAACGTCCGCGTCTCACCCGGCGCGAGATCAACCTGGAACAACAATTTATCCGCGTCATCTTCTGTATAAGTTTGCGAATCCAAAATGCGGGAAGAAACCCCGTCCAACACCGCCAGTTTGCCCCCCAGGTTTAATTCCACCGTTTCACCTTCACGACGAAACTTTGCCGGATTGGAAACCGTTACCGCCTTGGGCTTCGTTCTCTCAAAAATCGCCATCCGATAAACTTCGCTTCCCGCCAGCAAAAACGCGCCCACGCCGTAAACCTCCGTGCCGTCCTCCGCAAATTTCTTCGGATCCGCACCGATCGGTTGGACGTGCGTCAGTTTTCCATCCGCCGCCACGCAGTCAACGAGCGCCGTCCATGCCTTGCGCACCGCCGGCTCATAGTGTGCCTTGTCCAACAGTCCTTGATTCACGCCCCAAGCGAGTGCGTATGTGTAAAAACCCGACCCGCTCGTTTCCTTGAGCGGATAGCTCGCCGGATCCAGCAGGCTTGCGCTCCACAATCCGTCCGGCTGCTGGCAGGTCAAAACTCTTGCTGCCATATCTTTAAATTGTTGTTCGAAGCGCGGACGCTCCGGATTGTTCATCGGCAAGTACTGCAACATGCGCACCAGGCCGCCCATCACCCAGCCATTGCCGCGACCCCAGAAAACTTTCTTTCCGTTCGCTTCGACTTTCTTGAAGTAAGTGCTGTCGCGGAAATACAGATGCTCATTTTTGTCGTACAGATAATCCGACGTGCGCCACCAGTTTTTGATCGCGAAATCCAGATACTTCCCTTCGCCCGTCGCCGCGTACAATCGCACCCACGCTGGCGGCGCCATGAACAGGGAATCGCACCACGACCATTGCTCCAGCGCTTTCTTATCCGGCTGCTTAAAATCTAGGTCGGGGGCGGCGGAGGGTTTGGCCAATATGCCGTCAAAACGTTCGCGCATCGGCGCGATCATCTTCGGATCACGGTAGAGAAAATAAAGTTCCGCGTACGTCTGCCCCACGCATTGGTCATCGGCATGATACATCCGCCCCCCCAGCTTCCAGTCGTTCGTCGCCCCCATGGCCAGCATCGCCTGTCGGTATTTGATGTCGCCAGAAATGCCTTCCAACGCCATGAACCCGGCAAACCCTGCTCCCTGCGTCCAGTCCGTGGCCTTGTGCGCAGAAGGATTCGCCAGTTGCCAGTCCGCCACGCGCTGCATCACGTCCAGCACGGGCTTGGGTGCGATTTCTGCCGATGACGTTTGCGCCTGTATGTTGGCGGCCAAAAAAATGCCCGCGAAAAAGCCGGCGGTGCGAACCAATAGTTGTTTCATGTGGATAATTATCGAATACCAGATGCCATTGTAGATGTCGAAACGATAAAATGGTTACTGGATGTTTGTACTAGTTTCCTGTTTAAAAGCCGGGCTGATTTGCGACCGTATCGGCAGACGTTTTTAAGAATTTTAAGGACGTTCGATGACGATGTTGTTATAGTCGAATTTTGAAGATACCAATCACCGCGCTCATCCTGTTGCTGCCGTGGGCCGGCTTCGCCGCCCCGCTGCATGTGCTTATGCTGAGCGGGGCGAACAACCATGATTGGCGCGCCACCACGCCGGTACTGAAGAAGATTCTTGAGGCCGACGGACGCTTTCTGGTGGACGTTGAAACCAATGTCCCGGGCATGCGCCCGGATGCCTTTGCGAACTACGATGTCGTGCTGAGCAACTTTAACACCTTCGGCCAGACGAATTTTGATACCGTCTGGCATGCCCCCATGCGCGCCGCCTTTGTTGACTTCATCCACCACGGCCATGGCCTGGTGATTGTTCATGCCGGCAGTTCCGCCTTTTATAATTGCCCGGAGTTCCAACAACTCGCCGGGGCGGTCTGGGGTCCCGGCACTGAGCATGGTCGTATTCATATGGACCAGATTCATATTGTTTCGCCGGAGCATCCCGTCACCGCCGGGGTGGAAGATTTTCCTACGATCGATGAATTTTGGCAGGACACGCATATCAAACCCACCGCCAAGCCGTTGGCGACCGTCACGCCGCTAAAAGAGTTTGGCGGCTCGGGCAAACCGGAACCCATCGCCTTCGCGACCGAGTTATACGGTGGCCGCGGCTTCACCCTGCTCCTCGGGCACGATACGCGGGCGATGAAATCCGAGGGCTTCCAAAACCTGCTGCGACGCGGCACCGAGTGGGCGGCCACCGGCAAAGTCTCCTCCGCCCCGGCCGGGCCAACCAAGGCGAAATGAAAAAGACCGTCTCCATGACGCGTCGCCGGTTCGCCGGCGGCCTGTTGCCGGCAGCGCTGCTGGCCGCGGTCGCGCCAAACTTTATTCCTCTCCGCGTGCTGGCCGGCCCGGATACGCCCGGCAAAAAAATCCAGCTCGGCCACATCGGTGTCGGCGGACAAGGCACCCGCCTGCTGCGAAATTTTCTCAACGTCGATGCCGCCGCCATCGTCGCCATCTGCGATCCGTTTCGCGAACGGCGCGAAGCCGCCGGCCGGCTTGTCCATGAAAAGAAACTCTCGCAACCCAAACTTTACAACGACTTCCGCGATCTGCTGGCCGATCCCGGCATTGACGCCGTCGTCATTGCCACGCCCGACCATTGGCATGTGCCCATCGGCCTCGCAGCCATGCGCGGCGGCAAGGATGTGTATATAGAAAAACCGCTCGGCCACAGCCTCGCGCAAAACAAGGCACTGTTCGAAACCTGCCAAAAGCAGCAACGCATTTTCCAATACGGCACCATGCAAAGAGCCCAGGAAATTTTGAAGCGTGGCGTCGAACTCGTGCTCAACGGCTATATCGGCGACTTGCAACGTATCGAAGTCTGGGCTCCCGGCGGTCATGGCAACGGTTCCTCCGCTGAGATTCCCATACCGTCTGGGCTCGATTACGAACTCTATATCGGTCCCGCACCCATGCGGCCCTGCACCAAGGACCGCATCACCTCGGAAGGTTCCTGGCTTTGCACCGATTATTCGCTCGGCCTCATCGCTGGCTGGGGCGCGCATCCGCTCGATATCGCCGTTTGGGGCATGGACTCGGATACCAAAGGCGATTTTACCCTGCGCGGCGTGGGCACCTTTCCGTCGCCTGACGTGCTTTTTAACACCTGCGCCACGTGGGACTTGGACATCAATTTTTATGACGGTGTCGCCCTGCGTTTCATGAG
>DASZCA010000110.1:0-6092 GCA_035943555.1 Verrucomicrobiia bacterium
AAATTCGGTCCTGGCCGCCCATCCCCGCGGCCAGCGACCGATACTTTCCTACCCAAACTATCAACCATCAACTCTCAACTAAAAACTACCCCATGAACACCGAACTCCAACCCCTCCTCGACCTCCTCACCGGCAAATTTCACTGGCTGCCCGCGCTTCTCGCGTGGGTCGGCGCCTTGAAAACCCTGTTCCACTTCCTCGGCCGCTACCTGACCGCCTGGACCTCTAGCGTCCTCGTCAGCATCGTCAATTCCCCCGACCCCACCGACGATCACCTGTTGCTCACCGTCCTCGACAGCCGTATTTATCAGCTCCTGCACTTCGCGCTCGCGCTCTTCAGCCTGCCCCTGCCCACGCGCGCCGACTACGACGCCGCTCTAAAAAATAAAACCGCCATCGCCCCCGCAACCACCGCCCTGCTCCTCTCCATCATGATGGCAGGCGTCGCCGGCTGCGCCACGCAAGACGCCCAAGCCTTCGCCACCGAACAACTCACCGCCGATACCGCGTCCGCCGCCACCAGCACGTTCAATCTCTACTACCAATCCGCCACCAACACCGCCGATGCCACAACCCTCGCCCGGCTCGATTCCGCGCGCGCCGAACTCTACTCCGCCGACCGCACCCTCGCCTCCGCGCTCACCGTCGTCGAAGCCTTGCGCGTCGCATATTCCACAAACTCTGCCACCACCAACCAAGCTGCGTTGAACACCGCCCTCCTCACAGTCCAATCCCAAAGCAGCAACATCGTCACCCTCGTCCACCAATTCACGAACAAACAGAATTAAAAATAAAAAATTAGAAACCGGGCGCAAGCACCACGACACGCAATTAAACCGGAACATAATTACTGAAAGTTGCGCAGGTAGGGCGCGTCACTACGTGCGCGCCGCCGCCTGCAACCGACACATCCTCATCCACCGAAACCGTGCATCTGCAACGTCGCGCTCCTCTCAACCATCAACTCTCAACTAAAAACTCTTCCATGAACACCACCCAAGTCTCCGACATCACCGACAACCTCTCCACCGCCCTCGTCACCGCTGGCAACATCGCCGAAGTCATCGCTCCGCAATACGCCGCCTTCATCGTCCTCGGCATCGCCGTTGCCAAAGCCCTGCCCGATCTCGAACGCGACGTCCTCGCCCTCGTTAACCAAACCGCCCCCACCGCCGCCGACATCCAGCTCCTCGCCCAAAAAATTACCGCCCTCGCCAACCCCGAAACGCTTTGACGGCTCTCAACTATCAACCCTCAACTATCAACTCCCCCATGGATAATTCCTCCCCACCCGCCGCCATCGCCGCCTGGCTCGCCTGCGCCGCGTTCACCCTCTGGTTTCTGCTCCTCGTGGACAAGTCCATCCAGCGCCTGCGCGGCAAAACTCCGCAACCGCCCAACCGCCAGCTCGCAGCCGGCCAAGTTGACCTTCACCGTCGCGTCACCGTCCTCGAAGAATGGAAAGACAACCTCCTCCAAAAACTCGATGCTGACAAAACCGAACTCCTCGCCGCCGGCGAACGACGTGAAGAAAAATTGAGCGCTGAAATCTCCGGTGTCGCCACCCGGGTGGACCGCCTGCAATCCGCCCTCGCCAACATCCCCGGTGAACTCATGGCCCTCCTCGCCAACGCCCGCCACGTACTTAGTCGCAGCCCAAATCCACCGGCCGATAAAAATTGAATCACTGGCGAAACGGGTACCATGAAATGAAACCGGCGCCTCTACAACGGAGCGCGGCTGTGTCCCGCGCCGGGCGGGATCAGCCGCAGCACGTACAAATTGCAAAGGCTGGCCTGCAAAAACACCGTGCGCGCTTCACAACTCTCAACCAAAAACCAGTTTTGACGCCCCACGCCCTCCTGTTCTAATCTCATGTCCTCATGAATGAACTGCCTTCGGGGCCGGCACAGCAAAAGGACTTATTGGTAAAATGCCAATGCCTGTGAACCCCGCCCGATGAAAACCTCCAGCATCACCGTCTATCGTCTCAACCGCGCCAACAAGGTCGAACAAACCCTGTTCTGTGCTACTGGCCTGACCGGTGGCACATTTTTTTTATTGGCCGCCTGCCTCACGCACGGCCTCGGCTCACATATCTTCTGCGCGCTGCTCGGCCTGGGATTCTCCACCGTCGGAATTTTCCTGCTGCTGCGCCGCCGTTGCGTCGTGGACTGGACCAAGCGTCTCATCACCGACGAATTCAAACTTCTCCAATATCAGGTCCGCCAGCGCGAAGCTCCCTTCGCCGATTTCGAGAACATCCTCGTCCGCCGCAACCGCCGTGCCTCCGAGCAGGACATCTACTGCGTCTACCTGCAAAAACGCGATGGCGACCTGATCCCCCTGCGCTTCTTCAGCGTCCCCGAAGGCCGCGACTGCCCCGAAGCTCCCGAATACGCCCAAAAATTATCCGCCGATTTTGGTTTCCCCGTCATCGAAAAAGACGGCCTCGGCCAACGCCGCCTTAACCCGCTGTCGCTATAGCAAATTTGCCTGTCAGCACATGTCGGCCGGCAAATCGGTTACTTTAATTCGCTTACTAGAGAGTCACAGCGGATGTTGAATTTTTCCCAAGCCACATTGATGGCTTTGATGACATCCTTGTCAAGATCACAGGCTGGGTCGGAGGTATCGATTAAACACTTTCCGTCGAGGTACGTTGTTTTTTTGTGCGAGCCCCTTTTTTCCGAAAAATATTTGTCCACCCCTTCGTAAACTCTGAAAGGAGCCAGATGATGTTTGGTGCGCAAAATTGAGGTGTGTTTTCCGGCCTCCACTAAAATCCGGCCGAGCCATTTCTCCCAGATGCGATCATCGTTTTGGTAACCTTTAAGCCGGCTGCGCCACAACCATTGAAATTTTTTACCGTCACTGCCCAGCCCGAGCAATTCGCCGTACCGCACAAACCGCCGGCGGCCATCCGGTTCGTAAGTGGCCATTGCCGTCAGTAATTCTTGATAGGCTTTTGCCGTCTCTATCTTGGGATCCCAGGCCATGTCATTGAGCCGGCGCATCGGCAGGCCCAGTCCCAATTCCATGCGATCTTGGTTGCGGCGCCGGCGGCATAACAAATCAATGGCGCGTTCTGAAAGCCGTTGCGACCGGCTGTCCTTGGCGACCATTAAAAACCAGTCGCCCCGGATGGTTCCGCAGCCCGGCAACCGGGCGGGGATGACCGGATTATTAGCGCCGATCTGCCGCCAGGCCAGGCTGCCGGTGCTATACCACTGCCGTTCCGCCACCGACGTATGCGGGGCGGGGCGGGCCACCAACCGGGTGATGTCCGTGGTGAAGGATTTCGGGTTGAGCACTTCCGCAAGCAACATCCACGTGCGGAACAGGGCAAAGCGATACTTCATCTGCGTCTCGCTCTTCTTGTTGCGTCCCAAAATCTCAAAAAGCCCGGCATCTTTTCCATCCCCGTGACGTTCTCGGGGAAAGGCTTGCGCCAGCAATTTAGGGAAAGTGACTTGGATTTCCGAAGCCCAAATTTCAAGGACTAGACAGGCAAACGATTGGGGGCCGCGTGTATCCAGGTCAAACGCTGAGATATCTTCCGAACCCGAGTGGCTGTGAAACGAAGCCACTTGCACGCAAGCCTTGAAAAATTGATGCCAGGTGACCGTTTCCCGGGAACGCGTTCGTTCCTGTGGATGTTCGTACACTTTCAAGTTTTCGTACACGGTAAAAATCAACGTCTTTTGCTCGCTGGAAACATGCGGCATGGAAAGAACTTCCTGCCAGATATTTTTTTTGAGCAATAAAAAACCAAAGTCCCATTGGTACGGTATGCCCCCCGCCTTTTCCCACCATCTGTCACCATAGCCATCGGGATTAAAAAAATCATACTTCTTGTACTCATTGCGGTCCGCTCTACGGCTTACCGGGGGCTGATACAGAGAGAAAGGATCATAAACTGGCGCGGCCTTCGTTTTGTTTACTCGGTCAAAGGTCTTTTGCCGCAAATACATGGTGGCCCGCTCATCCCGGGATTTGTCGGTTGCGTCACGCCGTTCGTTGGGCTTCCAATATTCGTCCACCTGGATCACAACCGCATGGTCACTGTGCATGTTACCATGAAACGTGAGAAAATCTCGTAGTTCGGCGTAATGCGAATGATCCTCTGAAACCAGCACCTGGCCCCCGCTTTGCGGGGTGAAAAGCCGGTTCAGGATGCCGCTCAATTGCGGCCCGAATTCCGCAAACCCGTCAGCCCCGGAAAAAAGATGCACTTCCAATGGTACCGGTTGGGGGTCGTTGTTCTCCACCCCCTTGTACAATTCAAAATGGCTGTCCACCCAGAGCCGTTCACTCTGCCCGAGATAAAGGCCTTCGTCGCCTGAAACTTCTTCACCAGCAGGATTGCGCAGCTCTCCCACGACTGTTACCAAGCCTCTTTCCATGGGGGGCAAGGCGGTCAATGCCACGCGTTCAGTGCCATAAAACGGCACGTGCCATGTGTATAGCCGGTAGTCTGTCAGCGCCCGCAAGGGTTGATCAGGCGTTCCTCGCAATATTTCTTCCGGCCTGCCCGGCTGGGTGGAAATGATCAGGGCCGTCACCCCCACTCTCTGGAAATATTTGATCAAGAAAGGAAGAAACAGCTTGTCCGCCGCTATCTCCGGATGCGTCGATTGGATGAGCGCCCAATCGTCGATCACCACCCGGACATTTTTTGCCCGTGCTGAGAAATCAGACCAGCCGCGGTTTTTTTCTGATGCTTGACCTTCATTTTGCAAGCCTTCAAGTTCAATCAGCGCATGCTCCACGCTGCGGCGGATGATATGGAAGAGGTGGCTCGCATTGAGGTGGTGCACCTCCAGTTGCCGGCAGATCAGCAAAGCATCCATGTTTTGCATGGCTTTTTCCCAGGCCAGCTGCTCTTTTTTAAAATTTCTCTTCCCCTCATTTTCACCCACGAGTTTGTTCCAATGGCATTTAAGTCTGGCCTTAAGGTCAACATGCGTCGTGTTGAAAGTGGTGATCAAGACTGCTGCTTCCAGCTCCTCCGGCCGTCGTTCAACCGGGAATTGATGGGTTTGCCCTTCTCGTGATGTGAGTTGCGGCGCAAAAGCACCGGCTAGAAACGCCCGGCCCAGGCGGCTTTTCAAAGTGGCTTCGTCGCCGATTAGCGAAGTCACGCGCCCTCGGTGCAGCCCGCTGTAAGTATGCTGATGCCGGTTGTCCTTGTCATCGTAGCAGCCTTGCACCATCCGGGAAGGCAAAATCGCCCCAAAACGTGGCGTGGCCATGAGCGCCAGTTCGACCGCCGGCTGTTTCCCGGCTTCCTTTTCCAGCGCCGGCATTTGGTGGGGCTTTTTTCCCTGGTCTTCATACATCAGTATTCTGCTCAAACTGTGCAAAGAACGCATGACATGCACGTAAGAATTTTTTATTTGAGGATCGTCCGGGAAAGCTTGTCCGCGATCTTCTTTTTTTGTCGCCGGCTGGTCTCCGCCATCGGCCATGACGTCTGCCACCCCCGGTTTTGACCGGCCATCCTCTTTTTTACCCTGCCGGATCACATAATCATGCTCCCCGCGGATATGCGTCTGGCCTCGCGCTTTGACCACTTCCAAGGAGCGCCGGTAATAATTTTCTTCCTTGGTGACACGCAGCCGGATCACGATGTCGACCACATATTCTTCCGCCGGATGCTCATGCGCCGTGTCTTCTTCCAAAATAAGCACTACATGACATTTGCCGGCGGCGGCCCGGAGAATTTGGGCGATCCGGGAACGCCGGGAACGCGTCTGGCCAAACGCATCCGTGTCGCCGGTCAGCATTTCCAGGCCTTCAATGGCATCAATGACCAGCAAATGATGCGGATGTTCTTTCTCGCGGGAAGGCAGCAGGGAAATCACCCGGGTGATAAAGCCCCAGTCATCTCCCGCCGTGCTTTCCGCCAGATCAAGAAAAGCAACTTTGCCTTTGCCTGGATTCTCCGCCGACAAGTTTAGATATTTCGCCAGTTCATCGTTGTTTTGCTGGTTATAGTTTTCCAGGCTCACCTTCCAGCCTGATTCGTTCGAAGGTTCTTTGCGCACCAGCTCATTAAATGGCAGCTCGCGCTCATTGGGCGTGCCTAG
>DASZCA010000111.1:0-6658 GCA_035943555.1 Verrucomicrobiia bacterium
GCGAATTTTTATATGCTGGTTCCTGCGAACACGAACCTGCCGACCATCACCGGAATTTACCCGAACAAACTGTTGCAACCGACGAACCGGCTGTCGTTCACCACCAGTTCCACGATCACCACCATCAACACGAACAGCATCACGCTCTCCTTGAACGGCTCCAATGTGACCTCCAGCCTGCTCTTTGCCGGCGGCCCGTCAACGTGGACGGTGAGCTATCCCGGCCTGCTCCCCAACACCACCTATACGGCGGCGATCAGCGTGACCGATGCCAATGGCGGCACCTCCACCAGCTCGTTCAAGTTTGATACGTGGAACCCGGTCCTCCAAGTCGAAGCGGAAGATTTTGATTTCAGCGGCGGCCAATACATCGACAACCCCGTGCCCACCACCGGCCCGGCGGGTAACAGCTATTTTGGCCAAGTCGGCACGATGTCTGTTGATGAATCCATCAATGGCGGCACGCCGTTCGGCGCCGGCTCCAGCCCCAACAATTACCGCCCCAGCGATCCCATCGCGACCACGCCGATCACCGATACGCCGCGACAACAGTTTGTGAATGCCGGAGCTTCCGATTACAACGTCGGATTCTTGGGAATCTATTTCTGGCAGAACTACACCCGGACGTGGCCGACCGGCACCTATAACGTCTATGTCCGCGCCGCTTCCGGCGCCGGCACTCCCACCGTCGAACATCTCGGCTTTGATCAGATCACTGGCGGCTGGGGAACGACTGCCCAATTTGTCAATCACGTCGGTGGGTTCACCGTCCCGACCACCGGTGGCTACTCGGCCTATCTGTATGTGCCGCTGATCGATCAATTCGGCAATTACGCCAACGTCACCACGGGTGGAACCAACACCTACCGTGTCACGATCGGCAAAAGCTTGGGCGTCAACTACCCGGGTGACACGGCCAACGGCGGTGTGAACATGAACTTTTATATGCTCGTGGCCGCCCGGACCGATCTGGCCCGCATCGACGGTGTTTATCCAAACAACCTGGCCCCGTTGCAGTCCACCAACAAACTGGCGTTTGTTGCCAGCAGTCCCAATGGCATTCTCACCACGAACATTCAGGTCGTGCTGAACGGAGTTAATATTTCGTCAAACCTGGTGTTCACCGGTTCCTCCACCAGTTGGAATGTGAGCTACCCCGGCCTGCTCCCCGGCATGACCTACACTGCGGTCATCACCATCAAGGATGCCAACAATCAAACCGTGACGACCACGGTGAATTTCGGCACCGCCTTCAAGTCTTCTGATTACACTTGGGAAGCGGAAGACTTCGATTTTGATCCGAATCAAAGCCCGGTCTCCAACGGCAGCGGTCTCCGTTACATTGACAATCCGGTGCCCAGTTCGAGCGCGGCCGCCAACAGTTATTTTGGCCAGACTGGCGATTCCTCGGGAACCGGCATCGACTACTCCTCGATTTTCAGCCTGACGCATCCTGGCACGTACATCTACCGTCAGTTTGATTATGTCTCGACCGAGGTCACCAGCGATCAACCCCGGCAAAAGTTCACCAATGCCCAACAGGCGGCCTCAGATCCGACGATCGCGGATTATGACGTGAATTTCTGGGCCACGAACGGCTGGCTTGATTACACGCGCACCTTTCCCGCCGGCAACTTCTATGTGTACGCCCGGATCGCGGCCGCCACCGCTTTCAATCTCCAGTGCGCGCAGGTGACCAACGGTTGGGGAACTTCCAGCCAGTTGACACAATATCTCGGCAGTTTCATCGGCACCAATACCAGCTTCGCCAACTGGCAGTATGTGCCGCTGGTAAACACCAACACTGGTCTGCCGGTGGTGCTTTCCCTCGGTGGCACCAATACCTTCCAGATGACGGGCGATTACAAGGAGAACGTGAACTTCTTCGAACTGGTGTCCGTTCCGCAAATCGTCAACCTCACCGCCTCGCTGAGCGGTACCAATATCATGTTGTCCTTCCCGTCGCAAAACGGCAGCACTTACACGATCACTTACAAAAATAACCTGACGGATCCAACGTGGACGCCGCTGGGCGCATCCATCAGCGGTGATGGCACCACTAAATCCGCGAATGATGCCCTGGCCGGAGGCAAGCGGTTTTATCGCCTGCAAATTCAATGATGATTTAAGAACAACGGCCTGCTGCCGTCAGCTTGGCGGCAGCAGGCCGGTTAAAAATCAGATTGGAATTTTTAAGAACATGAATATCGAAGCGCAAAAAAAAATGACGGACAGGCTGCCTGCAAAAAATGGACATCCGCCGTCACTCTGGACCGGTATCGGACAGGCCGGCTTTACCTTGATCGAATTGCTGGTGGTGATCGCCATCATCGCCATCCTTGCGGCGATGTTACTGCCAGCCTTGGCCAAGGCGAAAGAAAGGGCCAAGCGCATCGCCTGCATCAATAATTTAAGGCAGATGGGCATCGGCATGACCATTTATGCCGGTGACAATGATGACAAGGTGGTCGTCGCTCGCGTGATGACCACCGGTGGTAATCAGTATAACCAGATCGCATTGAATCCATTGGATGCCTCGGCGGCAAAGGCGGTGGGCCTGACTGTGACGTCAAATGGACCAAGCATCTGGTCCTGCCCCGGTCGCCAGGATTTCTCCGTGATTTACAGCACTGCCAACAACAACAACCAGTGGGACATCGGCTACCAATATTTCGGCGGTATCACCACTTGGTACAATCAGAATTTTCCAACCGGAATAACGAGCTTCAGCCCTGTGAAGATTTCCAAATCCATGCCGCATTGGTGCCTGGCTGCCGATGTGGTGGCGAAAATCGACGGCGGCTGGGGAAACATTCCTACTGACCCCATAAACGAACCCTCGCTTTATGTTAGCCTGCCCACCCACACGAAAGGTTCGGCCAAATCTCCCGCCGGGGGCAATGAGGTGTTCTGTGACGGATCAGCATCATGGTGCAATCTTGGTGATATGCGCTACCTCACCACCTTCCGCGTCGACAACTCCCGGGATTTTTATTTCTATCAGGACCGGAAAGACTTTCCGAGATCCCTGACCCAGCAACTGGACGCTTCATACATGATTCCGCAGCCATGATTGGCCAATGAAACATGCGGATTATGCCATCACCGTCGAGAATTTTTCACCTTTGCTGCCTGATCGCGTTGATGTTGGCCGGCTGCCCCGGCAACGCGCACGCGGATTGGCAATTAACGTGGAGCGATGAGTTTGATGGGAATTCCCTTAACGCGGGCAATTGGACCTTTGACCTCGGCAACGGTTCTGGCGGCTGGGGCAATAATGAATTGGAGAATTACACCAGCCGTCCGGAGAATGTATATGTCACCAACGGCCTGCTCCACATCGTCGCCCGGCAAGAAAACTATGGCGGGCAAAATTACACTTCCGCCAAATTGAAAACGCTCGGGCTTTTCAGCAAAAAATACGGACGCTTTGAATTTAAGGCGAAACTTCCATCCGGCCAGGGCTACTGGCCGGCGCTCTGGATGATGCCAAAAGACGAGGTCTATGGCACTTGGGCCGCCTCGGGTGAAATCGATATCACAGAAAACAAGGGCAACAATCCCTCCAATGTTCTCGGCACCATTCATTACGGTGGTATGTATCCGAACAACACCCATTCTTCCGGACCCTCCTTCAATTTTTCTTCTGGCGACTCTGTCACCAACTTTCACGTCTATGCGTTGGAGTGGACCAATAACGCCATCCGTTGGTACGTCGACAATCAGCTTTACGAAACTCAAACCAGTTGGTGGAGTTCCAGCAATCCGACCAACACCAACATCCGCAACCCGTACCCTGCCCCGTTTGACCAGTCCTTTTACATCATCATGAACTTGGCCGTCGGCGGCAATTTCGGCGGCAATCCCGATGGCACCACGGTGTTCCCGGGTGAGATGCAGGTGGACTATGTGCGCGTCTACGATTGGGCCGCTCCTTCGACCAATGTACAACCATACACCGTGCCCGCCAGCCGGCGGGCGGACCTCAGTTTGGATTCCGGCTGGCGGTTCATCCGGCAGGATGTTGCGGGCGCGCAAGCCGGCGGCTTTGATGATTCGTCATGGACAAATCTGAACCTGCCGCACACATGGAACAATGCCGACGGGCAGGACGGCGGAAATGATTACTACCGCGGCATCGGCTGGTATCGCAGCCATTTCATTTCCGATATCAGCTACACCAACCGCGAATTCTTTTTGAAATTTGACGGCGCATTTTCCGTTGCCGATGTCTGGATCAACGGGAATTATCTGGGTGAACATCAGGGCGGCTTTGCGGCCTTCGTGTTTGACGCCACCCCCTTCATCAATGTGGGCGCAGACAACGTCATCGCCGTCAAAGTCAACAATGCCTACAACGCCAACATTCCTCCGCTGTCGGCAGATTTCACCTTTTTCGGCGGATTATATCGCGACGCGCATCTGCTGGTGACGGATCCCGTCCAGATATCGCCTTTGGATTACGGTTCACCCGGCATCTATCTGAAAACCACCAACGTCAGCGCCAGTTCGGCCAATCTTCAGATCACCACCGTGGTCTCCAATTCCACCGCCACGGCCCAAACCATTACCATCCGTGCCGTGATCACTGACGCAGCAACCAACATCGTAACGACGCTCACCAATGTGGTGACGCTATCCGCCGCTTCCTTTTCGAACGTGGTGGCGAATACCATCATCAGTAACCCGCACCTGTGGAAGGGGCTGACCGATCCGTACCTGTATCAAACTTACGTCGAAATTTACAACGGCACGAATCTCACCGACGTGGTCAGCCAGCCGCTGGGCTTCCGCTGGTTCAGCGTGGATCCGAACTTTGGTTTTTCCCTTAACGGACAGTCTTACAATCTGCATGGCGTCGATATGCACCAAGACTGGTTGAACTGCGGCTGGGCGCTCACCAATGCTCAACGTGAAACCAACTTCGCCTTTTTGAAAGAACTGGGCGCCACGGCGGTACGGCTGTCGCACTACGAACATCACGACCATACCTACGAGCTTGCCGATCAAAATGGCATCATCCTGTGGAGCGAGGTGCCGGTCATCAACTCAATCACTGAATCTCCCGCTTTCTACACGAATGCCGTACAACAACTCACTGAATTGATCCGGCAGAGATATAATCATCCTTCTGTAGTTTGCTGGGGGTTATACAACGAGATCACTTCGACCGGTCAAAACCCGACCAATCTCATCAGCCAGCTTGCCCAGGTGGCGGCGCAACAAGATCCCACCCGCCTCACCACCGCCGCGTCGAATGCCAGCGACAACGCACCCACGACCACCTATTCGCAACTGATCGCCTTCAATAAATATTATGGCTGGTATAGCGGCGTGATCACCGATTTTGGTCCGTGGGCAGACAACTTTCATGCGACCTATCCGACCCGCACGGTCGGAGTCAGCGAATATGGTGCGGGCGCCAGCATTTATCAACACGGTGAAAACCCGGTCGGTGAACCGGCCAACGCCGGGCTGTATCACCCGGAAGAATATCAAAATCTTTTTCACGAATCATATTGGCAGCAAATCAAGACACGTCCGTTTTTATGGGGAACCTTCATCTGGAACCTGTTTGATTTTGCATCGGACGGACGAAATGAAGGCGACACGCCCGGCCGCAACGACAAGGGCCTGGTCACTTACGACCGGCAGACGCGCAAAGATGCCTTTTATTATTACAAGGCCAATTGGACGACCAACCCGATGGTCTACATCACCGGCCATACCTTCACCAACCGTTCGCTGAATGCCGTGACGGCCAAAGTATATGCCAATTGCGATTCGGTTGAACTTTTCGTCAATGGAGCATCACAAGGCGTTGCCACCAGCACGAATTGCATCTTCACTTGGCCGGCTGTCCTGTTCGGCGGCTCCAATAACATCCAAGCCGTCGGCACCAAGGGCGGCATCAATGTCACTGACTCGTTGATGTGGATCGCCCCCGTCTCCGCACCCGCCGTTTCCATCACCAATCCGGCGGTTTCCACAGTTTATCTTATCAATACGAATGCTATTCTGGCGCTTTCCGGAACCACCTTTGATTACGAACCTAACTCGGCACCGGTACTGACAACGACTTGGAGCATGACCAGCGGTCCGGGCTTGGTGACATTTGTCGACACCAGCGCACTCAGCACGACGGCAAAATTTAGTACGAACGGTGTGTACAATCTTTCTCTTCAAGCAACCAAAGGTTCATTGAATTCTAGCGCCGGACTGGTTGTCGTGGTCGGCAATGTGCCATACGGCCCGACGTTGAAAGTGCGTTTTTCCTTCGATGATGCCGGCCCCGCTACGAACACGCCTAGCGATACCAGCGGCGGCGGTGCCAGCATCAATTTGAAGATGTTCAACAGCGCCGGCGCTCCGGCGGACTATCATGGGGCTGCCAACTCAGGCGTCGCCGGGCTGACCACCGGCAACCGGGCCTTGAATTTCTCGGGAAACACCAGTCAGGGCGGTACTGGCCCAATTGCCGCCGTGACGAATGCCGCGTTGGGCTTTGGAAACGTTTCCAATTTCCTCGTCACGATATGGTTCAAGCAATCTGTGGCGCTGGCCGGCAACATCGGGCCGCGCATGTTTGTCCTTGGAAATGGCTCGAACACCGACTGCGGCACCCTCAGCAGCATCGGGATGAAATTTCAGGACGCCA
>DASZCA010000112.1:0-4497 GCA_035943555.1 Verrucomicrobiia bacterium
CAACATTATTTCGCCAACGGACAAGGCTATGGCGCTGATGACAGCCACCAATCTTTTAAGCGAGCAATTATCCGGCTACACCTTCATCTCAAACGGCCAAGTTGGCGACCAGCCCGGGCAGCATGTCTACCGTTATCTGGACACGTGGCAGGCATTACCCCAGGGAACTTTCGTTGCCGCGCAAAAATTTTTTCTGCCAGGCGGTACGGCGGGGGCCTATTATGACATACCCCAGTGGGAGACGGATAATTCCGGCCGGCTCGATAATACGTGGCGAACCGGCCAGTCAGGGGTTTATTGTTTCAACACTGTGATGCTGCCTTTTCCGACCGAGCAATCGCCTCAGGTTCCGGTTCCAGTCATTGCGTTTGATTATTTGGGGCGGCTGATTTCGGAAACGCCGGATGGCAACAGCTTTCATCATGCGTACATCCCGCTGGCGCAGGGCACTGTCGGATATGGCTATGATGGAGCCACCAAGACCGCGCTGCCTACGGTTGTCCAGCCGTCTGATATCGTGGAAAATCCCGCTGGTAATAGCACCGGCATTTCCTACAACGTCATTGACATCGATCCGCTCACCGGCAGGGCCAAATTGCAGTTTTTCAAAATTCAATGAAGATGCCTGTCGCCATACCGCCTGTTGACGCCCGTGCCCGCCAGGCGTTCACGATGATCGAAATCGCGATCTGCCTCGCGATCATCGGCGTGGCGCTGGTGGGCATCATCGGCGTGCTGCCTTACGGGATGAACACCCAGCGCGATAACCGTGAAGAAACGGTCATCGGCCAAGACGCCAACCTGTTAACGGAACTCATCCGCAATGGAGCGCGCGGGGCGGATGACCTGACGAATTATGTTTTTGCGATCACGAATTATCAGGTCGCTTTCACCACGCCCAATGGTGTCCCAGGTGCCGCCAATACGCTTGGTTGGGATTCGAGCTCGCTGTTGACTGGCGCCAAAATCATCGGCCTGTTAAGCACGCCAGAATTTGTGGATGTCAATTATCACATCACCAACAATGTTTCGAGTGGCGGTTACAGCAATCATATCGTCGTCTATGTGCGTTCGATCAGCGGTCTGGCCGCGGAAAAGCCGCCGCAGGACAACCAAATCATGCGCGATGACACGTTCACCTATCGTCTGTTCATCGTGAACGCGCCGATGGCCCAGGACACCAATCTCAATACGCAGGTGTACAACCGGCAGTTGGACGCGGCGTTTCATGATCTGCGCCTGTCATTTACCTGGCCAGTGCTGCCCACCCGCAAAGTTGGGGGAGGGGGACCCCGTAATTTCCGCACGTCCGTGGCCGGTCTGGTTGAACATCAATTCACCAACAGCACAGACTTGTATTATTATCACCCGCAAACCTTTATCTCCGCGCCGTGAAGCTGAAATCTGTCAACCCTTCCGTTGAGATTCTGGCGACTGGAAAGTCGCCAGCACCGGCAGGCTGTCCGCCGTCGCCGAGCTTTGGCGCGACAGGGAAAGCCTGCCCTACAAGGCGTTCCGCCTTCTCGCTAGTCGAGGTGCTGATCGTTACCACGTTGCTCGCCCTGATCGTGCTGGCCTTGATGGACGTATTCAGCAGCACCCAGCGGGCGTTCCGCGCGAGCGTCACCCAGGTGGATGTGCTGGAAGGCAGCCGGGCCGCCATGGAGTTGATCACAGATGATTTTCGCAAGATGACGGCCGGTGATGGTAATACCAATTATCTGATTCGTGATGTTAATTTTTCCAGTGTGGCCAACGGCTTTGCGTACACCCCTTTCTATTCGAGCGCCATCTATACGCCGCTGTCACAAAGTCTGCCTGGTTCAAGTGGCAACCGCGTCAACCTGTTGCAATATTTTTTCATTCTCGGCCGCGAAAATAATCAATGGACTGGCACCGGCTACGTGGTGGATACCACTTCGGCCAGCCCGCTCTATCCGCTGTACCGCTATCACCAACAAGTCGGCATAACGAACGCGCCACGCTTGCTATTTACTAATTTTCTTGCCCAGGTCAATAATGGCAACTGGACAAACATGAGTCATTTGGTGGATGGCGTGGTGCATCTCGTCGTCCGGCCATATGACCTGAACGGGGTCTGGCTGACTAACGGTTATACGTCGACCGCAGCAGTGCCGCCGGGTGTTTTTACCTACGGACCTTATCAAGGTGAAGTAAACATTGATTTTGCCGGGGCAACCATTCCCGCCTCGGTCGAAGTGCAGATGGGGGTGGTGGAGGATCGGATACTTGCCCGGGCTGAATCCCTGCCTAACAATTTGCCGGCTGCTCCCCCAAACGATCGGCGTTCGCTTTATCTTTTTAACCAGTCTGGCGCCGTTCACCTTTTTCGCCAGCACGTGAACATTCTGAACGTCGATCGCTCGGTCTATCAATGAAAATTAAAAGTGACATGTGGCAAGTGACCGGCGACAAGCGAGTTCGCGCGTTGTCCGGCAAGATTTTTGCCCCCCGCCGCTCTCGCCAAGGCATGGCCTTGGTCATCACGCTGATCATGTTATCGGTCACGCTGATCATGGCCATCGCGTTTTTGGCCATCTCCCGGCGTGAACGCATTTCTGTGGGCACCAGCACAGATACCACGGTGGCGCGGTTTGCCACGGACACCGGTCTGGCCGCCGCCGAGTCGCAAATCTTGGCGAACATTTATTCCACCAACACTGCGATTTACAATTACAGCCTTCTCGTTTCCACGAATTATATCAATCCATTCGGTTACGTCATCGGCAGCCAGAGTCCGACCAATGTGAATTATGATTATCGGAGTGACGGCCAAGGATTGAACGGTGCGGACTTCGACCAAAACGTCGCCAATCTGCAGATTCTACCCCGGGCGCCGGTGATGATTTCCGCTTCAGAGACGAACGGGCGTTTTTATCTGGATCTCAACCGCAATGGCGCCTTTGAAGACACGGGGAATTTGCCGTTTTCAGTGGGTGAAGACGGCTCAGTCTTAAATGCGGTTTTTCCGGGCGCCATCGGCGACCCACAATGGGTGGGTGTGTTGGAACGTCCCGGCCTGCCGCATTCGGCAGACAACAAATTTATATCGCGCTATGCGTTCATCGCGCTGCCGGTTGGCGAATCATTGGATTTGAATTACATCCATAACCAAGCTTTCACCGCCACGTTGAACAGTATTCAGGATGGTTTTTTTCGCAATCAGGGCGTCGGCTCCTGGGAAATCAATCTTGCCGCTTTCTTTGCTGACTTAAACACCAACGAGTGGTACACGGCCAGTGCGCCTTATCAATACAACCGGCCCTTGTCCGGTTCTTTTGTAAATACAGGCAATGCTTTTTTTGATGCGTTTTCGCTGCTGGCATGGCGCTATAATTTTAATTACAACAATCTTGCCGTTGCCGGCCAAAATTTTTTCCTGTCCGCACCGCCTAACATTTTTGGCCGGGATAACATCGACATCTATGCTGATGGCCCGTTGCAGTTGACCACCACGAATATCAACGAAAATTTCAGTTCGCCGAGCGATTCTGACAAAAATACCGCCACAATTCCTTGGGCGGGTTCTGAGAACCCCAATCATTTCTACACGCCGTCTGATCTGTTTCAGACCAACAAGACGTTTGCCACCGCCTTTGCCAACCGGTTGGTCGATGCTGGTACCAACATGACGGCCAGTGGCCTGCACCCGACATACGATCGCTACACGTTCTATCGCATGCTGGATCAATTGGGCACGGATACGTTACCGGATGATATCGGTAAATTGAACCTGAACTACAAGAACGCCAGTTTGACTTACGATAGCGCCGGCATCTTGTTTTTAAATTCAACGATTGTTCCGGGCATGGAAACAAATCTTTTGCCGTGGAATCCGCGCGACTTTTTCTGTGCGGCCGCCGACCAGATGCTGAAGGTTTACACCACCAACTGGTTCCAGGCCGGCCCGAGCAACTACCTGGCAACGTACTATGGAACAAATTATTTCGGCCCGGTGGATCGTTACACCGGTTTTGGCCTGACCAACGTTCCGGTATTTGGCATCACGAACCAGATCCCCGCGTTTGGGTTGACGAACATTCCGGTGCAGGTGAACGGCAATTTTGTGTATTCGCCGGCGGTCAACCGGCTATTGCAACTCGCGGCGAATATTTTTGACGCAGGAACCAATGATTTTTACCCACACGTTTTTCGGCCGGATTTTAATGTGGTCATTGAAAACGGGTTTAGAAATACCTATATCAACGGCTATGAAGAAGTGTCTTCTTTGAATGGGCTCAGCGCCTTGACGATCAGCAGCAGTACGCCGCCGCTGGATCAGCCGGTGGATCTATCATTTTTGCCGTTGGGCGTCACATCCGACTTGCATAAGTTGCATGGAAATGTTTATGGCATTCCCTGGATCATCGGCGCGAAGAAGTTCATGCCAAACTTCAACCAGTTTTACGCGTTTAATACGGCGCAGGTCACGCGAAAACTCCAACTCAACCGTACGGCGGCCACCTTGACCACCGG
>DASZCA010000113.1:0-9382 GCA_035943555.1 Verrucomicrobiia bacterium
TCTTCGATTATATCGAAACCTTTTATAACCCAAAACGCCTCCACAGCGCCCTCGGCTATCTCTCCCCGGTGGAATTCGAACGCAAAAAACTATGACCAAATATACCAAGAAATCACTGTCCATTAAATCAGGGCAAGCTCACGCGCTCCGAAAGTCCTGCAAATCCGAACGAATCCAGGTAAATCCAAGTAAATATTTATGAGCAGAGAGCTGACTAACTGGGGACGAGGACGATGGCGATTTGCTTCCGCCATGGGCACCTGCACAGGGACGGTCAAGCCTCATCAAGCTTCGTCATACCAAAAAGCCTTAAAAAATATGAATGCCGGATTGGTTAGGCGTTTATCGCGAAGTGGTCATGCCACAAAGTGCCGGCTGCGCAGGCAAACAGGGTCGCAGCGCGAACCCTGTCCACCTTTGTCGCCGCGCTCCGTACCCAACACCTCCAAACCCGAATTTGCCAAAACGGCCTTTATTGGGCATCCTGAGGCGTGAATTTTTTTGTCCAACGCAGCGAGCTCCGCGATATCTACGACAAGGTCGTGGCCGGGGAACGCATCACTGATGCCGACGCGTTGCGGCTATTCGAGACGCGCGATATCAATGCCCTCGGCGCCATCGCCGACTTCGTGCGCGCCAAAAAGAACGGCAACCGCGCGAGCTACATCATCAACCGTTACATCAACTACTCGAATTATTGTATCCTCTCCTGCCAGTTCTGCTCTTTCTCCCGCAAGAAACGCGATGCTGACGGTTTCCAGTTTTCGGTCGAGGAGATCGTGGAGAAAGCGCGCCAGGCGTTGAAGCTGGGGATCACCGAGTTGCACATCGTCGGCGGGTTGCATCCGTCGCTGCCGTTCAGTTTTTACATCGATATGCTGAAGGCGTTGAAGACGCTGGATGCGCGGTTGCAATTGAAGTGCTTTACGGCAATTGAAATTTTGCATCTCGCGTGGCTCGCCAAAAAATCGGTGGAACAGACGTTGATCGAATTGAAGGCGGCCGGTTTGGAATCGCTCACGGGTGGCGGCGCGGAAATTTTTCGCAAAGAAGTCCGTAGCGCCATCGCCAAGGGCAAGGAATCCGCCGAGGAATATCTGGATGTGCACCGGACGTGGCACAAGCTGGGCGGCCGCAGCACGTGCACGATGCTCTACGGTCATGTCGAAACGCTGGCGGATCGCGTGGATCATCTGCGGCAGTTGCGCGCTTTGCAGGATGAGACGAACGGTTTCACCGCGCTCATCCCGCTGGCATACATGCCGGACAATAACGACATCCCGGTCACGACCCCGCCGACGGGTTATGATTCGCTGCGGACGATCGCCGTCAGCCGCATCTATCTCGATAATTTTCCGCACCTGACCGCCTATTGGATCGGCCTCGGCATGAAGCTGGCCCAAGTCGCGCTGAGCTATGGCGCGGATGACATCCACGGCACGATCATCGAGGAACATATTTTTCACATGGCGGGCGCGACCTCGCCGCAATTGCAGACTGAAGCGGACATGATCAAGGCCATCCGCGAGGCCGGCCGCACGCCGGTGCAACGAAACACTTTTTACGAGCCGCTCAAGGTGCTGGACAATCCGGCGGCGGCGGAAGCGACGGACAATCCGGCGCATTCAAAGGTGTTGGAAGATAACTTGGCGACGGCGTGAACTCTCCAGGGAATTGCTGCTCATGTCTGACGACGTCAAAAAATTTCGCATCGGCTCGGTGCCTTACCTGAATGCCGCGCCGCTGACGCGTGACTTGGGCGAACTTACCTTTGCCACGCCGGCGAAGCTGGCGGAGATGCTGCGCCGCGATGAACTGGACGCGGCGCTGGTCAGCATCACGGAGGTGTTGCTCAACGATCGTTACGATGTGCTCGACGGTATCGCCATCGCCTCGCTCGGCGAAGTCTACAGCGTGCTGCTGGCCCACAAAAAACCACTCGGGGAGGTGAAGGAAGTGTTTTGTGACACCGCCTCCCTTACCAGCGTGAACCTGCTGAAAGTCCTGCTGGCCGAACGCGGGCTGAAACCGGAGTTCAAGCCGCTGGAGAGCTACGCCGTGGCCGCTGAAAAAGATTTCGTCCTCCTCATCGGCGACCGGGCGATCGAATTTCAACGTGCCCCGCATACGCATGAGATTTTCGATCTCGGTCTGGCATGGACAGAACTGACCAACCTGCCGTTCGTGTATGCGGCGTGGGCCTTGCGGCGTGGCGTGGAAAACAAAGACCTGCGTTATGAGTTGCGCGCCGCCAAAAAATTCGGCATCGAGACGCTGGATTACCTCATCGAAACGCGCGAAGAGTTCGACAAAGATTTCCGGCGCGACTATTTCGAGTGGCACATCCACTACCATCTCGCCGAGGATGAAAAGCGCGGCATCGCCAAATTTTGCGAACTGCTTCGCAAACACAACCTTGGTCCCGTTTTTGCACCGAAGTTTGTGACCTAAATTTTTGATTCTGCAACGATAATTCGCGTATGTCCGTGGACGCTAAAAAAACGAACCGCCCGTTTGCCGTTTTATCACGGCATGCGGCGGCGTTAGGTTACGTCCTGCGGGTGGTGTTGCCGGTGATTTTGCGGACGGGCCGGCGCCCTGTGATTTTTTCCCGCCTCATTGGCATGGGTGACATTATCTGCACCGTCCCGGCCGCCTTGGAATTAAAAAAACGGCATCCGGGGGCGACGTTCATTTATAACTGCCAGGCGGACTTTGCTGCCGTGCCCCGGATGGCGGGTTTGGCAAGCCAGATCACCAGTTTTTCAGCGATCGGCCTCGTCGGCCATTGGTATGATTTTCTGCTCGGCGGTTTTTACCATTTCATGCATGGCGATGACACGCCCGGACAGACCAGTCAGGCTTCCATGGTCGAAGAGTTTTGCCGCCAGTTTGATGTGCCGGTGACGGAAGAGCATGCGCTCCTTACGATTGATCCGGCGTTGCGTGAAAAAGCCGAAACAATTTTGCGGGGCAAGAATCTGGATCCGAAATCGCTGGTGATCATCCACCCGGGGCCGAGCTGGCCCGTGCGGGAGTGGCCGGCGGAAAAATGGCCGCAGCTCGTGGCGGGGTTGCGCGCCGCAGGTTTTACCAGCATTGCGCAGCTCGGAGTGGGGCGTTATGCGAACTTCGGCGAGGTCGAGCTGGCCACGGTTCCGGGTGCGGTGTCTTTGATCAACCAGCTTTCGCTGGAAGAAGCATTCGCTGTCATTTCACTGGCCCGCCTGCATATCGGGATTGATTCAGGCCTCTTGCATGTGGCGGCGACGGTTGGAACCCCGGGTGTGGGAATTTTTGGCATGACCTCGCCGCAATTCCGTTTTTCGCGGGAATATCGCCGTTCTTTTGTGGTCAGCGAGGTGGAATGCCAAGGATGTTATCATCGCCTGCCGCGTATTGACTGGGTGACTAACTGTCCGTATGACATCCGCTGCATGAAAGAAATCGGCGTGGACCGTATTTTACAGGTCTGCCTGTCCAAGCTAAACCCCACGGCACGTTAAATCGTTTTCGATTTTTCCGCCAATTTTGCCAGGCTGGCTTGCAAGACGGTTTGCACCGGGATGTTCTTCATGCAGCGGATGTCATACGGACAGTTGGTGATCCAATGGATGCACGGAATCCGGTGATGGCAACCCTGGCATTCAACCTCGCTGACGACAAAGGAGCAACTGCTCCTGGGTGAAAACCGGAGGCGCGGCGTAGTTGGCCCGAACAGACCGATAGCAGGCTTTCGCAAAGAAGCGGCCACGTGCAAGAGGCCTGAATCGATCCCGATGAGCAGATCCGAAATCTCGATCAGCGCAATGGATTCTTCCAAAGTTAACTGGTTCACCAACGACAGCGTCGCCGGCAGGGCGGGCCATTCGGTTTTTCCCGTATGCGGATGTTGGCCGCTGCCGAGTTCAATGTTGTGCTCATATCCTTGCGCGGCGAGTTTTTCTGCAAGGTCGCTCCAATGGGAACGCGGCCATTCCCGGATGGGCCAGCTCGGCCCCGGATGCAATAACAGGACCGGCCCCGTGCCGGCATTTTTTTTTGCCAGCAACGCCCGCACCCGGTCCCGGACCGCGGGTGGCACCCGCAAACGCGGATGCTCTCCGTCGCCGGATACTCCAAACTGCCGGCAAAATGCTTCGATCAAAATGTCGGATGAAACATAAAACGACCGGTCATCCCCGTACTCAAAATGGTAGCTGGCCGCGAACAGAAATCCCCAGTATTTCCGCAGGTAATCAGAGCGAAACGGGGCGACCAGTTCCGTGATGCCCCCCATTTTTGGCAGGCAGGCGGAATCCGGATGGCAGCTATAAATGAAGGCCGCGCCGGGATGCCGTTTCTTTAATTCCAAGGCGGCGGGAAAAGTGCAGATCACGTCCCCCAGGCCGACATACCGGGAAAATAGCACCGGCCGTTTGCCGGTCCGCACGAGTTGTGGCAGGATGACGCCGGCCACATGGCCGAAAGATTTTGCATGCAGCCGGCAGGCGTCCCGGAATTTTGCGAGCGATGGCAGCACCCAACGCAGCGCCGGTCTGGCGGCCACCAAGTCGCGGGCGTTTTGACGGAGGGATTTCATGCGGTTAACGCGCCGGGGAAATGAAAAACCCGGAACGCTGATGGCACCGGTCGCTCCCCGGAAAATTGCGGCCGGTTTTCACTTTTTGCCAAATTTGCCGGGCAATTTATAAAATACTTTCAACACTTTGATGACCGGATGGTTGAGCTTTTCTGCCAGTTTTTTATGTTCGATTTCCAGCGTCCGCAACTTGAACTGCAAGTCGGCCTTCTCTTGACGCAATTTGAGCGATCCGCTTTCATCTTCCACCTTTGCCAGGGAGCCGTTTGCCGCCGCCGTTTTTTCGAACACCGCGAAAAAAGAGTATTCGTCGATGTTTTCATCGCCCGCCAGATAGTGCAAACCGCCGATTTTGCCGGCGACATCCCGCACATAAGACAGCGAAAAACGGTCGATGGAATGATGGGTGTTCACCCCCTGGCCAGTTTTTTTGCAATAGGCAAGATACCTTTGCTGGTCCGGTTGCAGCAGGACCAGTTTTCCGCCCGGGCGCAAAACCCGGCTCCATTCGCGCAGAACGGGTCCCGTTTCATCTTCATCAAAATCTTCCAGCACATGGCTGGAATAGACAAAATCCAATGCCCCATCCTTGAACCAGCGCAAATCTCGGGCATCGCCAGCCAGTTGCACTCCCAACTCGCCTGTATAAGCATACGGTGTTGGGAAATCGACGCGCACGGCGTTGGGTGTGATGGGATCTCCGCCAAAACCGATGTCGATTCCGCAACCGGTGCAGTAGGACACCAGCTTGCTCCGGTGTTTGGAAGTTTCGCTCTGGTACAACGCGCTGCGCTGGGTTTCTTGCATTTTAAAAATAGTTGTCGGAACTCGCCCCGGCAATTTCTCCATGTTTGGCGCCGTTTGCAACCTCATTTCCCCAACGAATCAAGGCGCACGGCCCGTTTGAGGCGTGGGCGGCCATCTATCATCTGGACTTAAATACCAACGCCTGTCCCGTTGGCAGACAGAGCGGAAACGCCGTTTTATCTTTAAAAAATGTATCCACCGCCGTTCTCGCTCCGGGGCAGGTGGGGAAGCCATAATCATCAAAAATGATAAAGCCACCGTTCGACAGGCGCGGCCAGATGAAGGCCAGGCAGTCTATGATTGACTTGTATATGTCGACATCTATGTGAGCAAATGCAATTTCGGCCCTTTCCAATCCTTGAAAGGTGTCAGGAATAAAACCTTTGTGAAAAATGCATTGTCCGGCGAAACTGACATGTTTGGAAACCGCTTCCAAGGATGTATCAGAGAAATCACCTTTTTGATGGATGTCCTTTATCGGATCGGTCGCCGGCATGCCTTCAAACGTGTCGAAGAGATGCAGCCGTTTTTCCGGGGCATAATGGTTTAACATGGCCGCCATCATGGCGGCGGTCCCTCCTTTATAGACGCCACATTCCCAAACGTCGCCGGGGACGGACATGGCTTGGCGCAGCAACGTGTAGAGCACAAAACACCGGTCGGGGGTAACCAGTGTCTTTGGTGCCGCCAGCATGTAATAGCGGCGGAAATCACCACCGCCCAGCCAGGGAGAAAACAGCGGCTGATATAACTCCCCATCAGGAATGGAGGGTGCCGAAGCGGGTGCCGGCACTTTTTTGATTTCATAGCCGCAAGTCCGGGCCGACCACTGAATGAGTTTCTTCAACATATGAAAATATTGCCTTTAGTCTTCCATTTCGCTCCGGGCAAATAAAATCGGAGGACTGATCTGCCCGCCAAAAGAGTCGGTTTTGAATTTTGCGGACAACTCGGAATTGTCCACCTCAAAACGAAAAGCTTCTGTGATATGATCTTCCATACCCCGGTCAGATCTTATCCCCAATGCAACGCGATAATTTCCCGGGAGCAAATAAGGACACCCCATATCGATATCTAACCAATGCTTTCCAGATTCAAATGAGTTGCTCATCAACGAATTGGAGCTTAGCGTGGAAATGATTTCCATGCCGCCGGCTGAAAAGATTGACACCCCGATCTCGGCCAAGTCCACCGATGTCAAACATTCGAATTGCACTTTGAAATTGATTTTGTCACCAAAACGGAACTGCCACGAAAAATCGCGCGCCCCGGAGCCCGCTGCCGCCTTCAAAAAATGAATCCGGCCTCCCAACGCTCCATGCCGGGGGAGGTCTTGAAAATTCACCACCGGACCTTGGTTTTTTTGGGCAGCCAGGTATTTCGCAATCGCCGGTTTGATTTCCCCGCAATAAGCCACTTTACCATCAGCCAGGTTGATTCCCGTACGGCAGAGCCGCATTACCGCATCCATATTGTGGCTCACAAACAGGACGGTGCGTCCGCCCTGGCTCACATCTTCCATCTTGCCGAGGCATTTTTTCTGGAACGCTGCGTCGCCCACCGCGAGCACTTCATCGATGATCAGGATTTCCGGCTCAAGATGGGCGGCGACGGCAAAGGCCAGCCGCACATACATGCCGCTGGAATAACGTTTCACCGGCGTATCGAGAAATTTTTCGACCTCCGCAAATGCGACGATCTCATCAAACTTTGTTTTGATCTCCGTGCGGTGCATCCCCAGGATCGCCCCGTTAAGAAAAATATTTTCACGGCCGGTAAGTTCAGGATGAAAGCCTGTGCCCACCTCCAGCAGGCTGGCCACGCGACCACGTAAGCGAATGCTTCCCCGGGTAGGCTCGGTGATGCGGCTCAATAATTTTAACAGCGTGGATTTGCCCGCGCCGTTGCGGCCGATGATGCCTACGACATCGCCCGGCTTTATCTCGAAAGAAACGTCCTTGACCGCCCAAAATTCTTCAATCGAGGCGTGGGCCGCCCCGGTGGGTTTGCAACCTCCGAAAAAACCTTTTGCTTTTTCAGCAATCACATCGCGCAAGGCCACATAGCGTCTGCCAGCCGACTGATGCTGGATCAGATATTTCTTGCCCAAACCCTCGACTTTGATCGCGAATTCACTCATGCCTCAGAAATCAACGGCAGTTTCAGGAGGCTTTGTGCGCCGGCTGTAAAAAAACATCCTGTCCTGAGGGGAAGGTTTTTCCACGGATGACGTTTGGCTTTGGCGCTTTCGATGGCACATACATTTCTGATGGAACAGGATATTGCCCATTGCCGGGTAAGAAAAAAAGAGCAAAGCATCAAAACATCGGTGAACCGCCCATTGTGTCAGGTAAGTTGCGCCGTCTGCACTTCCAATAACGTCCCGTACTTGCTGATCTGTTCGGCGGTGGCTGCGATGACCTGCGGCACCGTGATCATGTCCATGCACTTGCGGTCATACTCGCACGGATTGCGCAGCCAGCAGGGCGCGCAACGTACCTGCGTATAAAGATTTTTGTTGGCGACATAGCCCGTCTGCGCCGGTTTTTCCCGGCCGCCGTAGAGGATGACGCTGCGGCAATCCACCGCGCGCGCCAGATGCATGAGAAAACCGACCAGACCGACAAACGCCAGCGAGTTTGCCAATATGGCGGCCGACTGGCGCACGGATGTCTTTCCACGCAGGTCAATGGCTCCTTCAAGTTTCGGGTCATTCGCGGAGCCCAGTTGCACCACCTGCACATCGGCGCGCAGTTCCGAACAGACTTCTTGAAACCGTTGCGGATACCATTCCTTGTTTCGCATCGCATTGGCCGCCGAGAGGCCGGAGGACTGCATGACCACTTGATTTTGCGAAACTTTGCCGGCGGCGAATTCCGCGTCGCTCAGGTATAAAAATGGCCGTAACTCCACCGGCCCCTTGATGCCGGCCTTTTCGCACATATGAACCAGGACATGCTGCGGCGGCGGCAGGTCCGCATCCCGCTCCGGGTCGTAGGTCGAGTAATTCAGCTGCGCGGCGGGCAGGCCAGCACGCATCCAGTAATTGGAATTATGAATGACCATGTCCACATCACGGTTTCTTTCAAAGAGGCTGCCGTGGCTGGAGATCATGGCGAGGCGGCCATTGCCCCGCTTTTTAAACTCCCGGGCAACGACCGAACACATGAGGTCGCCTCCGGGGTTGCCGGGTCCCCGCAGGTAATGACCGGGAAAGCCAAGCCGGACGCGGTTGAACACGCCCGCCACGGGTGACAGCGCAGACTTCACAAATCCTGCCGGCTCAGACATGCGTAAAGTTTCATTCACGCCGCCAAAATATCAACGTAATTTTCAATCTCCTTGGTCCGGCCTATTTTAAGGCTTATTTGCGGGCTTTGGCGACCAGCTTTTCCAATTCCAGCAGCCGCAGATTCATGCTGTTCAAGATCAGCCCCAGGCCAAGTGAGAAAAACGCCAGCATTACCAACGAGGCCGCCAAGATGGCGCTGGGCAGGCGGTGAACATAGTGTTCCGTGATGAATTCATAAATTGGCAACAATCCGGTAGCGAGGCCCAGCACCAGAAACAACAGGCTGAGGCCGCCAAAAAATGTCAGCGGCTTGTATGATTTCATGATCAGAAACAAGCGCAGCAAAACCAGAATGCCGTCCGAGAACGTGTTCAGCTTGGAAAAACTGCCCTCGGGTCGCGCCCGGTAGGGGGCTGGCAGCTCGCGGATGACCTGGCCGCGATACAATGCTTGCAATGTAAGCTCCGTCTCCACGTCGAAGCCGGCGGCCGTGATCGGGATTTGCCGGATGGATGCGCGGGTGAAGGCCCGGTAGCCCGAAAAAATGTCTGATACATCCGACTTGAACATCCAGTTGATGATGCCGCAGACCATCCGGTTACCGGCAACATGCAGCGGGCGAAATGAGTTTTCGCCATGCGTCGTGAGCCGGGTGGCAGCCGTCATGTCCGCATCTCCCCGCAAAATCGGTTCCAGCAATT